>JAYSYJ010000001.1:0-24293 GCA_043727675.1 Fimbriiglobus sp.
TTTTTCTGGCTCCGTCGACTATCGATGGGGTTCGTCATCAATCGCTTTCGACGCAACGGTGTGGCCGATTGGACGATGGCTGGGAAATACCACAAACAGCAGCTGTTTCGACCCTGGATGTGGCTGCGGATGCTACCCGATTGGCGAGCCGGTCGCTTCTGGTTCTCCCGGTTGCGCCGGGATAACAAAGACGATACCCTTTTACTCGGCCTGATCGCCGAATTCGAACGGGATGGTTTGCACTGCGTCTCGGCATTGGAACTTTGCCCGGAGTTACTCGTGAAACCAGGTCAGTTGACGAGTCGGGCACCGACGGCCCCCGAATGGCTCGATATCGATTTCGGCTGGACGCTGGCCCGCGAGATGGGGCGTCTCGACATTGGCCAAAGTGTGATGATTCGCAAGCGGGCGTGCCTCGCCGTCGAAGCGATCGAAGGGACGGATCGCTGCATCGAGCGGGCCGGTGAACTCTGCGGACGAGCCGGATTCGTAGTGGTGAAGGTGGCCAAACCGAACCAAGACATGCGTTTCGATGTGCCGACAGTCGGCCCGGACACCCTTGAAACCATGCGAAAGGCCGGGGCAACGGCACTCGCCATCGAAGCGGGCAAGACGATCATCATCGACGAACCCGAGACACTCGCATTGGCGAACAAGTATGGCCTTGCCATCATTGCCAGGGCCGATGGCGAAGCGCACGAGCGCTGACATTTGCCTGCCCCGTTCTGTTCGGAGTTGATAAATTAATGTTGGGTTCGATCCGCAACGCAACGGTTTTCAGCGAGTTCCATGGCATTTTTTTCATTCGAATTGCCGGCAAAGTGGCCGACCGATCCGCACCTGATTCTCGAGCGAGCCTGGATCGCAGGTGGCTACGATAACGCGCCAGTGCCCATGCAACGCCGATACGACGAGAGAACCTTAGAACTGACCCGTCTGGACGATGACAGTAAGAACGAAAGCGGTTGTTTGTCGCTACCGTGGGTCGTGCGCGGTGAGACTCGGATCTTGGCGACTTCGACGCTCCGGGTGAGACCCGAGCCGTACCGCCTGGTGATCGAACTGGCACGGGGTTGCGTCAACCGTGCCCGCAATCTGCACTTTGCCCTGAACTCTGCTACGATTCCGACTCCCGAGATTCTGCGAAGCGATCTCTCCGAAATTGTACGAGCGTTCGGTCGCGCGTTATTGGCTGACGACACGGCCACCGGGGAGGCCCATGCGTTGATCGTCATCGAAGCCGCTTCGCTGCTGGCTGACCGGATGACCTACGCCTTGACCAAGTACCGGATCGATGCCCGCTTGCACAACTCGCGACCTTTGGCAACGCTTATGGGTTGCCGGCTTTCGACTCCCCTGAATTCTGGGGAGTCTGAAGAATATGTTCGCTGTTTCAACGCGGTTCGGATCGTGCCAAATTGGAAACGGATCGAGAAAAATGAAGCGAATTTCGATTGGAGTCACCTCGACCGATTGGTGAATTGGGCGACTCACAGCGGCTTATCGATTTCCATCGGCCCGTTAGTTGATCTCTCCGAGGAAACTGTTCCGGATTGGGTCGCAGCGGCAATGGGTGATTTTCCGAACATCGCTGCTTTTTTCTCGGAATTCGTCGGCACGCTGGTGGCACGGTATCGAGATCGTTGCCGACATTGGGAACTCTTTTCGGGCTTCAATTGCGCTGATGCACTCGGTCTTGGCGAAGACGATCGACTCCGTCTCGCGGCCCGGTTGCTCGAGACGAGCCGTGAAATCGATCCGCTCGCTCAGTGGACGTTCGGTCTGCGACAACCTTGGGGCGACTATCTCCTCGATTCAAATTTGACGTATTCCCCGCTCGGATTTGCCGACACACTTTTGCGGAGCGGTTTTGAAGTGGCCGCTTTGGAACTCGACCTGACACCCGGTTCCCGCGGGACATTGCCGCGCGATCCACTCGATGTGCTTCAGCTATTGGAACTATTCGACCCGCTGAATTGCCCGATGGACATCACCCTGGCCGCACCGCTTTCCGCGGAGTCGACATTGGCACTGGCGACAGTGGAAACACTGATCGCATCGCCTTCGATCCGGGCGATTTATTGGGATAGTTGGTCTGTGGAACAAACGCACGTCACCACGCTTTCGTCCGAGTTGTACCCAGTTTCCATGGAACGACCCGCCCTCGGTTGGTTCCGTGAAGTTCGATTGAAACTACTCAGATAGTGCCGTGAGACGTTCACTTCAGTGCGTAGAAGATCGCCAAGCCGAAGGCGATAACAATCACCAGCCAGCGCACATATTTGGAGGCCATGCGTTTCGCAACTTTCGCACCGACAAAGCCGCCGACGATGGCCGAACCGGCCATGACGAGTGCATAGGGCCAATTGACCAAGTTCGCATGGATGAACACCACGGCCGAAACGGAGTTGATCGCGCTGGCCAGGAACGTTTTGACGCCATTGGCTTTGTTGATGTCGCCGATGCCCATAAACCCGAGTGCGGAGAGCATGAGGATGCCAATTCCCGCACCGAAGTAGCCACCGTACACGGCCACGAAAAATTGGAAGACCATCAGGCACGATAGCAAGAGGGTGCTGGGCGACGTGGTGAAGTCGGTCTGTTTGCGTTTGAGGAGTTTGTTCAGCGGTTGCTGGATGAGGAAGAGTAGGGCGGCGGCGAAGATTAACCAGGGCACCAAGTTACCGAACTCGGCGGGATACCAAACCAGGAGAATTGCCCCGACTATCCCGCCGAGAAGGCTAGCCGGAAGCATTTGTAGGGCGAAACGCCGAGCCGCCCAGAGTTCCTGGCGGTAGCCGACGGCGCCGGCGACAGACCCCGGCAATACCGCCAATGTACTCGTGGCATTGGCGACTTCCGGTGCCAGCACCGAAAGCAGAGCCGGGAAGGTGAGAAGGGTGCCTCCTCCGGCAATCGAATTGATAATGCCCGCGAAAAACGCCGCGAGCACCAGAACAATCCAAACCCCGTTCCATTCCGGCATCGCAAACTCCAGGCCTTCTGTTGGCACTAGCGTATGCGGAGCAGACGCTCGCGGTAGAGGTCGGCTCGATCCTTGTCCGCGTCGCCGATCTTCTCTTTTTCTTTCAGCACCGTGAAGATTTGCACGAGGCGGTGCACGGCTTTGATCTGTTCATCGCGATCTTGGTTGTAGACGACATCGACCCATAGGAAAGCCCACATGGCTTCACGCCAGAGACCGTGGCGGACGAACACTTCACCGAGGGCACTGTAGCCGGCACCACGGGCGGCGAGGTCTTTAGACTTGGCGATCAGAGCTTCGATCTTCGTAGCCGAGAGTTTCACTTTGGACGTGCGGGCGTCGGTTTCGTTTGCGGGTGCAGGGGGATCGCTTTCCTTGCGTTCGAGTGCGGGAACCGGCGCTTTTAGAATTTCTTCGAAGATGACCCAGCGTTCACGGAGCGGCCCGCTGGCGGGGAAATCTTTGTCGGCCCCGAGGCCTTTCAACAGGCTCTCGGCGTCGGCCCGCTTGTTCCCCCGGAACAGGTAGCCCGCTTCGATGAGTTTGGCTTCGTGGCGCAACTCGGGGGTGAGCGCCGCATTGCGGCCGAGGATCGAGATCGTATCAGCGGCTGTGGAAATCTCTTCGAGTTCGCAGTAGTAGCGTGCGGCCAGACGGGTTGTCGTCCAGGCTTCCCAACTGGCGATGTTCGCTTTGCTGAAGAGGGCCAAGCGGTCGGCCACTTTTTTGCCTTCGAGTTTGAAGTCGTCCCCCGTTTTGGCGTCGGCGATCTTGGCGCTCCAAATCAGCTCACGGAATTCGAGGTAGCGTTTCGTTTTCGGGTTGCCGGTGGCACCTGGCACGGCAATCAGCTTGCGGTATTCGCCGACTGCTTTCACCGCATCGCCTGTCCCTTCGAACGTGATCGCGGCTTGTTGATTGGTGCGATCCACACCCGGAACAGTGCCGTAGTCGATGCGAACAAGGTCGGCGGCTGATATCGTGTTCTTCACCTTTTTGTCCGGCCCGATCACTTGAACGCCGATGGCGGACTCTTTAATTTCGCCATCAACATTGGCGATTTTACCTTCGCGATCGCGGTAGAAGACCCGATCAGGAGTGATCTGGGCCAAAGCGGGAACCGCGCAAAACAGACTGGCCAACATCGGCAAAAACAAGCGTCGCAACATGATGGATGAATCCGTGGAGAGTATGTGAGGGTCAGGATCGTTTCACTTATTTCACTGCGGTGTTCCAGGCGCCGCCGGCGGCTTTGTATGCGTCTTTTAGCTGCGAGACTTCTTCGAACAACTTTAGAAACTTGGCTTTCACATCGTCGTTGAGCTCCGGATTCTTCTTCTCGAGTTCGACGATTTGTTTGGCGAGGCCGGCCATCGCTTTGTCCAATTCGGGTTTCTTGCCGTTGTTGATTTGGAGTTGAGCGCGGGTCAAACAGCGGATGAGTTCCGCGACGAGGTCGTAGTAAATCGGCTTGGCGAATTCTTTTTGACGGCGGAGGTTAGCGACATCTTCTTCCTTGGCATTCGCTGGCAGCGCCGTGGTGAGCACTTTGAGATATTCTCGACTCATGCCATCCCAACCCTTCTTGGCCTCGGCCCAAATCTTGGAAGCCTCTTGGGGGTTGGCGATGCCAGCGGCCTTCGACTCCAGGTAGTACAGTTCTTCTCGACGGTATTCCGGGAATTTGAAGGCCCAGCCGCTTTTCCGATCTTTACCTAGCGACGCTTCGAGGAGTTCCTCCGCCTTCGGTAGTTGATTGGCAAGCCGATAGGTTCGAATCAGTTCCAGTTGGGCCACACGGTAGAACGGCGTGGCCGCTTTGTCTGCTGTCCACGCGGCATCCGGCGCGGCCGGTTGCGGTGGTTCGGCTTTCAGAAATGCGAGATTCTTCGGAGCGGGAACCCGCAAGAGCAACGCGATGCCTTTGTCGTAATCGCCAAGCTCCTTGAAGATCTTCCCGAGATCCAGCAGTTGAACGGGAGTCAATTTCGCATCGGCACCACTGATGCGTGCCGCCAAATTGGAAAGGTTCCCGGAGACTTTTTTCGCATCGTCGGCCTTGCCCTCTTTCACCATCTGTTCGATTTGCGGCTTGGCCGCCACAACGACTTGAAAAACCGCATTCACGGTCTGGTTTTGGTCACCGCCGAATTTGCTGAGCATATCGAGCAGTTTGCCGGCTTCGTCGAGTTGGCCTTCCCCGACGCGGCTGTTCAACGATGGAACCACGATTTTGCTGATGCGGAGGGCATCCAAATTCTTGGCGACCGTGGCCAAAGCAGGTGCTTGATCTTTTTTCACCGCGGGACCGCTCTTCTGCATCGCGGCGATCAAACTCTTGTATCGATCCGCCGATTCTTTGTACTTCTTCTGTTGATGCAGCGGCATGGCTTGCCCGTAAACCGCGTTGATCCGAATGATCTCCGCTTCGCAGCGTAGGGACTCTTTATCGTCCGACTGAACCGTTGCCAGAGTTGGGATGAGCGCTGTGACGTCGTTGCTGATCTTCTCAGCGACAGGGTACCCCGTGGCACCGCTGGCAAGATAAAGTTGTGCGAGTTGGAACTGGACGCGGCAGGAATCGATGGCGACGTTGGCAGGTGACGTTGCCGTGGCGACCGGAACCCGGCCGAGATCGGTCGTGGCAGTTTGAAACAGCGGAACTTTTTGGGCGTCACTTGGTACTGTAAATTTAGGCGTAGACGAGTTGGGCGAGCGCGGACGGAGTAGCTCGAATGCGATGCCCCCTTGCAAAAGGCGCGCCCGGGCCACATTCGAGTAGCGATCCGTGACACGGTTGAGCAATTGGAACGCTTCGAGGTAGCGTCCGTTTTGCACTAATATCTGTGCCCCACGGTATCGGACTTCATCGGTCGTCGGGTCGTTGGGGTTGGACTGATCGAGAAACGCCACCACGCTCATCGCCTTGCCGAAGTCAGTTTGTCGGCTGATGGTGTCTTCCGAATCGGCTTTCTCCGCCGCTTCTTGATATGCCAGGATCGCGTTCAACCCCGCTTTGGCCGCCGCAGGCCCTTTGATAGTCCGGGCCAAGAACTCTCCGAGTACCGCGGCTTGGTACGGCAAACCGGCCAAACGGTAGGTATACACGAGCATCACTTGGCTATTCTGGGAATCGCGGAGCGACTCCTTCGGCACGGGCAATTGCTTCTCGCGCTCGAGCAGTGCGATCACCCGATCCAGTTGCAACTTTTTCTCTTCCGGAGTGGTTTTGTCGTCCTTGTTCAATTGCTGAAATTTGTCGAGCTGAACGAGCGAAGTCAGGTGGCATTCTTCAAAAGTGAGGATCTGCTCCGGTTTTTTATCCGCATTGCCGACGATCAATCGAACGACTTGGGGCCGCATTTTGGTGGCCCGAGTTGTGTATTCATTCTCGCTGTCGGCGAGCCGACGAAGCTCTCGATCGGCTTCTTTAAGCAGTGGTATCACTGCAGGGTTCACCGTGACGACCATAGTCTTCGGGTCGACCTTCACACCGAGGCGAGCTTCATCGAACTTCGTCGTCGCAGTGTAATACAAGATGGCGTAGTTTTCGTTCGTGATGCGGAAGGAACGATAGTCGGACACCCAAACTTCGCACAGTTTGCGGACGCTGGAATACGCTGCGGCCGTGTTCGCTTTCCCGGCTTGAATCCATTTGTCGCGGATCTCGAAGAAGCGGGCCTGCCGCACTCCGGCCGTACCGGGGCCGTTCGGTATTTTTGCCGCGTCCGTGCGGAGCTTGGCAAAGGTGGCCTCCGCTTTGAATGTTTCGCTCATGGCGTAGGAGCATTCGCCGACCCAAGCACGAGCGACCCAACAGAGCGAATGATTCGGGTCGCGTTCCCCAAGTTTCGTGAAAAGGTCTTGGGCGCTTTTGTAAGCGGCCGCACGCTCTTCGATGTTCTGCTTGCCTTCGACCGCAATGTACGATTCCCCCAAGTAGTACCGGTTGACGGCTTGATCGAGAATCGTCTGAAACAGCTCGGTCGAGCGACTCAATTTTAAATTCGGCGTCGCAGCGTCCTTCACCGACTGTTCGAGCGACTCGGCGGCTTTTTGAAATCGCGTCGACGCTTCGTTGAAGAAAGGTCGGGCGAGTGCGGCCGCTGTTTTTTGACCCGCGACATCGGAAAGTTTCCTGGCCCGTTCCAGTTGCGATTTGCCCTGGAGCGACGAAATATTGGCCAGTGACATCGCGGCTTCGTTGGAGCGTGGGTGACCGGCATTCGCCTTCAAGAATTGATCGAGTTCCGCTTTCGCTTCGTTCACCAAGGTATCGCGTTTGAGATCGTCCGCTTCCTGTGCCGCGAGTTTGATCCGTGACTTGGCCCGTTCGATCGGCAACGTCACCAGCAACTCTTTCGGGAGAGTCTTCGCCAAGTCATCCAGGTATTCGAGCGCCAGATCGGGTTGATCGTTTTCCCGCAACGCTCGGGCCAGCTCAAAAGGGTTTTGAGCGCCCGATTCTTGGGCCATGGCACCGGGTGCCGCAACAATCAACGCGAGGCAAGTCCAACAACAAAGAAGCCGAGACATGGAGTGGTTCCTGCGATGATCGACCTGCGATTCAGAAAGGTTACCATATTCTACGCGGCTGCAATTGTGGAAGTTCCCGAAACGCGTCCCCACATTTCGATGGACTTCCTCACTCGCTCAAGTCCCAACTCCACGTGCCCATCTCCGCGAGCATCGGCCGGTTCGTCAGATTGAATTGCAGAGGCGTCACGGTGATGAATCCTTCGGCCAAGGCGGTGACGTCCGTATCGGGGTGCGGCTCGGGACAATGGAACTCCGGACTCGTCCAGAAATAGGTACGGCCACGCGGGTTGGTACGACGGTCGAACTTCTCTTTGTAGACACTCACGTTCTGGGGCATCACGCGGATACCTTTCACCGGCCCGCGTTCCAGCGGTGGAATGTTGACATTGAACAGGCTCCCTTTCGCGGGCTTGTGCCCGATAATTTGCTCGACGACTCGCCGGGCGTATTCGGCGGCACGGGGCCAGTCCAATTGGGCATCTTTTGTGTATTCCAGTGAGCAAGCAATCGCGGTGTGATGGTAGAATGCCGCTTCGATGGCGGCCGCCACCGTTCCCGAGTAGAGAACGTTGATACCGGCATTCGATCCCGCGTTCAATCCGCTGACAATCAAGTCCGGTGGCTCGGATAGCAGTTCCAACAACGCCAGTTTCATGCAGTCCGCCGGCCGACCTTCTACCGCCCAGCCTAGATTCGACTTGTCGTCGTCAAAGACTTCGGTGACCAGGAGCGGGGCGTTGAGCGTGACGGAATGTCCGGTCGCACTCTGTTCGGTGGCCGGGGCGACGACGATGACTTCGCCGATCTTCATCAATTCGCGGCGTAAGGCCCGCAAACCAGGGGCGAAGATACCATCGTCGTTCGTCAGCAAGATCCGCATGGGTTACTCGGAAAAGTCTCGGGATTCAAAACCGGGTGATGACTACAACAATAGTATGCTTGCCAACGACCAATTCTGCCACTGTCCGCGTTGTGGTACGCACGCGACACCGGGTCCTAATCCTTTTCGATGCACGGCTTGCCCATTCACCTATTACTTCAACCCGACTGTTTCGGCGGGAGCATTTTTATCCGATTCCACCGGGCGTTGGCTCGTGGTTCGTCGGGAAAAAGATCCTGGAAAAGGTCTCCTCGGTCTCCCTGGCGGCTTCATCGATATCGGGGAATCGGCCGAGAATGCTCTCCGTCGCGAAGTGCGTGAAGAAGTTGGCTTGGAGATTGCCGACGTGCGTTTCGTAGGCTCATTCCCGAACAGCTACCTCTATAAGGGGGTCACCTATCCAGTCTGCGATCTGCTTTTTCTCGGCAAGGCACTGGCACCAGAATCGGCGCAATCACTCGATGGGGTCGCTGGCATCGAGTGGCGTGAACCACTGAGCCTGCAAGAAGACGAGTTTGCGTTCGAGTCGATGAAAGCGGCCCTGCGAGTTCTGCGAAAGCAGCGAAGTTAACCTCGACTTCGAATCGCTTCTTCCAAATCTAAAATCGTGCACGTTGCGGTTCCCACTTTGCCAACGACCACGGCGGCGGCCAAACTGGCCAACTGGCACGCAGATTCGAGGTTGCTCCCGACTGCGAGTGACAGGGCCAACGCTCCGGCGACGGTGTCGCCAGCACCAGTGACATCGTAAACTTCGCGGGCTTGTGTCGGCACGTGAACAGTGGGCCGATTCGCTTCGAGCAGCGTCATACCCTGGGCGCCGCGTGTGACGAGCACCGAGGAACCCGCCCCTAAAAATTGCAGCAGTTCACGCCCCGCCCGTTCGACTTCTGCTGTCGTCCGCAACTCTCGGTTGAACACCTTGCCCGTTTCGAGTTGGTTCGGCTTCACAACGGTCGCCCCCCGATATTTGCGGTAATCTGTCCCTTTCGGGTCAACGATCACCGGTACCCCTGAAGCACGGGCGAGTTCAATGAAACGTTCGCACAAACTCGAAGTGATCACACCTTTGCCGTAATCGGACACCACCGCAGCACGAACTTGGGATAACTGAATTTCGAGTTGCGCCAGCAGTTCTTTCTCGACCGCGTCCGAAAGTGCGCCCGGTTGTTCGTGGTCGATGCGCACCATTTGCTGGCTATGGGCGACGACTCGGGTTTTCGTCGTGGTCGGCCGCGACGAATCGATTCCGATCGCCGAGCTGTCAATTCCTTGTCCGTCGAGTAGATCACGGATGCGTTGGCCTGCGGAATCGTCGCCGACAATTCCGGCCACGATGGCACGACCACCGAGGCTGGCGACGTTAGCAGCTGTATTCGCCGCACCCCCAGCTGTGAAACTACGACGCTGAACTTCTACCACCGGTACCGGTGCTTCCGGCGAAATACGGTTTACATGGCCCCAGAGATATTCGTCGAGCATCAGATCGCCGACAATCAGCACCGGGCAATCGCGGAATCGAGCGAGTAAATCGTTCATACCGGGCTTCCCTCTGCGAGACGAATCCGCTTCAAAATCTCCGTCGTCGAGATCCCCGGTACCAGCGGGAGATACTCGATACGACCACCGTACGATTCCACGATGACCCGTTCGGGTACCGGCCGACCGTTGGGTGGGGCATACTCCGCGCCTTTGCAATGGATATCCGGTCGTAGTCGGGCCAAACTTTCCGAAGGAGTTTCTTCATCAAACACGATTATTGCGGAGACGCATTCGAGTGCTGCAAGCATAGTCGCCCGTTCAATTTGATTCAGAATCGGCCGCAACGGCCCCTTGTAGGCCTGCACCGAGCGATCTGAATTCACCCCGACTACTAGCAGATCTCCGAGAGCACGTGCTTGCTGAAGGCTCGCCAGATGACCTGGATGGAGTAAGTCGAACGTCCCGTTCGTCCAGACGACGACGGAACCACTCGCCCGTGCCGACTCCCGAATGCGCAAGAGTTCCGGCCAATCGAGGATTTTTTTGCTAGTCGTCGTCATACGTGGCATCTTATTGCTGAGTCAGCGTTCGCACTTTTCATAAACGGCCCAGAAAAGATCTTCCGATGGGTAAGGCACCGCCAAACCATCGGGGATGTACTTCAACAAGCCTCCCGCCAAACCTGAACCGTATTTGTGCATCAGCAGCGATTTGGCATGCCGAAGGCCGATCCACTTTTGCGGTTTGCCAGTGCCACGCAATCGATACCCGAGCGATGCCAACGTCCGTTGCAATACGGGCGGACTCCACCAGTGCAACACACTCGGGGGGCTGTATTCGTGCCAAGAATTTCCGAGCAACTTGGCGGTGAGGCTTTCGCAGTCCCAAGTTTCAATCAGCCAGACACCACCGATTTTCGTCAGTGCGTCGGCTTGTCGGAAGGTCGACAGAGGATCGGGAAAGTGAGCCAATACCTGAATCCATGAAATAGCATCGAACGGTTCCAACAAGCCGACCGTATCAAGAGTGCCCGTTCGAATGGACAATCTCAACTGATTGCGTCCATACTCCGCCATCTTGGCGTTCGGCTCGATTCCTTCCCCTGACCATCCGGTATCGGTCATTCCTTCAAGAACAAAGCCAGCTGCGGCACCGATATCCAGGAGTCGACCGGGTCGGTGAAAGCGGCTTAAGAGTTTGCCGTATCGTCGGCCGTGGCTGCGCAACAGAGACGCGTCGGCGAGGTAGTCGGGGTAACCAGCACCGCCGCCGTGAAAATATTCGTCGCCATAGACTTCATTGACGTGCGTTTCTTTAGTGAGGCAACCGGCGAATCGGTGATGGCAAACGGGGCAGTCCAGGATGGGAATTCCGCCAGCAGCTAGGCGAAAACAGCCAATGCCATCACATAGCGGACAATAGGAAGATTGAGAATTGTGCAGAGCGGTTCTCATGTTCGGTAGAAAGTAGTAAAAATAGCGTTGCAGTAAGGTAAAAATACGGGATGATTCGTTCCTCGTGCTATGTTGCCGGTAATCCTGACAAAGTCCCACCACAGAAAACGCTTCTAGATTCAACTTATGACCAGTTTGGATTCTCGGAAATCATCGCCCCGAAAGGTCGTTCTCACGGCATTCGGCACGCGACCTGAATTGATCAAACTCGGCCCGGTTGTGGCCGAACTTGAAACTCGCGCGGATGTGTTTCAGACGATCAATGTTAACAGCGGACAGCATGCCGATTTGTTGGTTCCGTTTTTGAAATTGTTCGGAACCCGAATCGACCACGATTTGCAAGTGATGCGGTCGAATCAGCCACTCAACCTGTTGTTTGCAAAGATTCTAAACGCGATTGATCCGCTTCTCGAGTCGTCGCAGCCCGATGTCGTTCTAGTCCAGGGAGATACGACCACGGCGGCCGCGGTGGCATTGGCGGCTTTTCAACGCCGCATACCTGTGGCACATGTCGAAGCTGGCTTACGGACGAATGACCCGCTATCGCCGTTTCCGGAAGAAATGAACCGCCGCGTGATCACTCGATTAGCCCGCTGGCATTTTGCGGGCACCAAGAATCACGTTCGCACGCTGCGCAAAGAAGGTGTAAGTCGAGCCGACATTTTTTTAACCGGGAATCCGGTCGTCGATGCATTGAATGGGATTGGTCGTGCGGAATGTTCGCCAGCACTGCAAGAGTTGTTGAATCGAACCGCCGGTTTGAAGCGAATCGCTTTTACCAGTCATCGCCGTGAGAACTTCGGTTCACGCCTCGAAGAGAATCTCCGGGTGGTTCGGCGGTTCGTGGAACGCCATGCCGACACGGCCGTGCTCTTTCCGATGCACCCCAATCCGGTTGTGCGGGCCACTGCGCAAGCCGTCCTCGCCGGTGTCGACCGCGTCCACTTGCTCGAACCTCTCGACTACGTCGATTTCATCCGGTTGCTTTCGGAATCGTGGATGATCGCATCCGATTCCGGTGGAGTTCAAGAAGAAGCACCGAGCCTAGGCAAGCATTTATTGATCTTGCGGGAATCGACGGAGCGTCAAGAAGTACTGGAAACAGGGTTGGCGCAACTCGCCGGAACTCCGGAACTATTTTCGGAAATGCTCCACTCCCATTATTGGAACAACGTGACTGCCGTGCCGACCAACAATCCTTTCGGTGATGGCCGCGCCGCCCCGCGAATCGCGCGGATCCTGCAACGTGTGTTGACCCTGGAACCGACCCCCGCGAAACAGGTGATGGCATGAACGTCACGAGTCCCCGCCAGCATCTGTTGACCGTGAACGTCGAAGACTATTTTCACGTGCGGGCCTTCAACAAATATATCCAGCGAACCCGTTGGCAGCGTTTCGAGTCGCGGATCGAATTTTCGACGCAAAAAACACTAAACTTGCTGGCCCAGCACGACGCTAAGGCGACCTTTTTCGTACTCGGTTGGATTGCAGAACAGTTTCCCGAGGCGATTCGCCGGATTGCCGAAGCTGGGCACGAAGTCGGTGTCCGTGGGTTTTATCATCGCGGCGTGAACGAAATGACGCCCGAAGAATTCCAACTCGACGCGATCCGGGCGCGACAAGCCGTCGAAGCCGCCACGAGTCAGAAGGTCTTCGGCTATCGCCTTGCGGATGGCTGGCTTCAGCCACACGACCTCTGGGCATTGGATGTACTCGCGGATATTGGCTTCGTTTACGATTCGAGCATCGCGCCGATCCGGGGCAGTTTCGCCGGGGAACCGGCGCGACTCTCGCCTCACGAGCATCGCCACGAAACTCGTTCACTCCTCGAATTACCGATCTCCTGCGGGAAAATCTTGGGGGTGCGGGTGCCGGTGGCCGGCGGGAATTACCTCCGACAACTTCCGAAGTTTCTGACCGACCGCGCCGCCGCGAAATGGACGCGCGATTATCCGACCCCGATGGTGGCGTATTTCCACACCTGGGAACTCGACCCTGAACAACCCCATCTTGCAGCCGGCGGTCGGCTCAATCAGATGCGGCACTACCGCAACCTTTCGAAAATGCCCGAACGCCTCGGTCAATTATTGACCACGTACCGCTTCGGTTCGTGTGCTGACTATTTGCAGATTGCACCCGCACCAGCATCCTCAGACATCGTGGCATTGACATCTCGGATGGATCGACCAACCCCGTTGCCCGCTTCGGATCGAATTCCGATTTCGATTGCGGTCCCCTGCTTCAACGAAGAATTGATCGTGCCGCACCTGCGCAACACGTTGGATGAAGTGCGGGAGCGTTTCGGTGTTAAGTACGACGTGACTTGTTTGCTCATCGACGACGGGAGTACGGACAATACTTGGAAGTCGCTCAAACGCGCTTTCGGGGATCGCCCGGGTTACCAATTGCTGCGGCACGATGCCAACCTCGGCATCACCGCGGCCATCATGACTGGCATTCGAGGTGCGAATACGGAAATCGTCTGTTCGATGGACAGCGATTGTAGTTACGACCCTCTAAAACTCGCCGAGTTGATCCCACTGCTGACGACTGGCGTCGATCTGGTGACGGCGTCGCCGTATCACCCAGCCGGGGGTGTGAAAAATGTCTCCGCTTGGCGCTTAAAACTTTCGAAAGGTTGCGCTTGGCTCTACCGTCGCGTACTCCGAACGAATTTGCATACCTACACGAGTTGCCTCCGGGTTTACCGACGAAGCACGATCGCCGCGATTCCGCTGATGAACAACCGTTACCTCGGCATTGCAGAATTGGTCGGTCGGCTTGACTTGGCCGGGAAGACAATCGTCGAACACCCAGCTGTACTCGAATGCCGGCTCCACGGTCGTTCCAAGATGAAGACAGTCCGGACGATTTTGGGTCACTTGCAATTGATGGCCCGGCTCATGTATGATCGCCGTCGGCAACAACGCCTCACTGACCGCGACGCAATCATCCGTGGGCAAGTGTCGCTGATTTCCACAGTCCTTACGCCTCCTGCCCAAGACACTCCGAGTCCCCACGGAACGCAATCGTTCCCCAGTATGGCCGCCCCCCTTTCGGCCCCGACGCGCCACCATCGCGGCGGTATTTCTTCCCCCGCCACCGTCGGGCTCCCAGGATCGCACGGCTCATGAACATCCCACTGACACAACTACCGCAGATTCAAATTCCATCCGACCAAGACGCCTCCGGTCGGACACTCGGCGAAGAAGAAATCGCTCTCGTGACCGAGGCTCTGCGCAGCGGGACTTTGACCGCGACCAAGGGCCAGTTTGCCAAACGACTCGAAACCGAGTTCGCGACGCTCATCGGTGTTAAACACGCCCACGCTTGCTCCTCCGGCTCGGCTGCCATTCACGCGGCGATTGCCGCCATCGATCCCGAGCCGGGCGATGAAATCATCACCACCTCGATCACAGACATGGGAGCACTTTCACCGATTCTCTATCAGGGTGCTATCCCCGTCTTCGCGGACGTCGATGCTCGCACCGGTAATGTCACCGCGCGAAGTATCGCGGAACGAATCACGCCTCGAACTAAAGCGATCATCGTTACGCACTTGTTCGGCAACCCGTGCCATATGAAGTCGATCATGACCTTGGCCGATAAACACGCTATCCCCGTGATCGAAGATTGTGCTCAAGCATTCCTCAGCACCTATCGTGGCCAGTCGATTGGCACCTTCGGCGCACTTGGCTGTTTCAGTCTGCAACAAGGCAAGCATATTACCACGGGTGAAGGTGGCCTCATCGTTGCCAACGATTCGGCCTTGGCCCGTCGAGCGTATTTGTTCATCAATAAATCGTGGGGTTACGGCGACCCGAATCCGGATCACTACTTCATCGGGTTGAATTACCGCATCAGTGAACTGCAAGCGGCCGTGGCCGTGGCCCAATTGGCCAAGTTGAAAGGGATTGTCGAAACCCGTGCGGCGTTGGCCGCACGAATGGACGTGCTCTTGGAAGGGACACCCGGTGTTTCGATACCATTCCGGACCGCTGAAAGCCAACACGTCTTTTGGAAATACAGCGTACTGGTCGATCCGGCCATCATCCCCGGCGGGCCACCGGCACTGGCCAAAGAATTGAAACTGAACAACATCTTGACTGCCCCACGTTACATCCAAAAACCCGCCTTCCGTTGTGCGGTGATCCGGGATCAACGCACCTTCGGCAACAGTCGCTGGCCATTCACACTAGCTAGTGCAGACGCGGTCGATTACTCTGCGGAACGCTTCCCCGGTACCTTCGAATATCTGGATCGCGTACTCGTGCTTCCCTGGAACGAGAAATACACCCAAGACACTCTGAATTACCTTGCTGCAACGATTTACCAAGCGGCCCTAAAACTCTCGGAAGGTGGTGTCGCATGAAACCTGTGAAGTTCGCCTTGATTGGGGCCGGCGGCATCGCCCAAAGTTACGCCAGCGCGTTCGATAACCATCCGGATGCGAAGCTCGTGGCTGTCGTCGATGTCCGCTCCGAATCGGCATCCGCTCTTGCGACCCGGTACGGTTGCACGGCTTACGAATCTCCGGAAGCACTCTTTGAATCCGGTGTTCCTACTGACGCCGCCATTCTTTGCACGCCCCCAAATACACACGAATCGATCACCCAAGATTTGCTGACACGGGGCCTGCATGTGCTCTGCGAAAAGCCGTTCACCTTCACGGCGGAAGGCGCACGCGACATGGCCCGCGCCGCCGATAACGCCGGTGTGCTCCTGACGATGGGGTCAAAGTTCCGCTACGTCGAGGATGTGATTCGTGCCAAGAGTCTGATCAATTCCGGGATCATTGGCGAAATGGTCCTCTTCGAGAACGCTTTCACGGCCCGCGTCGATATGACCAACCGCTGGAACTCGGATTCGGCCATTAGCGGCGGTGGCGTTCTCATCGACAATGGCACCCACTCCGTGGACATCATGCGCTACTTTCTCGGGCCGCTCGCCGAGGTGCACGCTGTCGAAGGCAAGAATGTGCAAGGAATCGCCGTCGAGGACACCGCCCGGCTCTTCGTGAAATCTCGTTCCGGAATCATGGGTAGCGTCGATCTTTCGTGGAGTATCAACAAGGAACTCGACTGGTACGTCAACATCTACGGTGCACTCGGAACTATTCAGATCGGTTGGAAAGAATCCCGTTACAAACTCAGTACCAGCCGAGATTGGGTCGTCTTCGGGAAGGGGTACGACAAGGTGCAGGCATTCCGCAGTCAGGTCACGAACTTTGCCCGGGCCATCCGCGGAACCGAAAATTTACGCATCACGTGGGAAGATGCCGTAGCCAGTGTCGAAGTGATCGAAGCGGCCTATTCTTCACTCCGGACGTCGCCTTGGACTGGCATCGAGTCGCCGAGGATCAACCTCTCGCACACGCCGCTGTCACTGCCGACGCTCGACGCCCTGCGAGACAATTGGAATGGCTGATGGCGTGCGTATTCACCCGACCGCCATTCTCGAAGATGGTGTCGTATTGGGGCGCGGTTGCTCGATATGGGACAGCGTGCATATCCGCCATGGTTCGGTGCTCGGCGATGAGTGCATCGTCGGTGAGAAGACGTACATCGCTTACGGAGTGAGGATCGGTCACCGCTGCAAAATCAACAGTTTCGTTTACGTTTGCAACGGCGTTACCCTCGAAGATGGCGTGATGATCTCGGCGGGAACCGTCTTCACCAACGACCGCTTTCCCCGTGCGACGACACCTGATTTGAAGCAGCTCCGTAGCTCAGAACCGGACGAACAGACATTGCCGACGTCGGTGAAAGAAGGTGCGACAATCGGGGCGAATTGCACCATCGGCAACGGCTTGACGATTGGTCGGTGGGCAATGGTGGGCATGGGTTCTGTGGTTACCAAATCGGTGCCCGAATTCGCGTTGGTTCTGGGTGCACCGGCGGCAGTGGTCGGCATCGTCTGCAAATGCGGGCAACGACTGTTGAACCATCGGGCCGGTCAATCCCAGACCAATCAGCGCTTGCACTGCACGGTCTGCAAGCGGACTTACCTGCACGAAATGGGCACCACGAGCGAAGTGGAATGAGCGAACGCATTGGCATCGTCGGTGGTGGTTTGCTCGGATTGTCGTGTGCGGATCGACTCCAGAAATTGGGGCACACCGTCACCGTGTTCGAGGCCGCACCACACTTCGGCGGCCTTGCCTCAGCCTGGAAACTCGGGGAAGTCACTTGGGATCGTTTCTACCACGTCATCTTGTTGTCCGATGGTTATACTCACGCACTCTTGAAAGACCTCGACTTGAGTTCTGCCTTCGTCGGTGTCGAAACGAAGACCGGATTCTTCACAGATGGTCGGCTCCACTCGATGTCGAACTCCTTGGAATTTCTCCGTTTCCCGCCGCTCGGGCTGCTCAGTAAATTGCGACTCGGGCTGACGATTCACCACGCCTCGCGCGTGACAAATTGGAAAGCTCTCGAACAAATCCCCGTCGTCGATTGGCTGCGGAAATGGTCGGGACATCGCACCACCGAGAAAATTTGGCTACCGCTTCTCCGTGCCAAACTCGGTGAAAGTTACCGTGTTGCGTCGGCCGCATTCATATGGGCGACCATTGCCCGAATGTATGCCGCACGACGGTCGGGAATGAAGAAAGAACTGTTCGGATACATCCATGGTGGCTACGGTGCGATTGTGGAGCGGTACACCGCAACACTACGGGAACGCGGTGTGAAACTGGTGGCGAACGCACCCGTTCGCCAAATTGTAGCTGGGCCGATTATTGATCTGGAATCCGGCGAATCGCACCAATTTGATCGAGTGATCTGTACCTCGGCACCTCCATTGGCTGTCAAACTGGTGCCGGGGTTGACCCCAGTCGAACGTGCCAAGCTCGATGACTTGACCTACCAAGGGATCGTCTGTGCGTCCGTGCTATTGAAGAAACCTCTATCGCGTTTTTACGTCACGAATCTCACCGACGACTGGGTTCCGTTCACCGCGGTGATCGAGATGACGGCACTTGTCGATCCCGCGGAGTTTGGTGGTCGCACGTTGGTCTATCTGCCAAAATACGTCGCCCCGGATGACCCGTTGTTTGCGGAAACGGATGAGTCGATCCATGAGCGGTTCCTAGCGGCCCTCGAACGGATGTACCCCGACTTACAGCGATCTGATGTGTTGGCCTTCCAACTGGCGAAAGTGAAACATGTCTTCGCCGTGCCAACGCTGAACTATTCCGAGCGTGTGTCAGACATGGCCACGAGTGTCGCGGGGGTCTATTTGGTCAATTCTTCACACATCATCAACGGTACGCTGAACGTGAACGAAACCCTGCAATTGGCGGAGCAAGCGGTGGGTCGCTTCCTATGAAACCCACGTGCAGCCTGTCGCTCGATCTCGACAATTTATGGTCGTATTTGAAGACGCACGGCGAAGCTGGTTGGGATGAGTATCCCACATACCTGAATATTGTTGTGCCGCGGGTTCTGGACTTCTTGGCCCAACGAAACTTGAAAATCACTTGGTTTATCGTCGGTCAAGATGCAGCCGACCCGGTTCATGCCGAAGTGTTGCGATCGATCACCGCTGCTGGGCACGAAGTTGGAAACCACTCGTTTCACCATGAACCCTGGCTTCACCTCTACAGCGAAGCCGAGATCGAAGACGAACTGAAACGTACCGAAGATGCGGTTCTAGGGGCCACCGGCATTCGACCGAAGGGCTTTCGTGGCCCCGGGTTCAGCCACTCTCCGACGTTATTGAACGTACTAGCACGTCGGGGATACCAGTACGATTGCAGCACCTTCCCGACGTTTCTCGGGCCGTTGGCACGATTGTATTACTTGGCCACGGCAAAGGGGTTATCACCCGAGGAACGCGCTAAACGCAAGAAACTCTTCGGTCGTTTCACCGATGGATTTGGCCCCTTGAAACCGTTCACTTGGAACACCCTGGCTGGGCCATTGCTCGAAATCCCCGTGACAACAATGCCACTGTTCAAAGTCCCCATCCATGTGTCGTATTTACTCTACCTCGCGGGCTACAGCCGGGCTGTCGCTAAGCTCTATTGGCGCAGTGCATTGCAACTCTGTCGGGCCACCGGAACAGAGTTGTCGTTGTTGCTGCATCCACTTGATTTCATGGGATCGGACGACACAGACCGCCTCGGTTTCTTCCCTGCCATGAAGCGACCACACGCAGGCAAGCTCGTCCTCGTCGGTCAGTTCTTCGACTCGTTGCAACGACAATTCGAGTGCGTGCCCATGGGCGAACACGCTCGGCAAATTCAGGCGAAAGCTGCAAGGATTTGACCGATTCGGAAACAACTCGAGAATTCCATTTGACTCGATGGTGAACATGTGTTATAAATATGTTCATCTAGGATTGGAGTTACGTTATGTCATTCGTTCAATGTAACAGCGTCACCAATGGGCTCCGGGACTTGGAACGTTTCACCGTTCAAGGGCCGAGCGCGTAGTCTGAAGTTATAAGTGAACGTGATGCTTTTACGTACTTCTCAACGTCTGTTCCGCTTGCATTCACTGCATCTAATTTTGCTCGCACTCGTACTGTTGGTGTGCCACTTCGCTACGGCGGTTGCGTCGGAACCTTTCTTCAATAACGATGAATCCCGGCACACCATGACCGGCGTTTTTGTCCGTGATGCGTTGCGTGATGTTCCAGACTCGTTCCGTAATCCGAAAACGTACGCCGAAACGTATTACGTCCGCTATCCCGCGCTCGGCTTGCTCGTTTGGCCACCATTATTTTACGGGATCGAAGGATTGGCGATGTCGGTGTTTGGCCCGTCGTTCGCGGTAGGGCGGGCGTTGGTCGCGGCCTTCGGGTTGTTGATGTTTGTCTACACATACCGTTTCGCGCGGTTGACCGAAGAACACTTCGGTGGGCTGTTCATTGCTGGATTCGTCGGACTCAGTCCGGTGATCTTCCTCCTCTCGGAACGGGTGATGTTGGAAGTGCCGACACTCGCACTCGGGCTAGTTTCGATTGTCCATTTTGAAAAACACCTGCGTGATCGACGCACTTGCGATGCGGTTTTGGCGTGCTTGTTCGCGGCGTTCTGTGCGCTCACGCGATTCGACGGTGTCTTCTTAGTTCCGTACTTTGCGTTTCGATTACTGATGACGCAAAACTTGAGCCTCCTCATCACTCGACCGGTGGTCTATTCGGCATTTGCGGCGTTGCTGCTCACGTTGCCATACTATTTGGTAACCTATCTCGAATATGGTTCGGGCCTGAGTGCCGGAGCCAACGACGGATTCACGGCCGAAGCACGGGGGGCAATGCATTGGCAGAATTGGCTCTTCTATCCGGCTGCACTCCCCGAATTGATCGGTGGGTTCGCCACGGTCTTCGTGGTAGCCGGGGCGATTCTCGCACTGGTGTCCCCACGAAGGTTGGGGCCAACATTGGCGTGGATCGCAGCGGTCTATTTCACCTTCAGCCCGTTAGCCGAACTCGATACTCGTCACAGTTTGTACTGGGTGCCCGCACTGGCCCTTTTAGCATGGCGTGGACTCGTATTTGTTCACCAGCGTTCGCCTTGGCTCGCAATGGTACTAGGGCTGTTCTTAACCTTCGGAATGGCCCATGACACGTACTCCCAGGCGTTTCGGTATGTCCGTGGTTACGACGATGCTGCGAAGTTTGTCGTGGAGCACAACGTCAACGGTCGACCGCTTTTCATGGATGGTGAACTCACGGGGACATTCATCTACCAAGTGCGATTTAATGATCCGGAACGAAATTGTTCAGTGCTAAGGGGGGATAAATTGCTCTATTCGATGCTGAGTGATCCGAATTCTAACTATCAGCAACACGCGTTCACGGAAGCCGATGTGCTAGCACTCTTGCACGAGTACGATCCAGAATGGATCGTCGTGGAAGAGCCGCAGCCGACGTTCCACAATGTGCCCGGTGCGGCCTTGCTACGAACCACGCTTAAGAATCACCCGGAACAATTCCGACGGGAAACGAGCATCCCGATTCGCTCGAACTACGATCATTTCGATGGCTGTTCGCTGGTGATCTATCGCAAGTTCACCCGCAATCCGAAGCCGAGGAATGGCACGTCGATCCGGATACCCGGTTTGGGTCGGAGTCTGCAGGGCGAGTAGGTGAGAGGTGAGAAGGGTATACCTCTGGATTTTGGGTAGTGCGGCAGCATTGCGTTGATCGCTGGAAATAGTGGGAGGTGGCCTGCTACTGGGTTGACGTTGCAAATTGGTCGTGCATGTCTTTGAAGTTTCGAGCTATGAGGTTTAGTACGAGTTGACCAGTTGGTGTTGGTATTTTCCCACTGCCTCTACACCGAGGGCACGAACCGTCACCTTCTTCCCACCTATCGTCGTAGGGATTGCTGCCAGTACCGCCGCACTCGTGGCAATCTCGTTCCAATTGAATATCTTCCATCACTTGTTATCCGTGAGCCAGCCGTCAACGGCTTGTATTAAATCGCCTCCACACTTTAACACAGGGTTGTACAGGGCACAAGAAATATCCCCGTCAATGTTAATCGCATCATTAGGACTTGGTGTTTGCATACCTGGTATCAGCAATGCTTTCGGTAAATACTTGTCGTCGGCAATTCCGGCAGAATGAACGAGGCAATTCCTAACTTGCGATAGCTTATCAAGTGACACATCTCGTAGAGCGTTGTCTATCAAGGGGGCCTTTTGGAAACCACGGCTATAAGCACACCTTATATTGGTCAGTCCGGCGAATTTCACATCTGTCTTTCGCCCGTAGTTTGCATTTAATTTCGCCTCGGCGGCTGTTCTGGTCGCTTGATCTGGGTATAGGCACTTTTCTTCAGCTAACATCACAATTCTTAGTGGTTCGCCAGTCAGTTCGGCTACCAGTGGGTTGTCGCGAGCCACTTTGAATAAATCACCCGCAAGCGTCTCGAAGGCCGGCCATGCCAAGATGATCTGCGACTTCATGATTGATGTGTATACTCGTCGCAATTCGGGTGGGAGTATCCGATATGTGTTGATAGGGCTTTGATACGTAATTCGACTTTCTCGACGTAAGTCCTTACACGATCGACGTAAGTCCAATGATTTCGACGCCGAATCCGAATTACGTATCAAAGCCGTGTTGATAGGGCCAACTCCAACGTCTTGAAGAAAGGCTGGTGCAGGGTCTTGTTTCAAATAATCATCCTTCAAGTTCAGTACCTCACGATGGTAGTTGTACGAGTTCTTACCGGGGTTGTTTGTCCTGCCATCTACAACGCGACCTGCTTCACGCTCCGCGAGGACTTCTCGTTCCTTGTAATATGCAATCCATGTTGGCATACTTCCCAGCCAGAACAGATCATTGACGCTGTCGATGTATGCAGACGCGGCCGGTAACAACGACTTGGCAACAATGCATTCTAGTAGCGTCTCAGTGATACCCAACTCAGATGGTGTTGTGTAGAGTCGGTTGATGTGTGAGTCGGGGAACCTGCCCATACAACTCTCCGGTTCGCCTTCGGAGTGAAAGCGGGCCGGTCATTCTATCGATAGCCAAACCCCCTAACCACCACCTAAGACAACAAAGCAAAACGTTTCGTCAACGCAATGCTGCCGCACTACCGGATTTTGCCACGGGCCTTCTGGTAGGGTCGGTTTCCTTTATCCCCCGACTCCGGAGGCACGGATGCCCACCATCAGTTTCCAGTCCGACACCGACGCGGAACGCCTCGAGCTCGAACGCGCCGCGGCTTACGTCGCCGAGATGCGTCGGCTCGGGCGGACCGCCGCTTACGGCACCGTCCTCGACACCCTCGAACGCTTCGCCCTCGACGAGGGCCTCGCCCTGATCCGCGACAACCTCGCGGCCACCGTCCAGGCCCGCGCCACCGGCGAAAAAAAAGTCCCGGCCAACGCTCCCGCGGCACCCGCGTCCGCACCGTGATCACCGCGTTGGGCCCGGTCCGCTTCGCCCGCCGCTACACCAGCGGACCCGACGGCGGCGGCCCGGCCGACCCCGCCCTCGGCGTCGACGGCTTCCTCACCCGCCAAGCCACCCGCATCACGTCGCTGCTCGGCGTCACCCAATTCCTTCGACCGGGCCCGGCACCTGCTTGAGCAACTCTGCGGCTGAACCGTCGACTCCGAAACCATCCGCCGCTCGACCCACGCCACGGCGCGGCGGGCCGCCGCCGAGCGGCCGGTGCGGGCCGATGCGGGACGCTTCGCCGCCGCGCCCGGCGAGGTCGAATTGCTGATCGACGCGGGCAAGATCAACACCCGCGTCGGCTTCCGCGACGTGAAATTGGCCTTGTTTCTCAGGCGTTCGTGCGGAAAGCCCGCGACCGTCGACCAGTGGGCCTCGCGCCGGCTGCCCGGTCCGACGATCCGCAGCGCAGTCGTCGCCGTCGAAGGGTGCGGGCTCTTCGCCGAGCGTGTCCGACGCGAAGCCGACCGGCTGAAAGTGACCACCGACAGCCGGGCGTCCGTGCTCGCCGACGGCGCCCCGTGGATTTGGGAACTGGCCGCCGGCGTCGTCCCGCAAGCGGCCGGGGGTGCTCGACGTGTTCCACGCGGTGGAGCACCTGAGCGACGCCGTGAAAGCGATCTTCGGCCCGGGCACCGACGCGGCGAAGGCCCACACCGAGGCCGGTCGCCAGGCGCTCTTGGCCGGCGGCAAAGCCGGGGTCGACCGCTGGTTGGCGACCCTGTTTCCTCTGGTACCGGTCGGAGTGGCGGCGGCGGCGCCGTTGGTCGGGGTGTCGGCGTACCTGTCCAAGCACCCGACGCACTTGGACTACGCCGGCCGATTGGCAGCGGGCCGGAGCATCGGCAGCGGCGCGGTCGAAGGGGCGATCAAGCAGTGGGTGAACCTGCGGATGAAACGATCCGGAGCCCGCTGGCGGGTGAAGAATGCCGGCCCATTCGTGGAACTCCTGGCGATGGTCGAAACCCCGGACTGGAACGATCTCTGGACCGCCGCCTGAGCCCGTGGCAAAATCCAGAGGTATACC
>JAYSYJ010000002.1:0-24037 GCA_043727675.1 Fimbriiglobus sp.
ATCAATAGAAGGACGAAGTAGCCGGAGTAGCAAAACAATGCGACGACCGCCGAGAGCAGCATGACGGTGGGCACGTCCAACCGTTCTTTGGCTGACGGGGATTTGGCACCAAACAACGAATAGAGCAGATAGATGCAAAGGCCCGCGAAGACGAACCCGCCCGCTTCTCCGAGCCAAGCCTGAAAGAGGCCCGGGAAATCGGCGAAAGTGAACGGATCGCGATCCAGAATCAGCAAACCGAACAGAGTCGGATCAGGCATGGCCAGGTTCTCAGAAGTCGAATGAATCGTTGCGGAACGCTTACTTCCCCGCTTCCGGTGGCAAATAGCGCCGACCGGGGCGGGCCTTCGATTCTTCGATGATTCGCAGGAAGAGGTCTTCCAGGGTCGTTGTCGGGTGGCCGATGGCTTCGAACTTGCCACCGTGCTTTTCGAGAACCGCTTTGAGGTCGTGTTCCAGTTCCTTGGTCACCTGGACACCGCTGGCTTGAACCTGGAGCCGCTTGGCGTCCTGAACGAGCTTGCTCACGGTGCCCTGCTCTTGAAGGTCACCGTTGTACAAAATGGCGATCCGATCGCAGACGTCCTGCACATCGTCGAGGCGGTGCGAGCACATCAGAATCGTCTTGCCCTTTTTCTTCAAGTCGAGGATCAAGTCTTTCATCCACCGGGTTCCGAGCGGGTCGAGGCCCGAAGTCGGCTCGTCGAGGATGATCAAATCCGGATCGTTGATCAAGGCTTGGGCCAAGCCGATCCGCTGCCGCATCCCTTTGGAATATTCCCGCAGAATCCGCTTCTTATCGGCATTGAGGCCGACCACATCGATGAGTTCCGCGGCGCGTTTCCGCCGAACGTCCGCCGGGATATTGAACAAGCGACCGTAGAAGTCGAGTGTTTCTTCGGCGTTGAGGAAGCGGTACAGGTACGATTCTTCCGGCAGGTAGCCGATGCGTTCGTTCTTCTCGACTTTCGCGGCTGGCTCACCGAACACGTACCCTTCGCCGCTGGAAGCGAAGAGCAAGCCGAGCAGCAGTTTGATGGTCGTCGTTTTACCCGAGCCGTTCGGCCCGAGCAGACCGAAGATCTCGCCCTTTTGAATGGTGAGATCGAGGGCGTTGAGGGCCGTCTTTTTCTTGCGACCCCAGAAGTCGCGGTAGACTTTGGTCAGGTTGCGAGTTTCGACGACGTTCGGAACAACCATCACGCAGACCTCGCACCACCTACTGAAAAACGACCCGTATGGGAATTACGCCCGCTCCGCCCACCGGGTTCGCCCCGGCGCCCTAAATCGTTGCGGATCGCGCAGTTCCGCTGCTTCTGTCGATGGCCGCGCTGGAGGAACGGCCAAATGCCAGACCCCGATTGCCAGCGCGCTTCGGCCGACGTATATTCCCACTAACGAGCGGCCCAGACGGGGCCGCACCGAACGGAACATGTCCCCGACTGAGGAGATAGCATGGCCGAGGGGCGAGTCGAACCTTCCGCACTACCGGTCCGCAAGGATTATCAGTGGACGGAAATCTTTAAGAGCTTTCAAGTCGCGCTCGACCCGCGGAAATTGCTCGTAGCGGCGGCGGGCATCTTGGTGATGTCGTTCGGCTGGTACTTGCTTTCGACCATGTTTTACTACGCCGAACCGACGCGCGACAGCGAAGCGTACAGCAACAAAACGATGGAGAAGAAGAAAGATAAAACCAGTAACGAATTGAAGCCCGACGATCTCGAACAGCACTATAAAAAGGCCGGGGAATTCGAATTCGAACGCGATCACAAACAGTGGGAAACTCTGAATTCCCTGGCCGGGAAGGGCGGCAAGCTCCGCACCATGCCTTGGGATGAATACCGCGGGCAGAATCCGTTCTTGTTCGCCAGCCGGCTCGCCGATGCCCCCTCGGCCGTGTGGGGCGAATCGGTGCGCGGTTACGTGTTCTCGCAAATTCCCGTCCTCATCGAGCCGCTTTACAAACTCTTCTTGATCGTCACGAAGATCATCGATCCCGATGCCAGTACGCAAACGCGGCTCTACCTGCTGCTCTGCCTCGTTTGGAGCGTGGCCGTCTGGGCCTTCTTCGGTGGCATCATCACGCGGATCGCCGCCGTGCAGTTCGGCGGCAAAGATCGGATCACCCTCAAGCAAGCCGTCCAGTTCGTCGGTGCTCGCTATGTTTCGTACCTGCTGTCGCCGCTGGTGCCTTTGCTGATCATCGCCGTGATTGTCTTCTTCATGTCGATTTACGGGTCACTCGCGCTCATCCCCGTTTTCGGCGACATCGTACTGTACGGGGTCGGATTCCCTCTGATCATCCTCGGTGGCATCGTCATGGCCATCCTGCTGATCGGCTTGGTTGGCTACCCGATGATGTACACCACCATCAGCACCGAAGGGTCGGATACCTTCGATGCACTAAGCCGCTCGTACAACTACGTCTTCCAAGCCCCTTGGCAGTACATTTGGTACGCCATCGTGGCCATTGTGTACGGTGCCGCCGTCACGTTCATGGTCATCGTGGTCGGCTGCCTCATGGTCTACCTCGGCAAGTGGGCCGTCAGCCAACCGTCGGCCATGGCCCCGTCGCGCAAGCCCGACTTCCTATTCGTGTACAGCCCCAAGTCGCTCGGCTGGCAAGAACTGATGCTGAAGGGGAGTCCTGCCGAGATCGAGGCCCGCTACGTCGTCGAAGAGAAGACGGTCGCCGGAGAAGGCACCAAAGTCGTGCTGAAAGATAAAGTCGACTATGTGCCAACCAATAAAGAGACGGACAAAGCCTTCCGCGACGACATGAGGTGGTGGAACGAAGCCGGTGCCGGCATGGTCACCTTCTGGATGATCCTCGTATTCCTCCTCATGATCGGCTTCAGTTACAGCTACTTCTGGTCGGCCTCGACCATGATTTACCTGCTGATGCGCAAAAAGGTTGACGAAGTGGAACTCGACGAAGTTTACATCGAAGAATTGCCGGCCCCGGCGTTGGCCCCGCCACCAACAGTACCAGCATCGACTGGCCCGGTCGGTTCGGTGTCGTTGCCAACAGTGACTGCACCCGCTCCTGTGCCGGCTATAGAAGCCCCACAACCGCCTTTACCGCCGAGTGCAACCTGAGTTCACTGCGAGACGATGTTTTCGAAGTCGAGCGCGTTCATGGGGCACGCGCTCGGCTCCGAAGACTACGCCTTGCAACGAATGTTCGCCATTGAGGGACAACGGATATGCCCCGTCCAATCTTGCTCTTCACCGGCCCATTCGCCGATCTTCCACTCGATACCTTGGCGGCCAAGGTCGGCGACTGGGGCTACCAGGGTGTGGAACTCTGCTGCTGGGGAGATCATCTGGAAGTCCAGCGTGGCCTCAGCGACGACGCCTACTGCCCGGCCCGCCTCGAACTTCTGGCCCGCCACGATTTGCATGCGCCCGTCCTGGCCAACCACAAAGTCGGCCAGGCCGTGTCCGACGTGATCGATGAACGCCATCAAGCGCTCGTGCCCGATTACGTTTGGGGGGATGGCAAACCGGCCAAAGTGCAACAGCGTGCCGCGGAAGAAATGATGGCGACCTTCCGCCTCGCTGAAAAACTCGGTGCCGGAATCGTCAGCGGTTTCACCGGCTCGCCGATATGGTCGTACGTCGGCGGCTATCCCGCTCCGAAGCCGGCCGTGATCGCCGACGCCCTCAAACTGTTCGCCAAGCAGTGGAACCCGATCCTCGACGTGGCCCGCGATAGCGGCGTCCGCTTCGCCTGCGAAATCCACCCCGGCCAACTCGCGTTCGATCTGCACTCTGCCGAAATCGTACTCGATGCCCTCCACGGCCGCGAGGAGTTCGGCTTCACGTTCGATCCGAGCCACTTCCACTGGCAAGGGGTCGAACCGATCGAAGTATTACGCCGCTTCCCGGATCGTATTTATCACGTCCATGTCAAAGATGCGACGCTCTCGTTGAACGGTCGTTCCGGGTTGATGTCGGGCTATTGGCCGAGTGGCGATCCGCGTCGGGGTTGGCAATTCCGCTCGCCCGGTCGTGGGGGGATCGACTGGGACAACATCTTGCGCACCCTCAACGAGATCGGGTACGATGGCCCCATCGCCGTCGATTGGCACGACCCTGGCCTCGACCGCGAATTCGGCGCTGCCGACGCGTTGCAGTTCCTCAAGCGGTTGGAGTTCGACCCGCCCGCTCGTGGCCCACAAGTGTTCCGCGGCTGAGTTTCGAAAGTTCAAGAACCGACTCAGGAGTCCACCGATGCCCACCCCGATCACCCGTCGTACCGCCGTCAAAATGGCGGCGGCCGCGCTCACGGTTCCAGCTGTTTACCGCGCCAGTCAGGCCGCACCGAGCGAGACGCTGTTGCACGTCAGCGTCGGTGCGGGTGGCATGGCCGGTTCCGACATCGGCTCATTGAGCGCGAGCAAGAACCTCAAGCTGGTCGCCGTCGCCGATGTGGATACGAACGTCTTCGAATCGAAAGGCTTTGCGGAACTCAAGAAGAAGTTCCCCGATCTCAAAGTGTACCAAGACTGGCGTGAGATGTTCGATAAGGAGACGTTCGATTCTGCGAACATCTCGTGCCCGGATCACATGCACGCCGCCCCGACGATGCGGGCCATCCAAAGTGGGAAGCACGTTTACACCCAGAAGCCGCTGACGCAGACGATCTACGAGGCCCGCCAACTGACCCTCGCCGCCGCCAAGGCGAAGATCGTCTCGCAGATGGGCATTCAAATCCACTCCGCGGCGGAGCACAAAACGCTCGTGGAACTCATCCACGGTGGAGCCATCGGCGCGGTCAGTGCCGTCCACAGTTGGAGCAATAAAGATTGGGGCGATGCGGCGAAGAAACCCGATCGCAAAGACGACGTGCCGAAGAATTTGGATTGGGACAAGTGGCTTGGCGTCTCGGCGCCGATTCCATTCCTCGGCGGCGGTTACTACCACCCCGGCAACTGGCGCAAGCGACTCGCCTTCGGCACCGGTACCTTCGGCGACATGGGTTGCCACATTCTCGATCCCGTCTTCGGGGCCATCGGCGTCGGCAATCCCAAGAGCATCACCAGCACCGGCGACGCCCCGAACGAAACGAACTGGGGCCTCAATTGCCAGGTCGAGTTCGTCTTCCCCGGCAGCAAACACACGACCGAAACCGTTAGCCTGACTTGGTACAATGGCCAGAGCAAACCGACGGCCGAGGTGTTGAAGTTGATCGAGCCGCACAAGTTCCCCGGCCAAGGATCGATCCTCATCGGCACCAAGGGCGTGCTCTTCTCGCCCTACGGTGGCGGGATGCCGATCTTGCTCCCATCGGACAAGTTCGTCGATTACAAAGTGCCGAAGATCGGTGGCGACAACCACTATGTGCAGTTCGTCGATGCCGCCCGTGGTGTCGGCAAAACCAGTGCCCCATTCGATTACGCCGGGCCACTGACCGAGATGGTGCTGTTGGGTTGCCTCGCCACCCGGTTCCCGAAACAGGAACTCAAGTGGGACACCACAAAAATGGAAGTGACGAATCTCCCCGAAGCCAACCAGTTCGTCCGGAAAACGTACCGCAAAGGTTGGGAAGCCAAGGGACTGAGCTGAGAGCGGGGCGAGCTCACCTTCTGACTCCGGGTGCTGACGGAGTACGGCTCGCCTAAAGCTTTCCTCCGCTTCTGCGCGGTTCAAAATTCTTCGTCTTGGCCCGGCGGCACCCCCTTCCATTTCCGGCGCGGACTCCTAAAATATTCTTTTGCAAAACTGATATCCCAGTGATTTCGAGAGGTTTTTGAAATGGCAGAACGAATGTCGACGGCGACTCGGATGGATCGTGCCCGTGCCAATGGTAAGGTCACCCGCCGGGAAAATGGACACTACAAGCAGAAGGAGCGTTCGGCCCGCGATCTGCGCATGGTCGAACTGCTCAAAAAGGGCAAGTTCCCGTACACGCCGTCGATCGCTAGCTGGGTGAGCGTCCAACTCGGCAAGCCGTTCACGCAGATCACAGAGGCGGAAGCCCACGCGTTGGCCAAGTAGTCGTCAACTCGCGGTGGGCACTGTCGGAGCATGGCTCCGGCAGTAAGCGAAGATGCGCGGAAAGATCGGGATGCGGCGCCACAGGCGATGCCAGCCGCGTCCTTGCATCACGGCCGGGCGACTGCAAAAGCTGCAATGGGCAATGGTGCCATCCGCGTTCTGGATGGCATCGCTCCGGCAATCGACATCGTGTTCCGCGATCGCAGCCCGATTGACACCCCGGCGTGACAATTCCCCTTCGAACAAATCGAGTGCGGCTGGCTCCATGTCGTCCCGATAAACCGTGACTCGGTCGAGCAGATCTTCGAGATCGGCTTTCCGCATGTATTCCGCGACTTTTTTAAGATCCAAGTTCATTCGGCCGGTCTCAGTTGCCAGGGGTTTTTCCAGAATCTCGACGCCAATTCGTGGAACGCGCCGCACCCATTCGGCGTCGACATCTTAGTCCGGGAGCGGATGATTCTGAAAAGTCGTTCGCCGGCTCGGAAAACATGGTTTAGAATACTGTTCGTTCGCCACGCCGACACCCGACATTCTCGCGGTCACTCCGATGCCATCGTCCTCGGACTTCGCGTGCCCGATTTTCGCTCTCCGCAGGAGGTGCTAAATGATTCGCCCCACCGCATGGCTTCTGGTCGCCAGTCTGATGTCTGGCACCTCCGTGCTCGCCGCGGATGCTCCGATGAAGGAGCCGCCCCCGTTGATGAGTTCGACGCAGGCGATCAACTATTACATCACCGAAGGTTGGGAGAAAGCGGGCATCAAGAAGCCCGCCCCGAAAGCGACCGATCTCGAATTCCATCGCCGGGCCTTCATCGACCTGGTCGGACGCATTCCCACGGTCGCCGAAGTGCTCGACTTCGAAGCGGACACCGCGTCCACCAAGCGCGCCAAGCTGATCCGCCGCTTACTCTACGGCATGAAGAATGAAAAAGGTGAAGACGTCAACTTCAAGCCGCTCGTGGCCGGGAAGCCGGTGCTGGTAGACGGGAAGCCGCTGAGCTTCGAGTACCCCCAAGAGTACGCCGAACATTGGGCGAACATGTGGACGATCTGGCTGATGTCTCGGACGACCCACGCGACCTACCGCGAACAGATGCAATCGTGGCTGGGCGACAAATTCGCGTCGAATATCCCGCACAACGAACTCGTGAAGTTGCTCATCGGCGCCCAAGGAGAAACCTCTAAAAACGGGGCCGTGAACTTCGTGTTGCACCATCTCGGCGAGAAGCCGACGCTCGGTACCGATCCCGGCTACTCGGACGCTGTGCCCATCACGTCGCGGATCACCCGGCTCTTCACCGGCCTGCAAACCCAGTGCACCCAGTGCCACGATCACCCGTTCAACAAAGAGTGGATCCAGAGCGACTTCTGGGGCGTGAATGCCTTCTTCCGCCAGACGCGCCGCAGTGGCAACCCGACGCCGCGACCCGGTGTCGGTGCTCAAATGATGGCGTTCGTGCAAGTTTCCCTCTCCGATGATGAAGTCGTGAACAAAGAAAGTCGGGTGCTCTTCGAACGCCGCGATGGCAAGATGATGTCGTCGAAGCCGACTTTCCTGAAAGATTACGCTCAAGCCGATAAAGGTGAGTTCTCGACCAAGAAACTGCCACCCGAAATGGCGGGCAAAACCCGTCGGCAAATCTTGGCCGACTACGTGGTGCAGCACGATAACTTCGCCAAGGCCTACGTCAACCGGATATGGGGCCACCTGTTTGGCCGCGGGTTGAACAAAGAGCCGACCATCGACGACTTCGGTAGCCACAACGAAGTGGTGCACCCCGAATTGCTCGAGAAACTCGCCGGCGACTTTGTGAAGTACGGCTACGACAGCAAGGCGTTGTTGGAAGCGATTTGCAACAGCGATGTCTACGGCCTCAGCCATGTGGCCAACAAGGAATACGCCGACGAGAAGTTCAACCCGTACTTCGCTCGGATGCCGTTGAAGGCCCTTTCGCCGGAAACGCTGCACGCCTCACTGACACAAGCGACGAAGGCCCACGACGAAGTGGTCGACAAAAAAGATGGTCGTTCGACCCGGGAAGCTTGGCTCGAGAAATTGGTGCGGAACTTCGGTGATGACGAAGGGAACGAACTCACCTTCAACGGTACCGTGGTGCAAGCGTTGCTGATGATGAACGGCTCGGAACTGAACAAGGCGATCACGAAAAAGGGCAGCAACGTGATCGAGGGCATCATGGGTAGGCACAAGAAGTTGACGGGCAAAGCCTTCAGTACTGCCGTGATCGACGATCTGTTCCTCACGACGGTCAGCCGCCATGCGACACCGAAGGAACTCGCCGCGCTGATCGACGTGCAAGATGGCATCGTGGTTCCGAAACGGGACGACAAAACGCCCGCCGGCACTACCCCGGTTGCACCCGCCACCGCGACGAAGCCGCCGGTGAAAGCCCCCGTGGTTCCGGCCAAGCCCCCCGCCGGCACGAAGCCGGCCAAACCGGCCAGCGAAGTGATCGCCGGTTCCTACGCCAATGATCCCGTCTTCTACCAAGATGTGTTTTGGGCCCTTATGAACACCACCGAGTTCATGTTGAACCATTAGAATTGACAAATCGCAAAAAGAGAACAGCCCAGGGGATTCCCCTGGGCTGTTCTCGTTAATTCGTGGATCATTTCGGATACGGACAAAATGATTTCGTGATTGTAATCTTTTGGCGTCGGCGAACATCTTGGGGTAGGAGACAACCGATGGGCCGACTTCGATATCCCAGTGTGGCTTTGCAACTGCTCGCGGAGTACCCGGATGCGGACTTATTGGGGCGGTACGCTCTGGATCGGGCCGACGACGCATTCGCCCAACTCGTGGCGCGTTATAGCCGACTCGTTTGGGGTCAGTGCCGAAATCTATTGCCGGCCGAAGTGGACGCGGAGGATGCTTTCCAGGCGACTTTCCTCGTGCTGGCCCGTTCGGCAGGATCCCTGTCGGCGGGAATTCTTCTCGGGCCGTGGTTGCACGGGGTGGCGTTCAAAGTTTGCAAAAATGCCCAACGGGCGATCATCCGCAGGTCGAAACGCGAACGAGCCTGTTCGCAGCCGGAAGGTGCCGACCCGTGGCCGATTCGACGTGGGAGAAGGCCTTCGCCACCGTCACCCAGGAAGTGCAGAAACTCCCGGAAGCCCAGCGAAACGCTTTCGTGCTCTGTTATATCCAGGGGCGCTCGACAGCCGAAGCCGCTAACACGCTCGGGCTGACCGTCGGCACGGTCGCCACGCGGCTATCGCGGGCTAAAGCGACGCTCGTATCGCGTATTGCCAAACACGATTTGGGAGCCGGTGCTCTGGTACTCTGCGCCATGACGGTGGTCGGAAGTTCGGCCCCAGCCGCGCTCATTCAATCGACACTCGCCACAGTTTCAGCCGGTGCTTCATGGCCCGGTTCCATCCCGATTCTAATGCATGGAGTGACCGAAATGACGATGCGATTCAAACTGCTCGCGGTGGGGCTGCTCGTCGCCACCGGGCTGGGCTTGGGGGCGTATTGGGCAGGGGACTCCAAATCGCCAGCCGATGTGCCGAGCGTGAAACTGACCGCACCCGGGCCGCTCGAAGGCGAGTGGCGATGTGTCGGGATGGAGAAAGAAGGCGATGTGCAGCCCGGGTGGTTCGTGAAATCCCAAGCCGAGACATTCACCTTTGCAGGCGGCGCCGTCTCCATGAAAATCCAGCCGGAATTGAACGGCACCTTTTCGCTGCCGACCGTCGCTGGGAACGCCATCGACATCGCCATCGAACTCCCCACGGGCAACTCGATTAACGTCCGGGGCATCTACTCCCGCGACGGTGATCGGCTCCGGATTTGCCTCGCCATGTTGTCCATCGCGGACGCGCCGCGCCCGGACGGCTTCGTGACCAAGTCAGGCGACGGTTGTCTGACGTTCGATCTCGAAAGGATCGTACCGGGGACGCCCGCACCGGATTCGGCTGTGGATCGGCTGGGGGCCGTGCTGGCGGAGGGCAAACGGCCGGAGCTGAAGTCCCACGGATCGAGACGCCTTGGCCGCCCGGTGCCTCAAAATTGCGGACGAGAACCCGAACACGGATGAGTCTGTGGTGAGTTTGTTGTGGGTTCTCGCCAACGTCCCGGATGGCCCTGCCGGAACGTCCGCGCTGGCGTCGTTGAAGAGCGGCCGCATCGCCGGGGCCAACCTCGCGCCACTCGCCAGATGCCTCGGCACGATGAGGGGCACAATCGGCCCCGGCACGATGCCGGACAAGTTCCGGCGCGAACTGGCCCCGGTTCTGATCGAACGGGTTCGCCGCACCCCGGATCATCCCGCAGCGGCGGAACTCTTGAGTACGGTGTGCGCCGTTTATTGGGGTTGGGATTCGCCCGAAAACTTGCCCGAGTTCGCCGATGCGGCCGCTGCGATGATCGCCGAACGCTGGACGAAAAGCCCGGACATCTCTCATTTCCTCCAACATCTGAAGGTCGCCGCACAAAAACCGTGGGCCTTGCGGTACGAGTCGACCGTGCGGACGATTTTGGCCCAGAACCCCCACGAGCACATCCGAGTCCAAGCGGCGTCCACCCTGGCCACGCTCGTCGCCGAGGCGGGAGAGGCGCGTCAAGGCGAAGCCCGCGAACTCTTTGCCAAATTGGTCAAAGACTACGAGCACGGCATCGCGGACCGAAGCTGGGCGAGAATCGCGAATGCATTGGTCGGGGAGGCGAAGGGCGAACTCGCCGGGATGCTCATCCGCCGCATCGGCGGGCCGGCACCAGTACTCAAAGGGGTTGACCTCGATGGCAAACCGATGGAGTTGGCGGATTATAAAGGTAAGGTCGTGCTCGTTTCGTTCTGGGCCACCTGGTGCGCTCCGTGCATGAAGCTTGTCCCACACGAGCGGGAGTTGGTGGAGAAGTTGAAAGGCCGGCCGTTCGCACTCGTCGGGGTCAACGGCGACAAGATCGACGAGGAATTCAATCGGAAAGTGATCGCGAAGAATGCGATCACCTGGCGCTCTTTCCAAAATATCCGCCCGAACGAGAAGGAGATCAGCAACGAGTGGAATGTGCCCGCGTGGCCGACGATCTTCCTCATCGATCACACCGGCACGATCCGCCGCCGCTGGATCGACGCCCCGCCCCTCGACGTGCTCGACAGCGAGGTCGAACGCTGGGTCAAAGTGGCCGAGGAGAAGAAGTAATCCACCTATGCCCCCCCGTTACGCAGGCAGTACCCTGGGTTCCCCGACGCGGAACCAACGCGGGGGGTACATCACGAGTCCTTGCACCACCAGCACCATCATCGAGATGTACAGCACGGTGAAGAAGACTTCGGGCATGCCGTCGATGAACAACAGATTGTGGAAGAGGCGGCCGAGGAAGGTCGCACCGGAGTCGAAAGTTTGGCCATCCCAGAGGCGGAGTTTATCTTCCCAAATGCTCAGCGGGCAACGCCAGCCCATCACGGCTTCGAGGGCGACGATGCCGATGGCCCCGAGGTGTGTGAATCGAAACCAGGGGTTGCGTGCCCAGAACCGTTTGAACGGAGCAGCGGCCACGATCACCAACTGACCGACCAAAACATAAGCGACGTACAGGACGTGGAACAACACGACTGCGTCGGCCAAATAGCCGTACATAGCCAGCCTCGGGTTGGTGGAGACGGCGGGGGAAACCGCGAAAAGGGTCTACATGTTAATACGATCCGGCGTAAGTGGGATTTATTCCCGAAACCGATTGCGTCGATAAATTAGCAACATGCCAGAATCCATCATCCGTGCCGTCCAACTTTCGAAGATTTACGGCAGTGCCTCGTCGGTGGTGACGGCGCTCGCCGAGGTGAACTTGGCCATCGAGCCGGGGGAACGGGTCGCCATCCTCGGCAAATCGGGATCGGGCAAATCGACCCTCATGAATCTGATCGGGGGACTCGACGTGCCGAGCACTGGCACTCTCACCGTAGCCGGTCGCAATTTGGGCGCACTCAGCCGCAGTCAACTTGCCGATTACCGCCGGGATTGCATCGGCTTCGTGTTCCAGTCGTTCCATCTCATTGCGAGCCGCACGGTTCAAGAAAATGTCGAATTGCCGCTGATGCTCGCGGGGACCAGGAGCGCGGAACGGCGGACGCGGGCCCGGGCGATGCTCGACGCCGTAGGGCTTTCGCACCGGTTGAGCCACAAGCCAACGGAATTATCGGGCGGGGAACGGCAACGTGTCGCGGTGGCCCGGGCACTGGTGAATCGTCCGGGGGTGTTACTCGCCGACGAACCGACGGGCAATCTCGACACCGCCAGTGCCACCGGCGTGATGGATTTGCTGTTCGCTCAAGTTGCTGAGCGCGGCATGACCCTCCTTTTAGTCACGCACGACGAAGAATTGGCGAAGCGCTACGCGGCCCGAGTGATTCGCGTCCACGACGGTCGGGTGAGTGACTAGAAATTGAATCATTCCCATCCCCGATCCGGAGAGACGCGATGTCCAAATCAATCGATTGGCTGTACCACCGCAACTCGTGCACGACCTGCAAGAAAGCCGAAGCGTACCGCGAAGAAGCGGGCACCGCCGTGAAGGAAACCGTGATCGCCAATAAGACGAAGCTCGGGCCGGTGGAAGCGTTGGCACTTCTCAAAGGCATCGACAAGATTGTGGCGGCCAAAGGGAAGAAGGTGGAAACGCTGAACTTGAAAGCCGACAAACCCGACGACGCCACGATTTTGGCACTCATCATCGGCCCGACCGGTAAACTCCGGGCACCCACAGCCAAGGTCGGCAAGACGCTCCTCGTCGGCTTCCACGAAGACGCCTACGCCGAAGTACTGGGGTGATTTGTCGACAACGTCGATTGTGCGGTGGATGGCGATGCGGATACTATTCTGGGTAGACCTAACACCGGAATCATCATGGCCAAAGCGAAAGACTCCAAACCGAAACCGGCTCCGTCCGTTTCGGTTGCCGCGCCGATTCCACGGGGGCCAGACTTCCCCGAACCGGCGGCGTACACCGTCGTGGCGCGGCGCTACCGGCCACAACAACTCGCCGATTTAATCGGTCAAGAGCACGTGGCGGCTGCCCTCACCAATGCCATTACATCGGGGCGGATCGCGCACGCCTACTTGTTCACGGGTGCCCGCGGGGTTGGTAAAACCTCGGCGGCACGGATCTTGGCGAAGGCGATGAACTGCGTGAAAGGCCCCACGGCCACACCCTGCGACGAATGCGACATTTGCAAAAGCATTGCCAACGGCGACGATGTGGACGCCATCGAGATCGACGGAGCCAGCAACAACAAAGTGGACGAAGCGCGCGATCTCCGCAGTAACGTCGGCTTCCGGCCGACACGGGCCCGGTTCAAAATCTACATTATCGACGAAGTCCACATGCTCACGACCGGGGCTTTCAACGCCCTGTTGAAAACACTCGAAGAGCCACCGGCACACGTCAAGTTCATCCTCGCCACCACCGAAGTGCAGAAGATCCCGATCACGATCCTCAGCCGTTGCCAACGGTTCGATTTTGCGACGGTCAACGCCGTCAAAATCTTCGAGACGTTGAAACGGATCGTCTCGAAAGAGGGCCTGCAAGCCGACGACGAGGCGTTGCAATTGGTGGCGAAGCGGGCCAACGGGTCGATGCGCGATTCGCAGACACTCCTCGATCAACTCCTCAGTTTCAGCGATGGGCCGCTCACCGCGGAGCGCGTGCATGCTCTGTTTGGAACGGCCGGCGACCTGTGGGTGAAGGAGCTTGCCGAGGCGGTGCTGTCGGGGAACCCGGCGCGCGCTTTGGAAATGATCGCCGAGGCGGCGGCCCGCGGACTGCAACTCGGCGAACTGACCGATCAAATCATCGAGCACTGGCGTGGTCTCATGCTCGGAGGCATCGGTGTGCCCGGTTCGCCAACGAGTTCCGCAAGCCTCGATACGATTCTTGCCGGTTTGGATATCTGGACCACCACCAAGACGCGGATGCGCGGTAGCCCGCACACGCAAATCTTGCTGGAAATGGCACTCGTGCGGCTCAGCCGGCTGGAAGAAATGCTCAGCGTGGCTCAGTTGGCCCAATGGGTCGGTGGTGCCGAAACCCCAGCCGGGGCCGCTCCGAGGATCGCCGCAGTTCCCCTGGCCGAAGCGGCGAGAAAAAAAACTCTGAGTGAGCCGGACAGTCCGGCGAGCAACTCATTGGCCGTGGTCACTACCGGGAATTTGGGCGAATTGTGGGCTCGACTGCGGGCCGAATCCGGACAGGTGATTGCGGGCAGACTGGCACAAACATCTCTTTTACCAGCAATAATTGGGCCAAATGCTCTGGCGATCCGCTTTCCGAACGGCTATACTGCAGCTGTTGAGTACTTGCGGAACGAACACGGCACCGAGGAACTCCGCAAAACTCTCAAAAGGATCACGGGAACCGAATGGCAGATTCGGATCGACGAATTGCCAGCCGATTCCAAAGCCATTATCCCAACGGCGATACCGAGTTCGAATCGCCATGATGTGCTGCAACTGCCGTTCATTCTCGCAGCAGTGGAAGTACTCGGTGCCCAAGTCATGAAGATCGAAGACGGTTTTGATCCCAACCCGGTGCGGGCACTGGTTCCGGCCGAAGTCGGCGATGACGATGATTCGCTGGCTCTGGAATCAGACGACTGAACACTCTCACATGTACGCGGATAACTACCTCGGCGTGCGTTTCGAAGGCTTGAAACAATTACATTCTCCATGGGGACTTGGCCATGATTAAAGAACTCAGCGCGATGATGGGGCTGATGGGCAACAAGTCCAAAATCCAAGACGAGATGCAGAAGTTCCAAGCGCAGATCCCGCTGATCACCGCCGAGGGTTACGCCGGCGGGACGATGGTGGTGGTGAAGGCCAACGGCAAAATGGAGATCGTGTCGTGCAAGATCAGCGCTGAGGCATTGCAACTGCAAGATCACGAGATGCTGGAAGACCTGGTGATGGCGGCCACTAATCAAGCGCTCGGTAAAGTTCGAGACATCTTAGCCACCGAGACGGCGAAAATGGCGTCCAACATGGGGCTGCCTGCGGGCATGCTCGGCAGCTTGACAGGGATGGGTTGATTCCGGACCCGACGATAGAACCTACGGTATTCGATTGTGTCTGATCCCAATACGCCCATCCCGGAACTGTTAGCGCAGTTCGCCAAACTCAAAGGCATCGGCCCGAAGAGCGCCGAGCGGATCGTGCACCATTTGCTGCACGAAGATCGCCAAGTGGCCATCGACCTCGCGGCGGCCTTGCGCTCCGTGATCGACCGGGTTCACCCGTGCAAGGAATGTTTCAACCTCACCGATCAAGAGGTGTGCAACATCTGCGCGAATCCGCGTCGCGATGCGTCGGTGTTGTGCGTGGTGGAATCGTCCCGCGATGTGACCTTGTTCGAACGGATCGGCAGCTTCCGAGGACTGTACCACGTGCTCGGTGGGCGGCTCGACCCGCTCGCCGGGTTCGGCCCGGATAAATTGAACCTTACGCCGTTGGTGGATCGCGTTCGACGGGGCGGCGTCAAGGAAGTGATTCTGGCGACCAGCCCCACCCTCGAAGGCGATGGCACGGCCTTGTTCGCGTCGACCTTGCTCGCGGGAAGCCCGGTGACCATCACCAAGCTGGCCCGGGGTTTACCGACGGGGTCGTCGCTCGAATTGGCGAATTCGCAGATGCTCGCGGACGCACTGGAGGGCCGACGGACGATTTAGGTGTCGGACAGGCATCTTGCCGGTCTGAAAAGTATTCCACGGCGGCGCGAACAACTCGGGAGACAGGATGAGTGGTCTGGGCTTAGGAATGGGGCAGCGGATGGACTACCGCCAAGAGCAGAAGCTCTCGCGGCGGATGATCCTCTCGATGAAGGTGCTCCTGCTCCCGATCACCGATTTGCTCGACCGCGTTCAAGAGGAACTCCAAGAGAATCCGTTCCTCGAGCAGAACGATACCCGGCCCGTCGAGGTTGAAATCCCCGAGGGGGGCGAGGTCGAGTTCAACCCGGATGGTATTTTGAAGCACGACGAATCCGGGGACGCCGAGTTCGCCCGGCTCGACGAGTTGAACGCCGACTGGAGCGACCACTTCGATGCCGAGAATCGCCCGAGTCGCGGGGCCATCGACGATCTCGGGGAACGCAAGCTCGACGTGATGCAGAACATTGCCGAGTCGCCGCTGTCGCTGCACGAACATCTCGCGGAACAACTCGGATTCTTGGAACTGACCAAGTCGGAAAGCGACCTGGTTCGCTTCGTCATTTCGCACCTCGACGACAACGGTTATTTGCTGCGGCACGATCCCGATTCACCGAAGCAACTGCAACCGTTTTCGACGGAAGAACTGACCCAGAGTTATGCGAAGCGCGAAGTGGCCCCGGATGAAATGGAGAGCGCCATCCGCGTGGTGCAATCGCTCGATCCGGCGGGGGTCGGCGCCCGCGATGTGAAGGAATGCCTGATTTTGCAAGTGACGGATGAAACGCCGCATGCCGATTTGGTACGGGCCCTCATTCGGAACCACCTCGAAGATGTCGCTTACAACCGCTTGCCCTTGGTGCAGAAACGCACGGGGTTCAGCCTCGATGCGATTCAAGAAGCCATCGACGAACTGCGGAAGCTCGACCCGAAACCGGGTGGCGTCTTCGCGGCCGATAACACCCGCTACATTGTGCCGGACATCATCGTGGAGCGCACCGATACCGACGAATTCGACATCCGCCTGACCGACGATTGGCTCCCGAGTGTGCGGTTGAGCAAGCGCTACATCGGCGTGGTGAAGGATCGCAGTCAACCCAAGGCGGCACGCGATACCCTCAAAGAGAAGTTGCAAGCGGCGAACTGGTTGCTCAGCGCCATCGAGCAGCGGCGGGCGACGCTCATCAAGGTGACCCGGGCGATCATCAACCACCAGCGCGAGTTCCTCGACAAAGGGCCGGAGTTCATCCACCCGTTGAAGATGGAACAGATCGCCGAGTTGGTCGGCGTCCACGTCACGACCGTGAGCCGGGCCGTCGACGACAAATGGGCGCAGACGCCGCGCGGGTTGTTTCCCCTGCGGCGCTTCTTCGGCGGCGGGACGACGAACCAACAAACGGGTGAAGATGTCGCTTGGGAAACGATCCGCCGCAAGCTGCTCGAGATCATCGCGGCCGAAGATAAAAAAGCCCCGTTGTCGGACGAAGACATCATGGCGAAGTTCATCGAAGCGGGTTTGAAGATCGCCCGCCGCACGGTGACGAAGTACCGCGAAGCGTTGAAGATCCCCTCCAGCCGCCAACGGCGGGAATGGACGGGGGAATGACGATTGGTTAATCTGTCTTCCATGCGCGACCAAGAAAATACCATCCGTCTCGGGGGCGGGGCGAAGGCCATCGAGCGGCAACATGCCAAGGGGCGGCTCACGGCACGCGAACGGATCGCCAAACTGTGCGACCCGGATGCCCCGTTCTTTGAACTGGGCCTGTGGGCCGCGTGGCAGATGTACGCCGATTGGGGCGGGGCGCCGAGCGCGGGCGTCATCACCGGCATCGGCACGGTGGACGGCCGACGCGTGATGGTGGTCGCCAACGACGCCACGGTGAAGGCCGGGGCGTTCTTCCCCATGACGGCGAAGAAAGTGCTCCGCGCCCAACGGATCGCCACCGACAACCGCTTGCCACTGGCTTATCTCGTCGATTCCGCCGGGGTGTTCCTGCCGCTTCAAGATGAAGTCTTCCCGGACGAAGATGACTTCGGCCGCATCTTCCGCAACAACGCCGTCATTTCCGCGATGGGCATCCCGCAGTTCGCCGCCATCATGGGTAACTGCGTGGCCGGTGGAGGCTATTTGCCGGTCCTCTGCGACAAACTGCTGATGACCGAAGGAAGCGGGCTGTATCTCGCCGGGCCGGCGTTGGTGCGGGCCGCCATCGGGCAAGTCGTCGATCACGAAGAACTCGGCGGGGCGAAAATGCACGCGGGTATCAGCGGCACCATCGACTACCGTGAACCGAACGATGAAGCGTGCCTCGAACGATTGCGGAGGCTGATTGGTGTGCTGCGTGTCGATGCTGCAGAATCCGGGGGCTTACGCCCCCGGCTCGCCGAGGATTTCACCCCGTTCGCCCAGCCCGGCGAGTACGATGCCCGCGATTTATTGAAACTCATTTTGGACGACGCCCCGTTCGACGAGTACAAGGCCGAGTATGGGCAGTCGTTGATCTGCGGCACGGGTCGGTTGAGTGGCAAAGCCGTCGGCGTCGTGATGAACCAGCGGAAGCGCGTGAAGACGGCGGAGGGCGTGCTGCAATTCGGCGGGGTGCTCTACGTCGATTCGGCCGAGAAAGCGGCGCGGTTCATCATGGACTGCAACCAGACCCGCATCCCGATCGTGTTCCTCCAAAACGTCAACGGGTTCATGGTCGGCCGAGATTCGGAACAGAGCGGCATCATCCGCGCCGGGGCGAAGCTGGTGAATGCCATCAGCAACAGCGTCGTGCCGAAGATCACGCTCATCACCGGCGGGTCGTTCGGCGCTGGCAATTACGCCCTCTGCGGCAAGGCGTTCGATCCGCGATTCATTTTCGCTTGGCCGACGGCTCGGTATGCCGTGATGGGGGGCGATCAAGCGGCGAGCACGCTGCTCGATGTGCAGGTGCAAGCGTTGAAGCGGGCCGGGAAGGAGCCGGACGCGGCCGAACTCGCCGCACTGCGCGACAAAGTGAAGGCCGCCTACGAGGAGCAGACCGACATCCGCTACGGGGCCGCGCGGCTCTGGGTCGATGCCATCGTGCAGCCGGAAGAGTCCCGTTCCGCTTTACTCGTAGCACTGGATGCTTCGACGCGGTACGATGCCGGACTTCCGTTCAAAACCGGTGTCTTCCAGGTGTGATGAATGTCGAAAGCGAAACCGGCTGTGGTTCCCCTTCACCAACTGCAGCCCGGCCCGCCCGCCGCCGATTGCTTCGCCCTTTTGACCGAGAAGACTGCGGGCACCACCCAAGCGGGCAAGCCTTTTTTCAACTGCAAGTTCCGCGATCTCAAACGCACCGTCAGCACCATGATCTGGGCCGATAGCGATAGCTTCGCCGAGTGTGAGGCCGAGTGGCAGCCGGGTGGGTTCTTCAAGATCCGCTGTATCTTCAGCGTGAGCGAGAAGTACGGCCCGCAGATCACCATCGCCAACATCCGGGCCGTGCGTGAGGATGACAAAGCCGACGGTTTTGTCGACGGTGACTTTTACGAGCGTTCCCGGTTCGATTCCGAAGCGATGTTCGAAGAGTTGACCAAACTCGCGGACGCCGAGATTGTCGACGGGCCGTTGAAGGCGATGACCCTCGGGTTGCTCACCGAGCACGCCGCCGCACTCAAACGACTACCGGCCACGGCCGGCCGGTTTTACCCCTTCCCCGGCGGCTGGCTCGAACATGTTCTCTCGGTGACAAAGTCGTGTCTGCAACTCGTGGATCGCTACCGACTCGTCTACCCGGAACTCACGCCACCACTGAATCGGGACATCGTGGTGTCGGCGTCGATATTGCACGACATCGGCCGCGTCGCGGAGTACACGGTTTCGGACGTGCCCGGTATCCCCGTGGAATCGACCACGCCAGGCCGGCTCTTCGGCCACTTGGCACTGGCCCGCGATTTGATCCGGCTCGAAGCGACGAAGCACGCGGAGTTGGATCGGGAGCTGCTCATGCTGCTTGAACATGTGGTGTTCGTGCATTTGGAACTGCCCGCGTGGGGTTCGCCGAAGTTGCCCGCGGTACCCGAAGCATTGATCCTCCATCACGCCGACGATCTCGACGCGAAGTTAGAAATGTATGTGCGCTGCTTGATGAACGACCGCGCTGACGGCGACTTCACCGACGCGGACCCCGTGTTGAGAAAGCCCCTTTGGAAGGGGCGGAAAGCGTGATTATTGCAGCAGGTGCGGTTTGAGCATGAGCGCCCCGCGATCCTTCAACAGCGAATCCCAAATGTCCTTGTCCGACTTCCCCTTGACGATCATGTCGCGAATCTCGTCTCGTGTGAAGTTTGGCATCCCGCACCCATTCGGGTTGCAACTCGACAGCGTGTAAAACATGCCGGTGCAAGTCTCCGTCCCTACGCGGCACGAACAATAGATGTTGGCCAGGAACCATTCGACGCGTTCGTCTTTGGTCCGTTCGCGGCCGATGTCCGACGGGTAAGCGGAGTCGTCGACTTCTTGGAGCGGGGTGGTCATCTTCACCAGGATGCGTTGGCCGGCCTTCAATTCGCTCGCTTGCAATTCACCGACTACCAAGCGCAGTTGCGTCCGTTCGCGCCACGCTTGCACCGTTTTCACGACGGCCTTGATCGGCACATCGCCTTGCAGTTCGACGGTGTCGCCGGCCTTGAGGGAGCGCCCCCAACGGATCGCTTCGTGGTCTAGCAGCAGATCGAGTTCGCCGCTGAAATTATGCACAAACGCGAGTGAACCGGGCAGCCCCTCGGCGATCCACTTTTGCCGCAACCATACTTTTTGAACGGGGGATTTGGTCGCCAACATCTCGGCGGGGTACGGCGTGGCCTTTGGCTTTGGCTTGGCGAGCGCGTCGAAGCGAATCTCGGCCCCGCTGAGTTCGTCCGCAATCATGGCGACGGAAATGGGATTCTTCGTGCGGTCGAGCTTCAGCCAGACCCAGACTTTGTCATCCGCTTTGAGTTGATTGAGCCGACCCCACCAGCCGTTGATTTTCACTTCGGCATCCGGTTCGACGTTCCAGACCTTGGCCAATTTCTCACCGTCGAGCAATAACGAAATCGTGCGGGCTTTCGCATCAATGGCTTTGATGGTGCCGAACGGTTTGGGGAGGAGGCGTAAGAACTCCGAGGCACCCGAGATCATCTTCACTTTGCTGTTCACATCTTCCTTCGGCTTCATGGCGGCATCGGCCAACTCCGTTTTCGGGTACTCGGCTGACCAAGCGAACCACTTGCAAACGACGCCGTCGACCCATTCCAGCGTCCAACCTTTGAGTTTGCCGAGACTGCTGCGACCATCGATCCCCCAAATAGAGCCGGTTTCGACATCGGTGATGACGCCGTTCTTTTGGGAGAATGTCAGCGTCCGCGTCGGGAGCACTTGCCCATCGGGCAACGGTTGCCCAAGATCGTCGGGTGAGACGCCATTCTTGCCCGGTTTCGGGCCTTTCCATTTGCGGGGCTGGCTGGCGACGGGTTTGTACGCGGCCCCGCCGAACAGCACGATGTCGGTCGCACCGAGTTTATCCGTCAACAGGGGCGGCCGGTCTTTCACCGGGTAGGCTTTCACCACGTCTCCCATGCGGACACCCAACACCAATTCCTCGGGCTTCAAGCGCGGGTCGAACTTCGCCAAACGAGTTTTGATGGAATCTTGGTTCGACTCGGTCGGCAGTTCCACAGCCTTGTATTTGTCGTGCATCTCGTAGGCCACCGCGTTCGGATTGCGGGCCATCGCTTCGCCCCACGTGCTGGCGATGGTGGGCACCACGGGCAAACGTTGCCCTTGACGCGGGCCTTCCAGTCCGACGCCACTGAGGGCCGAGAAGATAGTTCCGTCGGTGCTATCTTGCATCGTCAGGATGCCCTGACGCCAACCTTGGAAGGTGAAGTTGTAGTTCGGAGCGAAGCCGCGCACGAAGCCGGCGTCCGGGTCGTAAACGAACACGCCGTAGCTATCGGAAATGACCCGGTATTTGCTCATGAAGAAGCGAATGGGGATGGCCCCGCCTTCGGAGTAGCCGCGCGTCCAGCAGAGGACAGGATCGGTGGGCTTCAGATCTTCGGTGCGGCGTTTGGCCTCGTCGACGCAATGGGAACAGTTCGGATTCACCAAGGTCGGGAAGGTTTTCGGATCGTCCGCCGAGACGAACGGAGCCAAGAGGAGGAGTAAAAACAAACTTCGCATGGGAGAACCTCGGGTAACTTGAACCGATAGTTTATCCCTTCTATGCATGTGCGGCTTACACTCGCCAGAAAGAATCGCCAAAGCCTTTCTGCCACCAAGTATAAATTCGACTGGATTTCTCCGAACAGGAGGTTATACTTGTAACACAGTGAACGTTTCGGTCGTGTCCGTGATCCCTTTTGCTTCGTTTTGCCGTTCCCCGGCAGGGCGTAACCCGGTTTTCCCAAACGACAACACCGGCTATTTTCAATCATCACTGATTGCAAGTCTGGCTCGTACGGCGTATTTCGGGAGATTCAGGAATCAACACATGGGTTTCGAGTTTGATCGGTTCGATGAGATTCTTTAGCGTAGCGACAGACGATCTGAGTTTTTGGAAGTCGGTTCTGGAACCGTGTCGGTTCCATGCGAATCGCTTCGTATCCCCACATTTTGCACTCTCATTCTGAGGAATTAGTTATGCCCGACGCCAAAAGCGTCGACGGAGCCCCTGCTCCGCGTCCCCTGATCCGCAAACGCATCCTCCGCAAACCGGGCGAACCGGTTGTGGCACCTCCCGCCGCCCCAGTTGCGGCCCCTGCGATTCCGGTTTCAGTTGCTCCACCTGCCGCACCGGCTCCTGTGCTCGCACCGACTCCCGTCGCGCCGCCGACTTTCGTCGCTGCTCCCGTTCCGCACCGTGAAAACAGGGAACCACGCGGAGAATTCCGCCCGCGCGGTGGAGATCGCGGTGAATTCCGCCCCCGGGACAACAATAACGACGCCGGACGTGCTGTCGACCGGACGCCGCGGGAACCGAGAGAGCCCCGTGAACCACGAGGCCCGGGACTTCGCCTCGATGACCTCTACCGCATGCCGATGCCGCAGTTGTTCAAGCTCGCCGAGAGCGAAGGCATCCATGAAAACAGCGGGATGAACCGCGCTCAGTTGATTATCGGGGTCGTCCGCCGGCAGATCGAACGCGGCGAAATCGTCCGTGGCTCTGGTACACTCGAAGTGTTGCCCGACGGCTACGGATTCCTCCGCAGCGCGGCCCACAACTACTTGGCCAGCCCCGAAGACATTTATGTGTCGCCGAGCCAGATCCGCCGCATGAGCTTGCGAACGGGTTACATCGTCGAAGGGCCGATCCGCCTGCCGATCGAGAATCAAGACAACTTCGCTCTGATGCAAATCGAGATCGTCAACGGCAAGCCGGCCGAAGAAGCGACGAGCATCACCGGGTTCGCCGATCTGACGCCGTTGCACCCGAACGACAAGCTACGGCTCGAAACCACTCCCGACGAACTGAGCATGCGGATCGTCGATTTGGTCACGCCGATCGGCAAGGGTCAACGCGGGCTGATCGTCGCACCGCCCCGAACGGGGAAGACGATTTTGCTATCGAAGATGGCCAACTCCATCATGAAGAATCACCCCGAAGCGTACGTCTTCGTGCTGCTCATCGACGAGCGCCCCGAAGAAGTCACGGAAATGCAGCGCCTGGTCCAAGGCACCAATGCCGAAGTCGTCGCCAGCACCTTCGATGAACCATCCGAAGAGCACATCCACATCGCGGATATCGTGCTCGAAAAAGCCAAGCGGATGGTCGAACTCAAAAAGGATGTCATCATCCTTCTCGATTCGATCACCCGGTTAGCCCGTGCCCACAACGCCGAAGCCCCGGGTGGCGGCAAGTTGCTCTCGGGCGGTTTGGATAGCAACGCCATGCAGAAGCCGAAGCAGTTCTTTGGGGCCGCTCGCAACGTCGAAGAGGGTGGGTCGCTGACGATCATCGCCACCGCCCTCATCGAAACCGGCAGCCGCATGGACGACGTGATTTTCGAGGAATTCAAAGGCACCGGGAACATGGAATTGCACCTCGACCGCCGCTTGGTCGAGAAGCGCATCTACCCCGCGATCGACGTCAACCGCTCGGGCACCCGCAAAGAAGACCTGCTGCTAACGCCCGAGGAACTCGGCAAAATCACCATCCTCCGCCGCGTGCTGTCCGACATGCACCCGGTCGAAGCGATGGAACTGATGGTGAACCGCGCCAAGAAGACGAAGACGAACGCGGAGTTCTTGATCACGATGAATTTGAACTAGTCGAACGCGGAATTAGCCGCGAGACGAATGTCGAGCGCGGAATCGGACGCTGCTAACCGTGTTCCCCGGTTCCGCGCTC
>JAYSYJ010000003.1:0-8030 GCA_043727675.1 Fimbriiglobus sp.
GCTTGGGAACCCAAACTGAAGCTGGTGCGCGATCACATGCGGACGCGGAACAATTTCGCGTAAAGCGGCTTCAAATAGTTCGGGAGTAGTCGACTGAAACTACTCCGGCGGGTCTCGCCGACGTAGATTTGATCGCCCGGTTGTAGCGCGATGTTGGTGGCATCGTCGTTGTCGAGAAAAATGGCTTCGAAATCGACGTGGAACAGTTCGGAAGGTCGTCCCCGGGCCACGTTTGGCCGGACGACGCTGATGTCGCGCGGATCGGTGCAGCCCGGCTTCAAAGCCGCGATCCGTTGCAACAGGTCGACGACCCGCTCCGGCCCGCGGTAGACCAACATCTGCTGGCGCTTCGCTTCCGGGCCGTACACCGTGAGGAACTTGGCACTCGGTTCCACGAGTCGCACTCGGACGTTCTCGAATTCGACCCGCGATTCCTTCGCAATGCTCGCGCGGGCTTCTTCGAGCATTTGCCCTTCCACGCGGGCCCGACCGCCCTTGCCGAGATCCAAGCAACCATCGACGTCCACTGTCACCAGCGCATCCCAAGCCGGGTGATCGTCGAATCGGACTTCGAGGAGATCGGGGCAGCCCAATTTGTAATCGGGGTGATTCACCGGCTGCAACGGAACCAATGCGATCGGCATCACTTGCGAGCGAACAGTACGAACCTTGAGAGGGCGACCGGTGCAGCCAGCCGACAGCGAGACAAACAGCAGAAGGAAGGCAATGCGGTTCATCCATGTTAAAATCGACCATCCGACCGGGTCGACATTAACGATTGTGCGGATTAATCTTCGGCACCGATTTCCGGGGCGAACCCACGCCGCAGAGTGTTCTCGGTGATTGTCCTCGGAACAACGAATTGGAGCAAGTAATCCGGGCCACCGGCTTTGCTACCGATCCCGCTGAGTTTGAACCCGCCGAACGGTTGGCGGTGCACCAAGGCGCCGGTGCATTTGCGGTTCACGTACAAATTGCCAACGCGGAACTTCCGCTTCACTTTGGCGATGTTCTCCGGGCTGCGGCTGAAGATCCCGCCGGTGAGGGCGTACTTGGTACCGTTGGCGATCCGCAAGGCGTCGTCCAGATCTTTGGCCTTGATCACCGACAGCACCGGTCCGAAGATTTCTTCTTGGGCGATGGTCGCCGTTTCCGGCACGTCGGCGAAGATCGTCGGCCCGACGAAGTGGCCAGCATCGGCAAGTGCCCCGAGGTCGTGTTGGTATACCAACCGCGCTTGGGTTTTCCCGAGTTCAATGAACTTGCGGATGCGCTCTTTCGATTCGGCGTCGATGACGGGGCCGAGGGAACAACCGGGCGATTCCGCCGCCGAAACAGTCAAGCTCTTGGTCGCTTCGATGACGCGGCTCAGAAATTGATCATAAATGCCGGCGACGACAATGGCCCGCGAACCGGCACTGCACTTCTGACCGCCGTAGCCGAAGGCCGAATCGACGACGCCGCGCACCGCTTCATCGAGATCGGCATCGCTGTCGACGATCACGGCGTTCTTGCCGCCCATCTCGGCGATCACCTTCTTGACGAAGTTCTGACCACCGGGCGTTTTGGACGCTTGCTCGTTGATGAGCAGGGCAACTTTGAGCGAGCCTGTGAACGCGATGAGTGCCACGTCCGGGTGGCCGACCAGCACCGGCCCGATTTCTTCACCGATGCCGGGCACGAAGTTGACAACACCCGCCGGCAGACCGGCTTGTTGGAAGCATTCCATCAGCTTGGCCCCAACGACGCCGGATTGCTCCGCCGGCTTCAGGATCACCGTGTTGCCGGTGACCACCGCGGCGGCCGCCATACCGCAGAGAATTGCCAGTGGGAAGTTCCACGGCGCGATCACGACCGCCACGCCGCGGGCTTCGTAGAAATGGTGGTTCTCTTCGCCGGGAACCGGCATCCCCTGGCCCGCCCACATCTTGGTCGCTTCAATGGCGTAATAATCGCAGAAGTCGATGGCCTCGGCCACATCGGCGTCGGACTCACGCCACGGTTTGCCGGTTTCGAGCACGATCCAGGCGGCCAGCTCGAAACGACGCTGGCGCATCACGCGGGCGACCTTCCGCAAGTACTCCGCCCGTGCTGCAATCGGCGTCTCTTGCCATGTCTCGAAAGCCGCTTGGCACGACGCCACGGCCTGGCGGGCTTGTTCCACGGTGGCTTTGCCAGTTCGGCCGATGAGTTCGACTTTCTTCGAGGGATTGAACGACTCGAGGAACTCCGTGGACTTCACCGACGCGTTCCCGATGACGACGGGATACGTTCGCCCGAGTTGCCCGCGGACGAGTTGCAGCGCCGCCACCATGGCATCCCGATTCGCTTCACGCGAAAAGTCGGAGAGTGGATCGTTGTGAAACTCCGGTTGGGTCACTCGCTTGTGATCATTCGATACGGTGCCGTTCGGATGCGTTGCGTTCATGGATGTCTCGTGTGTCGAATGACTCGGGTCGGCAGGGCACTGGAGTAAGACTTCTTCGGAGACGCCGTCGCTGAACCCTTGCTTCAAAAATGAATCGTTCGACGTGTTTTCCAGCAACCGCCGGACGAGGTACGCCATGCCCGGTAGCAGTTGGCCATACGGCGTGTAGATCCGGACGCGCAGGCCGAGCGACTTCAGCACGTCTTTGATGTGGTCGGCCATGCCGTAGAGCATCTGAAATTCGTACCGCGACTTCGGCACGCCGAATTGCTCGGCCACGGCGAGTGCGTGCGAAATGCTGCGGATGTTGTGGCTGCCAAATGCCGGACGGAGCCACTCGTGATGTTGCATGAGGAATGTTGTCAGCGTTTCGAAGTTCTCGTCCGACTGCCATTTCTCGGTGAAGACCGGCACGGGCCAGCCGTTCTGCGCGGCGATGACGGTTTCGTAATCCCAATAGGCCCCTTTCACCAAGCGAATCCAAACGGGGCACTTCCGTTCGGTCTTGGCCCAGTCCAGCAACTGTTGCAAGTCGGCGGCGGTGTCCTTCAAATAAGCTTGGATCGCGATGCCGACATGGGGCCAGTCGCGGAACTCCGGCTCGAGCAGAATCTCGCGGAAGATCCGCAGCGTCGTGTCCTTGAAGCTGTAATGCTCCATATCGAAATTGACGAACGCCCCGTTTTGGCGGGCGAGGGTCAGGATCGGCCGCAAGCGACTGCGAACCACCTTGGAAGTCCCCACCGGATCGATGGGGTCGAACTGGCTGAACAGGGCCGAAAGCTTGACGGACACGTTCACACGTGGGATCGGCCCCATGTCGTCGCGGTCGATCGACGGAATCTCGGGGGAATCGTTGATGATCGGCGGCAACCCGGTCAGCAGGTCGATGTACTGCTTCAAAACGTGATCCGCTTCCGCTTCGGTGATGGTCGCTTCGCCGAGCAGATCCATGGTGAAGCCGAGGTTCTGCGCCCGCAGCGCTTGCACCGCTTCAATCGCTTCTTCGACGTTCGATCCGGCAATAAACTTCCGGGCCATCGTCTCGGCGTTGCCCTTGGCGACCTTCGCTAGCACCCGGCTCGCCAAGCCGGTTTCGGGGATCAAGCCGATTCCGGAACGCACCCACCACGGCAGTTGGTTTCGGGCTTCGTTGAGGTACTCGCGCAGGTGCCGGCCAACATCGTTCGGGTTGGTCAAATACGGCAGGGTATCGACGAAGCGGAAGAGCTGCACTTTGAGGGCTTCGTTCCCCATGGTGAGACCCATCAGTTTGTCGTCCCACCAGTTGCGCGTGAACAGCAGCGGGCCGCCCCGATCCAGCCGGGCGAAGATTTCGCGGCCGAAGGCTTGAATCCGGGGTTCGAGGGTGGTGGTCATACGGTTGATGGTCCTCGGTCGGTCGCGCTTGGCGTGACGCCGCGTTTCGTGATCCCGGAAGCAAATCCTGTAAACTGAAACTCTCAGTTTGTATTATTCGCCGCTGAGGGAGCTTGTTGCCAATGGCCATTGATAAGATCGGGAAATTCAGCGTACTGGCGACCCTCGGCGCCGGCGCCCACAGTAGTATTTTACACATCCGCCGCGCCGACGATGGCCGCGAATACGCCCTCAAAGTTGTGAATATCGAATCGGAAGAAGAAAAGAAGTTTCTCGACCAAGCCGAACACGAGTTCCGCGTCGGCCAAATGCTCGATCATCCGAATTTGGTGAAAGTGTTGGCCTTCGAGACCGAAAAGAACTGGCTTTTCAAAATCAAGAAGGCCAAGCTGCTCGTCGAATTCGTGAAAGGCGAGACGCTCGACAAAGTGAAATTGCTGAAGCAGCACAAAATGCTGCGCGTCTTCGAGCAAGTGGCCGCGGGCATCGTTCACATGCACCGGCGCAACGTGCTGCACGCCGATTTGAAGCCGAGCAACATCATGCTCGGCCGGGGCACGACCGTGAAGGTGCTCGACTACGGCTTGGCTTGGATCAAAGGGGAACCGAAAGACCGCGTGCAGGGGACACCGGAATACTTGGCCCCCGAGACGGTGTCGCACAAATTGGTGAATGAACGCACCGATATGTTCAACTTCGGCGCGACCCTGTACCGGCTGGTCACCTTCAAATTGCCCCCGTCGGTGATGTCGGATCTCGCCGGCGTGCCGATGACCGAGAAGGTGTACAAGAGCATTTACAAACCGGTGAACGAGATCGTCGCCACGACGCCGGCCCCCCTCTGCTCTCTGATCCACAAGTGCATGGAATTCAAAGCGAACAAACGGCCCGAGTCATTCATCGAGATCCAGTCGGCGTTGGCGACGATGGCCGACGAAGCGGAAAGCAAACTCGACCCGGCGGACTTGGAGGATTGAATGGCAAAAACCCCGCTCGCTTGGTGCAACCTCACCCACGACCATGTCCGCTTCGGCTTGTTCGTGCTCGGCATCACCTTCGCCGTGGTGCTCATGTTCGTCCAACTCGGCTTCCGGAATGCCTTGCTCGACAGCAATACGCAGTTGCATTCCCAGTTCAACGCCGACCTCGTGTTGGTGTCTCCGAATCGGCAGGCACTGGCGATGCGCGAGCCATTCCCGCGCCGACGCCTGCAACAAGCGGCATCGGTATCGGGCGTGCGCAGTGTCCATGCACTCTACCTCGAAAATGCCATCGGCCAACTCCGCGACACCAACCCGGACTTGGCTCACCGGTTGCCCACCCGCGGGATTCGTGTCATCGGTGTCGATCCTGATGCCTATCTGCTCAAGTTGCCGGAACTCGACCCGGCCGACGACCGCAGCCAAGTGGAGCGCATCCGGGTGCCCGGGACGGCCCTGTTCGACCGCCGGGCGAAATCCGAGGGCACCAAGGGTGGATTGCCGCAGACGAGCTACGGCCCACTGAGCGAAGGAACCGTGACGGATCTCACCGGTCGCAAAATCGAGTTCGTGGGGAGCTTCGACCTCGGTACCGACTTCACCGCCGACGGTACCATGATCGTATCGGAGCAAACTTTTCTCGAACTGCTCCGCAAACCTTACACCCTCGGCACCGCCTCGGCGGACGTCGACATCGGGTTGATCCGCCTCGAACCGGGCACTGACCGCGCGGCGGCCAAGCGCGACATTCTCGCGGCCCTCGCCACCGGCGAAACCGATGCCGATGTGGACGTGTTCACGATTGACGAAATCAAAGACCGCGAAAAATCATTCTGGCTCTCGAACACGCCCATCGGCTTCGCCTTCGGCTTCGGAATGTTCATGGGCTTCGCCGTCGGCCTCGTCATTTGTTACCAGATCCTTTCCGGCGATGTGTCCGATCACCTGCCGGAATACGCCACGCTCAAGGCGATGGGGCATGGCAACCGCTACCTCGCCTGGGTGGTCCTGCAAGAGTCACTCATCCTCGCCGTGGCCGGGTTTGTGGCGGGGTTCTTCATTTCGTGGGGTGCGTATGCCCTGCTGTCGGCCAGCACCGGCTTGCCGATGACGATGACCCCCGTGCGTGTCGGCAGTCTGTTCCTCGCCACCGTGGCCCTGTGCGTGGTCTCGGGGATGATCGCCCTTGTCAGCCTGTTGAAAGCGGATCCCGCCGATGTCTTCTGAGTTTGCACCACGGAGCAATCGCCCATGCCGCGAGTCGTCGTCTTGGCCGGGATCAACGGGGCGGGAAAAACCACCGCTTCACGCGATCTGTTGATCAACGTGTTGAAGATTCCCGTGTTCACCAACGCCGACGCCGTCGCGCGGGGGTTGAACTCGCTGAACCCGGAGTCGGAGGCATTCCGCGCCGGTCGGATCATGCTCGACTGGATGCGCACACTCGCCGATCAAAAGCGGGATTTCGCATTCGAGACGACGCTGTCGGCCCGGACTTACGCACCCTGGTTGAAGGGCCTGCGCCAATCTGGGTACGAGGTGTACGTGTATTATTATTGGTTGGATAGCGCCGAACTGGCAGTGGCTCGGGTCGCGGAGCGGGTTCGCGCGGGTGGGCATCACATTCCGGATCAGGACGTCCGCAGGCGCTACGGGCGGAGCGTGAAGAACTTCCTCGACCTTTACCGGCCCATTGCCGATTACTGGGAAGTGATGGATAATTCCTTTGGGCAACGCGAACTCCTCGCCGTCGGAAACCCCGGCGATGAAGAGATCGGGGACGCGGACGTCTGGGCCCAATTTCTGAGGAGTGCCGACTATGCTTGAGACCACATCGCCACTGTTGGAAAAGATGAAATCGCTTCGAGCCGAGACCGACGCCTCTTACGAGCGGTCGAATCGCGAAGCGATTCTCGAACACGCCCGCATGGGCCGTGAAGTCTGCGAGTCCCGCGACGGTAAAGTCGTCTGGATTCCGCCGGCGGAAATTTTTGCCCGGTACGGGTTCGACGAGTTTGGCCGGCCTTTGCCAACAGCAGTTCCCACCGCCGAGGCGAAATGACTCCGGCACCGACGTCCATTCCCCCGGTTGGCCAGCCGTTGCTACGCATCCGCGGGGTGAACCACACCTTCGGCAGCGGCGACGCTAAGACGCAGGTGCTCTTCGACAACAACCTCGAAGTGATGCCGGGCGAACTCGTCATCATGAGCGGGCCGTCCGGCTCCGGGAAGACGACGATCCTCACGCTCATCGGCGGCCTGCGCGGGATCCAGTCCGGCGAGATCGACATTTGGGACGGGCAACTCGGGAAGTACCGCAGCCTGTTCGGGTCGAGCGACGCCGACCTCGTGAAGGTGCGCCGACTCATCGGCTTCATCTTCCAGCGCCACAACTTGTTCGACTCGTTGCAAGCCGTGCAGAACATCCGCATGGCCCAGCAGCTCTTCACCGAAGGCGGGGCCGCCGCGGATGAAGACATCCGCAAGTTGCTGACCTATCTCGGATTGGCCCAGCGGATGCACTACAAACCGGCGGGTCTGTCCGGAGGCCAGCGCCAGCGCGTCGCCGTGGCGCGGGCCTTGGTGAATCGGCCCAAACTCATTCTCGCGGACGAACCGACGGCGGCGCTCGACGCCAACAGCGGTTTGGCCGTCATCACGCTGTTGCAGAATTTGGCCCGGGAACGCGACCCCGACGAGATTGCCAAACTGATCCGCAAACCGGGCGAACACGACGACGAGACCGGTCGCCTCACCGACGAGCAGGCGGTGCTTTTGAAGGAATTGGCGGTGCAGCGTGGTTCGACGAGTTTGATCGTGACCCACGATTCCCGCATCATGAACCGAGCCGACCGCATCGTCCACATGGAGCGCGGCAAGATCGTCTCGAACGTCGTGGTCGCCGAGCGGCTGTTCGTCACCGAAGGGTTGCGCAAAGCGGCCTTCTTCGCGGCGATTCTCCCGGAGCAACAACAAACCATCGCCGACGGGATCTGCATCGGACTGCATCCGAATTTGTCGGTGTCCGAGCATTTGGCAGCGCGGCCGGGATTGCCGGTGAAGGTGTTCGCAGCCGGGCAAGCGATCGTGAAGCAGGGCGACCCGGTGGACGACGCCAGCGAGTTCTACTTGATCCGCCAGGGTCGGGTGCGGGTCGAACGGGATGCCGGTTTCGGCCCGACCAAGGTGGCGGAACTCGGCCTGCAAGACTTTTTCGGGGATCGGGCCTTAGTCACGAGCGA
>JAYSYJ010000004.1:0-7987 GCA_043727675.1 Fimbriiglobus sp.
CCGGCACCGGCTGGGATCGTGCTCTTCGGTCTCGGCTTTGCCGGGATGGGGATGCTCCGCTCGCTCCGCAAAGGCAAAACTGCCGTGGCGTGATCGTCGTTCGCACACGCATCAGGGCCACCGGAATCGTTCCGGTGGCCTTCGTCTTTCCCGGACAGATTTTTTCGGCGAAATCCCTCAGGACTTGACACGCAGAAGTTCGGGCGCCCTACCGGCGCGGCCGCGGGGAAATAGGATATCAGAGTGTGGCTCTCCCGCGTGGTTGCGACCGGCCCACTCCCACACTTTATCTTCCGTCGTTCGCCGAGGTTCCGATGACCCCTCCCGCCGGGCTTGATGCCCTGCCGCTCGCCCCGTCCGCCAACGGCAAACACACCTACCAAGAAGTCGAGAGCATCACGATCCGCTTCGCCGGCGACTCCGGCGACGGCATGCAACTCGCCGGGACGCAGTTCACCAACACGTCGGCTCTCGTCGGGAACGACATCGCCACGTTCCCGGACTTCCCCGCCGAAATCCGCGCTCCCGCCGGCACCCTCGCCGGTGTCTCCGGGTACCAACTGCACTTCAGCAGTACCCGCATTTACACCCCCGGCGACGTCCTCGATGCCCTCGTCGTCATGAACCCGGCCGCCCTCAAGACCAACCTGCGCGACCTGAAAAAAGGCGGCATTCTGGTCATCAACACCGATGCGTTCGGTCAGAACGACCTCGACAAAGCGAAGTACAAAGTGAACCCGCTCGACGACGGTTCTCTGACCGGGTATCGCCAGATCCGGGTATCGGTGTCGAAGCTCACCCGCGAAGCGGTCAAGGAGTGCGGACTCTCGCCCCGCGAGCAAGACCGCTGCAAAAACTTCTTCGCCCTCGGCCTCGTCTATTGGATGTACGAGCGTCCGCTGGAAGCCACCATCAAGTGGATCAAAGAAAAGTTCGGCCGCAAAGCCGAACTAATGCCGGTGATGGACGCGAACACACGGGCCCTGAAGGCGGGTTACAACTACGGCGACACCGTCGAAGTGATGCCGGTGCAGTACACCGTCGGCAAGGCGAAGATCGAACCGGGCGTCTACCGGAAGATCACCGGGAACGAGGCCATCGCCATCGGTCTGGTCGCAGCGGCTCACAGTGCGAATAAGACACTCGTTTATTCCGGATACCCGATCACCCCGGCCAGTTCCGTCCTCGAAGATTTGTGCAGCGTCGAGATGCGCCGCCACGGGGTCAAGACCCTGCAAGCCGAAGACGAAATCGCCGCTTGTGGCATCGCCATCGGCGCTAGTTTCGGCGGGGCCATCGGCGTCACGGGCACCAGCGGCCCCGGCATCTGCTTGAAGTCCGAAGCCATCGGCCTGGCCGTGATGACCGAACTCCCGCTCGTGATTATCGACGTTCAACGCGGTGGGCCGAGCACCGGCTTGCCGACCAAAACCGAGCAGGCCGACTTGCTCCAGGCGATGTTTGGCCGCAACGGCGAAAGCCCCGTGGCCATCATTGCCCCGCAGTCGCCGGTCGATTGCTTCGACATCGCCTACGAAGCGGTGCGGATCGCCACCCAGTTCATGTGCCCCGTCTTCTTGCTATCCGACGGTTATTTGGCGAACGGCTCCGAGCCGTGGAAACTCCCCGATCCGGCGACGCTGCCGAAGATCGAGATCACCCACCCGACCGGCCCGAACAGCGATGGTTGGAACGGCCCCGGCCACGAGGTCGGCGAAGGTGCGGCGAGCAAGTACCTGCCGTACAAACGAGACAAGCATTTGTCGCGGCCTTGGGCCATCCCCGGTACACCCGGCTTGGAGCACCGCATCGGTGGTATCGAGAAGCAAGACGTCACGGGGAATATCAACTACGAACCGTCCAACCACGAGCATATGACTCACACCCGGTGGCAGAAGATCGAGAACATCGCCCTGACAATCCCCGATCTCGAGGTCACCGGCCCGGACGACGCGGAACTGCTGCTCATCGGCTGGGGTGGCACCTTCGGTAGTATTTTCACGGCGGTCGAACGGGCCCAACGCAAAGGGTTGAAGGTGGCGAGCGCCCACCTGCGGTACTTGAACCCGATGCCGAAGAACACCGAGGCGGTGCTGAAACGGTTCAAGAAGGTGCTCGTGCCAGAATTGAACTCGGGGCAGTTGTGCTGGCTGTTGCGGGCCAAGTATTTGGTGGACGCCAAGGGGTTGAACAAAGTGCAGGGACGGCCGTTTTTGATCAGTGAGATTGAAGAGGGAATACTCGCGGCCCTGAGCCGCGAATCGTAGACGAGCGTGCTGGCACGGACTGAACCGTCATGAATCGCAAACTCCGAACTTCAGGCCGCACTCGACTTCGTCACGCGGCTAATTTCTCATACCCGGAACCCGAATATGTCCGCCACTCCCCTCCCCACCCTCACGGCCAAAGACCTGACCACGGATCAAGAAGTCCGTTGGTGCCCCGGCTGCGGTGATTACTCCATCCTCGCCCAGATGCGCAAAGCACTCACCTCGGTGGGTATCCCGCGCGAGAACCTCGCGTTCGTCTCGGGCATCGGCTGCTCCAGCCGTTTCCCGTACTACATGAACACCTTCGGCTTCCACACCATCCACGGGCGGGCGCCGACGTTCGCCACCGGGTTGCGGTTGGCCAACCCCGACCTGCAAATTTGGATGGTCACCGGCGACGGTGACGGACTGAGCATCGGTGGCAACCATCTGATGCATGTGCTCCGGCGCAACATCGACATCAAGATTCTGCTGTTCAACAACGAAATTTACGGGCTGACCAAGGGCCAGTACAGCCCGACGAGCCGCAAGGGTACCCCGACTAAAACGAGCCGGACGGGGTCGGTGGAAACGCCGATTCGCCCATTGAGCTTGGCCCTCGCCGCCGAAGCCACTTTCGTGGCCCGCACCGTCGATGTGGACATTCAGCACCTCACGGCGACCCTGCACCGCGCCGCGGCCCACAAAGGGACCGCGTTCGTCGAGATCTACCAGAACTGCAAAATCTTCAACGATGAAGTTTTCGCGTACGCCACCGATAAGAGCGTGAAAGCCGACAACCTCTTGTACGTTGAGCATGGCAAGCCGATGATCTTCGGCAAGAACCGCACTAAGGGGATTCGGTTGAACGGCCTGACGCCCGAAGTGGTCGAAGTCGGCGTCGATTGCGGCCCGGATGATCTGCTGATCCACGACGAGAAGTGCGACGATCCGACGTTGGCCACGCTGCTGAGCCGGATGGTCGGCCCGGAGTTCCCGGAAGTCATGGGCGTCTACCGAGCCGTGCGGCGGCCGACCTACGATGAACAGCAGATAGCGCAAATCGAGGAGGCGGTCGCCAAGAAAGGCAAGGGAAAGGTCGCCGACCTGTTCAAGTCCGAAGACATGTGGACGGTGTCGTAACGACTCCGGTTTCGGTTCTGTTTCTGAGGGACACAGCATGGCCGCATCGACACCCGCCCCGGCGTATTCCCCCGGTCTCGAAGGCGTGATCGCGGGGCCGACGGCGATTTCCAGCGTCGAAGATGGCTTGCGCTACCGCGGCTACGCCGTCGGCGATCTCTGCACGCACGCCAGCTTCGACGAAGTCGCCTACCTGCTCATCTACGGGGAATTGCCGAAAGCCAAGGAATTCCAAAGCTTCCTCGAGCGGGTCGCCATGGCCCGGCGGCTACCGGAACCGGTCAAGCAACTCTTCCCCGCCATGCCCAAGTGGAGTGTCCCACTCGATTTGCTCCGCACGGCCGTGAGTGCGCTGGCCCATTTCGATCAAGATGCCGCGGACAATTCGCACGAGGCGAACGTCCGCAAGGCCGAGCGGCTGATGGCGCAAATGCCGGTGATCATCGCCGATCAACACCGCGTCGGCCGGGGTCTGCAGCCCATCGCCGCCCGGCAAGATTTGGCGCAGGCCGCCAACTTCCTCTGGATGCTCGAAGGGGTCGAACCGACAGCCGAAGATGTGAAGGCGCTCGATGTGTCGTTGATCTTGTACGCCGAGCACGAATTCAACGCCAGTACGTTTGCGGCCCGGGTGATCGTGTCGACGCTCTCCGATTTGCACGCCGCGGTGGTGGGTGCCATCGGGGCCTTGAAGGGGCCGTTGCACGGTGGCGCCAACGAGAAAGTAATGGACGTGCTGAAGGACGCTGGCGGCCCGGCCACGGCGGCGGCATGGACGAAGGCGGCACTCACTCGCAAAGAGCGAATCATGGGGTTCGGGCACCGCGTTTACAAAGAAGGCGATGTGCGGGCCGCTATCCTCAAGGGGTTCGCGCAGAGTCGTGCGACGACGCCCGAATTGCAAGAGTGGGAAGTCACCGCCGAGATCATCGAAGGGATCATGGCGACGGAAAAGGGGATGTACCCGAACCTCGATTGGCCGGCCGGTCGCCTCTACCATGCCATGAATCTGAACATCCCGCTCTACACGCCGATGTTCGCCATGAGCCGGATCGCCGGGTGGGCCGCCCACGTCATCGAACAGTTGGACAACAACCGGCTGATTCGTCCCCGTGCCCTTTACACTGGGGAACCGGCACGAGACGTTGTCCCGCTCGCGGCACGGGGGTGAGTGTCACTTCTTCTCGGGTGGCACCACGCTCGGCACGGTGCCAAATTCCGACTCCCGTGGCAGCTTACCCTTCAACTGTTCCACGAACTCGAACGGGTCGGGGATCGTGACCTTCAAGAACGGCAATGGCCCAACCGGATACGGGAAGATCGTTTCGATCAACTTGAGAGCCGAAATCTCGGCCGTCGGGTCTTCGACGGACGCTCGTTCCAGAAGTTGCCGTGCCAACAGGGGGACATCGGCCGCGCCGTTGTTCGGCCCGTCCGCCCGCACGAGTGCTTTTTCGGGGAACTTGACGGCACTCAAATTCTCGGCGGCGGCTCGGCCCAGATCGGTCGGGATCCGCTCGGGTGGCAGCGACGGTTTCGCCGGCTTGACCTTCGGATTCGGCAAGGCCGGCAACGTGATCGCCAACGGTGCGGTCGACAGTTCTCCGCGGTCGATGGCCGTACTTCGCGGGCGGGGCACCTTCGGGCCGGTCAAATCGTCCGGCAATGCCATCGACGGCATCAGCGACTTCTGAACCGCTTTGCCACCGAGATCATCCGGCAGTTTCACGGCCAGTTCCACCGGCACCGGCTTCGGTTCCTGAGCGACGGGCACTTTCGCAGGTACCATCGGGGCGGGCGTCGGAAGCACCGGATCGATTTTGGCGGCACTGACGTCGACAGGAACGGGTGCCGGCGCTTCGGTGCAACCGAACGCACCGAGACCGCCGAAGGCGAGGATGAAAAACTTTCGCATGGTTATTTCCCCGCCACTTCGAGGACGAGCTTGACCGGATCGCCTTCTTTGGGAAGCGTGTCCTTTTTCACATCGAGCTTCAGGTACTTTTCTTCCTTCATCGTCAGCGTCGATTGAAACACCGTCTCGGCGTCGACCGGGAAAAGCATGATCAGCGAGCCGGTGTTGTCGGCCCCGAACGCCTTGGCCTCTTTGCCCGGTTCCGCCTTCGACGGTGCCGAACCGGTGAACTTGAACTTCACGCCTTTCGGCATTGGCTTGTTGGTCTTCGGATCGACGAGAATCTTATCGAGCGGGTACCGCTTGGCGGGGCCGTCCCCCTGCGGCACGTCGATGTAAATGTTCACCTCGGGGCCTTCCGCTTTGGCATCCTCCCCGACCGCCGGTTTGCCCGGTTTCAGCGACAGCATTTCCATCGCCGCCGCCACTTCGCTCGGCATCACATCGAACGTCACGATGGTCTCGTGCGACTTCTTGCCGTTCTTGTCCCCCGGCTTGGCATCCTTGATGAAGCCCCAGCAGGCAATCACCTCGATGGGGTAGCTCTGATCCAAATGGGGCAGTTTCCGCGGCGCCACTTTAGCGTCGATGGTGACCGTCTTCTTCTCCTTGTCCACCTTGATGGCGTCCGGCAACTTCGGCTCCGCCGCCCGAGCCGAACCGCCGATCAAGAGTGCCAAGCCGAACAGGAGCAATCGTCGCATGATCGAGAACCTCGTCACCGGAGAGAACTATCCACTAAAGTCGTCGAGTTCGGTTCCGGAGTCAACCTGGAAACGGGGGTAATTTACAGTTTGCGTCCGAGGCACCCCATTGATGGTGCTCTGAGCCGAGGAGGATGTTCTGAGATTGTTCCGGGACTTAGCTTGCAGAACATGTTGGCCATGCTCTATGTATTCATTGGCAACGACAAGTCACAAGCAGCGGATTCGTGGTCAACGAAATCGTACAAACGTTCGCCCGGTAGGAAGCGTTATGAGTGCACCGGATGGCAGAGTTGAAATTTGACCAGTGATTTCACACTATACCACGAGTTATCGACATGGCAGTGCCAATCGTGTTCGCGGCAGTTTTATCACTACTTACGGCTCCTGCTGAAAAGCCTCTCTGCTGTTACGCGACCGAGCGTGGGTGGATCGTCTATGAGCTCGGATCACCAGAACTTCATATCCTTCGGCCATACATCCGAGAAGCTTTTACAAAGCGGATTGTGCTGATGTCCGGCAAGTTGACTCCTTCGAATGTCAAAGATCACAGACTATCCGCATTAGTAGTTGAGAACCGAATAATCGTCGAATACGATTATGATTTCCGTGAAGGGTTCGCGAGTCGGGAGTTGTTCAGTACGAGATGTCGGGGGGAATGTTCTTTGAAAGATGCATTCGACGGGAAGATGGTTGATCAAAAAGGCCAATCAGTCGACTTGATGAATAAAATAGTCAACAGAGCTATTAACGCTGATTTACTCGTAAATACTGAGAATGAAATCATCGGTGTCAATTGCTACGGAGATGTCAAAGGGATTCGATACTTGGGTTGGTTCAATGGTGCGAATCTGAATAAAGATGAACTGCCGATAGAGATGTTCAAAGTCGCTTGCCCATTCGTAGGCCCTTTCAAAGTATTCCACGTGAATGATCGTTATTATTTCGTGACTACTCGGGGAATTCTTTATAGTTCACTGATCGACAAGGATGGCAAACCTCTCGAAATATTGCCAGTCTTTCTAGGATTTGGTGAACCGGTCAATGCAGTCATTTCTGTCGTCGATTCAAAAAGAGTCTATGTTTTCACGAGGAATAGATATTTTGAGCTTAAGAATTCTATTCCATCGCCAAAGCAATTACGTAAACTTCCGCTAATTTCATATTTGAAGTCACCATGGATTACTGTCGAACTATCTGATCGTTCATTGAGTCTATGTAGGCGTTTGATTGATGATAAGATTATCGAGCCGATCAAGGTCGATGTGAAATAACTCAAAAATTTGCCTTTGCTCAGCTTGTCGGGTCTCGGCGACTACACAAGGGGTTTTGACATGGTAGTACCAATCGTGTTCGCGGCAGTTTTATCACTGCTTACTGCTCCGGCTGAAAAGCCTCTGTGCTGTTACGCCACCGAACGCGGGTGGATCGTATACACACTCGGGTCTCCTGATCTCCATATCCTTCGCCCGCATGTTCATGAAGGCTTTACTGAACGAATCGTGCTGTTGTCAAGCAAATTGACACCCTCTAATCTCAAAAGTCACAGATTATCCGCTCTGGTAGTCAACAATCGTCTGATTCTCGAGTACGACTACTACTTTGGTGGAGGCTGGCTACCTGGGGACGGTGCGATTGATAAGAGGTGTCGCGGCGAATGCTCGCTTAAAGATTTATTCGATGGAAAAGTCGTCGATCAAATAGGCAAAACCACAAGTTTATACTTCAAAGTCGTACACTCTGCGACTACCGGTGACGTGATCGAAACAACTGCAAATGAAATATTGGGTGTTCATTGCTATGAAAACGACGATAAAACTCGCAAGATCGGCTGGTTCAGAGGTGGAGGTCTCAGCAAAACAGTACCATCTGAGGAGAAGTACAGTGTTCCTTGTCCCTTCAAAGGCCATTTCAAATGTATTAACTTAAAGGATCGGTATTATTTCGTGACTGACTCTGGTACCCTTTACACATCG
>JAYSYJ010000005.1:0-7986 GCA_043727675.1 Fimbriiglobus sp.
CGCCATCAGCGCCAGCCGACCGGGTGCCCGCCGCGAGACGTTGGAAAAGTACGTCAAGCGGATGGAAGCGCTCGAAGCCGTGGCCTGCGGCTTCCCCGGCGTCAGCGCCGCGTTCGCGATCCAAGCCGGCCGCGAACTCCGCGTAATCGCCAACGCCCATCAAACCACCGACGACCAAGCCCTCCAAATTTGCCGCGACATCGCCCGCGCCATCGAGCAAGAGCTTGACTACCCCGGCGAAATTAAAGTGACCGTGATCCGCGAAACTAGGATGGTAGAAATGGCGAAGTAAAGTAAAGAAATTTGATCTATGGTATGCTTGAATAGATATTTAAGCTCCATAGAGTGTTCTTCTACTATCTGATCAGCTCATTCCGAGGTCTCACATGTCGGAACAGTTTCCGTTCGCCGATGTCAAACTCGCAACTAACCCGGAGCCGCGTTGCCCGTGCGTTTTGTTAGTCGATGTGTCCGGTTCGATGGCAGAGATCGTCGGCGAAAGCGGTAAAGACCTCGGCTATACCGTCCAACAAGACGGCCAAACATACCGTGCCGTTTCAAGTGGGAAAAGCAGGATCGACTTGGTAAACGAAGGATTGCGGCATTATCAAGCAGATGTCACGACCGATGCGCTCGCCGCTCAACGGGTCGAAGTTTCAGTGATCACATTCGGTAACACTGTGGAAACAGTTGTCTCGTTCGTCACGGCTCACGAATTCGCTCCTCCGACACTCGTTGCCAACGGCGAGACAATGATGGGCGCCGCGATCCTTCAAGCCATTGATGCTGTCACTGTACGCAAGCAACAGTACAAACAAAATGCACTTCATTTCTACCGTCCATGGATTTTTATGATCACGGATGGGACGCCGACCGACGCATGGCAAGCGGCCGCCGCAAAAGTCCAAGAAGGCGAGCGGAATAAAAACTTCGCCTTCTTCTCCGTCGGGGTCGAAGGAGCCAACTTCGACATTCTCAAAAAGATTTCGGTCCGACAACCGCTTGCACTCAAAGGGTACAGTTTCAAAGAAATGTTCCTGTGGCTTTCATCTTCTCAACGGAGCGTATCGCATTCTAACCCTGGCCAAGAAGACCAATTGAAGCTGGCCGCTCCGTCCGGTTGGGCAAACTTGTGATGACCAAGTCCTGCTGGAGCGTATTGGGTGAGAAAGCCACTGGGACTTCGCACATTGCCCGCGGTACGCCTTGCCAAGATGCGTTCGTGCACCGCACGTTCGGCGCTTCCGGGACGTGGTTGGTCATCGCCGTAGCGGATGGTGCGGGAACCGCGAGCCATTCTGAGATTGGAGCGGTGCTTGCCTGTGAAGAATTGGTAAAGCGAATTGAAATAGGGCAGCTTAATCCTCTTCCCACTCAAGAAGTCGCATTATCGGTTTTTCACGATGTTCGTACCGTGTTGATCGCGGAAGCCGAACGCTTGCAGGTGAGTCCTAGGGAGTTAGCATGCACACTGTTGCTGGCCGTGGTCGGGCCTGACGGCGCGGCGTTCGCTCAAGTCGGCGACGGTGCGATCGTGTACCACGATGGTCAAGAATATCGAACGGTCTTTTGGCCGGAGCCGACGGAATACGCGAACGCGACCGATTTCTTGACCGACAACAAGTTTGCCAACGCCTTCCAGTACACCGCTATCACCCTGGCGGTTTCCGAACTTGCCGTCCTGACTGACGGTTTGCAACGCCTCGCCCTCGATTTCAGCGCGAAGCTGGCTTACGCCGATTTTTTCAATCCTTTGTTTCAAGCGATCAAGACTTCTACACTGCCGGATTCTCTGTCTCCGGCCTTAAAAGACTTCTTGAATTCTCAAAGCATCAACGGACGCACGGACGATGATAAAACCTTGGTTTTAGCCATGCGATCATCATGACACCGCCACAATTTGTCGATGCCATAGGCAGCGCCGTTTTACTTGACCGGAAACTCGGTTCTGGAGGTGAGGGCGCGGTCTACGGGATTCTCAATGATCCCGGTCGTGTTGCAAAGGTCTACCATAGCCCACCTTCTCGGACAACCGCCGAGAAATTGGCCGCGATGATTGCGGTCTCCAACTCTAAACTGCTCAGTGTCGCCACTTGGCCGGATGCACTCATTTTTGATAAGCGAACCCGCCAAGTGGCCGGCTTCACCATGTCTCGTCTCGTCGATTACCAAGACATTTGGCTATTGTACAATCCGAATCAACGTCTCAAATACTTCCCCCGTGCCGGCTGGACTTTCCAGATCAGGGCGGCACAGAATTTAGCGGCCGCCTTCGACGAAGTCCACGGGACTGGTTGTGTTGTAGGCGATGTCCAACTGAAGAACGCCGTTGTTTCTTCTCAAGCCTTGGTGCGGCTGGTCGATTGCGATTCGTTTCAAATCGTGGCCAATAACAAGCCTTATTACTGCGAAGTCGGTTTGCTCGACTACACTCCCCCGGAGTTACAAGGAAAACATCTCAAAACGTTACTGCGAACCGTGAACCATGATCGTTTCGGCCTAGCTGTGCTCATCTACCAACTCCTGTTCGTCGGGCGGCACCCCTACGCTGGCTACATCGGATCAGATGAACCAACACCCGGTCAACTGATCGCCGAGTTCCGGTTTAACCAAGGGCCGATGGCTCATTCGTTGGGAATGGCCCTACCCAAGATCTCACCCACCTTCGAAGACATTCCAAATTCAATCGGGATGCTTTTTCGACAAGCTTTCGAACGCGGTAGCGAGAACGGGACACGGCCCAAGCCAGTGGATTGGATATCGGCACTGAAGCAGTTGGAACAGGAAACCGTCGTATGCCAAGTGGACGCTGGACACAAATACTGGCGCGGTGCGAAGGGTTGCACTTGGTGTCGACTCGCAAACAATGACGGCCCAGAATACTACCTTGGCGTCGACGGCGGCAGTGATTCCTTCTCAGTCGATGATGCTAAGCTGCAAGATGTCAAACGGCGTTTGGCTGCAGCCAAGGCCGCGGAATTCCCATATTTCCGGCAAGATTACCGTGTATCGCGCCGATGGGCCGCCAAAGCGGTTCCGGTTGAACTTGCACAACTTCTATTAAAATCGCAAGCTCTGTACAAACAGCACCAATCGATAATCGTCGCAGCACAATTCGAAGAGGCCGAAACCGCCGCGTTAGAAATAAGGAAGCTTGAAGCGTTGCGGATCAAACTGACCAAGCAATCCGATCAAGAATTCGATGAGATCGATGTTGAATTGGAAGAAGCCCAACAAGAAGGTACTTTGCACACTCGAGATCGTATCTTCACAACACGAATATTGATTGCTGTGGTTGCGTTGGGAGCTCTTTTGACACCAATGGGTTATTTCCGATGGACAATCGGTGCAGTCGGGGTAGGAATTCTAATTGTCTTTGGTGTTTGTCTCGCAGTCCACTTTCTGCTGTCTAAGTATTCTCCGGCACAGCAAACGATCCGAGATCTTAAGAAACGGAGACGATTCGTCAGCTCGTCCATCGAGCAAACTCTCGATGCAGTAAAGCAAAAAGCGAAACAAGAATGCCAACGTAGTAGGGCGGCACGCGATGCTGCGAATAGCTTGTTACAACAAAAGATAAGAGACGTCGGCCAACGGGCTAATACGTTGTGGATCGAAGAACGAGGACGGCGACAACTTTCGTTCCGGAAAGCGGAAGATACGGTGGCTGGATTCGAAATGACATGGGCCAGTCTCGTGACTGAGTACAATAAGAAGCGAGCTGATATCGAGTTAGACTGCACGAATCTTGCAGCAGACTGTATGAAATTACCCTTTTTGTACAAACGCGATTTGCAATCGTTGGAAGACGACGCCGAGTCAACCGCTCAGAAACGGTTTCTTCGACTGCAATTCATCGAAAGCGACGACATCCCCCAAATTGGAATCTTTCTGAAAGGAGTACTGGCAGAAAATGGAGTCGTAAGTGCGGCGGATATCGTGCAAGAATTGATATCGCGCATTAAAGGTTTCGGCCCAATCAAAACAAAATTATTGTTAGATTGGAAACAAAGCAAACTCGCCAAGTTTCAGTTCGACTCTAAGACCGGCGTCGCAATCGGTGATTTGCAAGCGTTGAATCTCCGGTTCCAAACCAACCAGAAGCAAATCTTGAATGTGCTAAATCAACGAGTTCTAGAATTTGAATCTTTGGCACCCAGCTGCCGGCTCCAAATTGAAAAGATCAAACCCCAAATTAGGCAAGCCATCGAAACCCGTGAACAAGCCTACGAAGACATGAAGTTGATGCCGGGCGAACAAATTGCCTTTCCGGCCTTTCCACGCTAGAGGCATGGTCATTCGTGAAAGTTGGTCGCTTTCTGGCCTGAAAGTTACTTTCCTACGGAGGGTGGGGGGATCGTGTCGGAAAGTAGATGGCCACAACCATATCATGGAGATTGTCGGAGCGAAACTTGACGACTTCGAACGAACTTGGGGCCGTTGCCTAGCCGCTCCATTCAAGCAACTGGTGACAACCCCATGACACCTGCCGAAATCATCGGGCGACTCGACACCGCGTTCGGGGCCGCTATTTTGAGCAACCACCTCGAAGTTCACGATCCGTTCGTCGTCGTCGAATCGGCGAAGTTGGTGGATATTTGCCGTTACCTGCGCGACGAATTGCAGTTCGATATTCTCAATAACTTGGCCGGCGTCGATTACCTCGAAACCGACTCGAAGAAGTTGGCGAAGGCCGGATTCGAGCCGCATTTGGAAGTCGTCTACCACCTGTCGAGCTTCGCGATCCCCGGTCGGCGTTTCACACTTAAAGTGCTACTGCCACGCTGGTTGAACGATGTCGTCGGTGAACTCCCAGAAGTGCCGACGGTTACTGGAGTTTGGCGGACAGCCGATTGGCACGAACGCGAAACCTTCGACCTGCTCGGCATCCGCTTTACCGGCCATCCCGACCCGCGCCGCATTCTGATGTCCGACGATTGGGTCGGCTACCCGCTCCGCAAAGACTACGAATTCCCGCTCGAATACCACGATATCCGCTGCCGGTAACCGCACCATGAACCGCATCAGTCAATATTTGTCCGACGATGGTCATCCCCTCGACACGCCCGAAATGGTGGCCCGGCAGAAAGTCCTCCGGCTGCTCTGCCTCGGTTTGATCGGCTTCTTAGGCGTCTTGACCATCGGGGTCATGAGCACCGTCGAATTCGCTCTCGGTGGCCGGCCGATCAGCGGCAACGCCGGTCGGCTCGTCGGCGTGCCGATTGTCACCGTACTCGGCGCCACCCTCACACTCTCCGCCGTGGCTATCGCACGGTTTCTAGTGCCGTTCCTCTGGTCGACCGGGCTGCGTCGTGTGGCCACCGAGCCGCCGGAAACTCCGGAAGAGGGTGTTCCTCCGGAAACAGAATCGGAACGAATCTGGCACGTCTACGCCACTGGCAAATTCGCAGAATTCGCCATCACGGAAGCGGCCGCCGTCGCCACGGCTGTGCTGTATCACCTCACCGCCGACTGGTTCATGATCGGCTTCGTCGGCGGTATCGCACTGTTCCAAATCATTCGGTTGCCCACCGTGCCACGCAACCGCGCTTGGTACGATGATGCCCTCCTCGAATTGGGCGTGATTCGCTCGAACTCGGCAGTGTAATCTCCATCAAATACAACACACCAGACTCGGAAAACCGAGTCAAAACCTTCGTGAAGTCGAATCTCCGCAACTCAAAACAGCCTATCCTTCGCCATTTGGCCATTCTCAACAACCGCTACAGATATTCGGCCTAGACCGATTCCGAACAATCGTTACTATCGATTTCCTCACCTTGAGCCGCACTGGACAGTAGGCTGGAATTGTGCGTTACAACCTGCACAGCACCTACGACCGCCACAGCTTGCGGAGACTTCACGAATGCGGAATCAAAATCGTCGGATTCAGCTTCAGATGGAAGCCCTCGAAGACCGGACTGTGCCCAGTAACGTCCCGTTGTCCGCCTCAGATCGGGTATTAGTCACGTTCAACGACTCGACCTCAAATGTCAAAAACATCGCCTCGTTAACGCACTTACCCACCGAAAAATCGATCACGTCGCTCGGGTTGGGTATTTACCGAGTCGAACTGAACGCCGGTGTCGATCTCGGCCAAGCCACCACGCTCTATTCGGCGCAGCCAGGTGTTCGCTCGGTCACTCGCGATTCGATCATCTCCGTGGCGCAGACTCCCAACGATCCGCGCCTGAGTGAGCTTTGGAGTCTGCCCAAGATCAGTGCGGCACAAGGTTGGAATGTCACCACCGGTACCGGGCAAACCATCGTGGCGGTGATCGACACCGGCGTCGATTACAACCATCCGGACTTGGCCGCCAACATTTGGACGAACACAATCGACGGTGCTACCAACGGCCTCCACGGTTACGACTTTAGCAGCAACGACACGAATCCGATGGACGAAAGTGGCCACGGCACGCACGTCGCGGGGATCATCGGGGCCACGGGAAATAATGGAGTCGGCGTGACCGGTGTCGCCCAGCACACCCGCATCATGGCCCTGCGATTCATGGACGCCAACGGCAATGGTTACACCAGCGATGCGGTGCGAGCCATGGATTACGCCATCAACCATGGCGCGAAGATCATCAACGAAAGTTGGGGCGGATCGGCGCCCGATCCGACACTCGCTGCCGCCATCGAGCGTGCCCGCGCCGCCGGGGTGATCGTGGTCATCGCGGCCGGAAACGAGCAATCCAATAACGACAACACGGCGAGCTACCCCGCCAGTTATGCCAAGCAGTCGAACAACGTCGTGGCCGTAGCATCCACTGATGCAAACGATCAACTCTCTTGGTTCTCGAACTACGGAACACAAACGGTGGCCATCGCCGCGCCCGGGGAAAGCATCCTCAGCACGGCTGTGGGCGGGGGATACATCACCAAGAGTGGTACTTCAATGGCCGCGCCGGTCATCAGCGGGGCGTTGTCGCTACTGTGGGATTTGCACCCGACTTGGAGCTACACACAAGTCCTCGACAAGTTGAAAAACTCAGTCGATTCGTTGAGCAGTTTGAACGGGCGGGTGACGTCGAACGGTCGCATCAACTTGGCGAAATTACTCGATGCGTCGAGTGTGGTGCCACCGGTTCCAGTACCTCCGGTCACGGTGCCTCCGGTCGTGTCGCCGCCGGCAAGCCCGACGACGCCGGGATTACGCTGGACGGGTGGCGGACCGAAAGTCGTCTCAGCCGTCTTCGGCGGTACGAGTGGTTCGTTCAACACGGTTCGGGTCACCTTCGATAAGAAGATCAACGCGCCGACCTTCACGGCCTCCGATGTCGTGTTGACCGGCCCAAACGGTGTCGTCACGGTGACCCGGGTGACGGCCGTGCCGAACAGCAACAGTTCCATCTTCGACATCACCTTCGGTAGCCAAACAACCGCGGGCACATACAGCGTGTCAGTCGGGCCAGATATTTGGGATGTACTCGCCAAACGGATGGATCAGAACGGCAACGGCATCAACGGCGAAGCCGGTGATCGCTTTACGACTTCGGCAAAGCTCGGCACTGCGACGTCGCCACCCGTTTCACCACCACCGACATCGTCGAGTCGACGATCCTATGCGTCGACAGCGACCAACGTCCCCATCGCCGATCAGCGAACCACACGTGTGAATTTTGCAGTGACCGACGCCTTCACCGTTGGCAACCTCACGGTGAATCTCGATATTGCCCACACCCGCATGACCGATTTGGAAATTCGCCTGCGTGCCCCAGACGGTCGAACGGTGACGCTGTTCAACCGACGGAATTTGAACTTGTCCGGAGTTACGTTCGACGACAATGCCACGGCGTCACTCGCTGGAAATTCGCTGACAAAAGGTGCCACGGTGCGACCGGAAGAAATCCTAGCCGGGTTCCGAGGGCACGCGACCAAGGGAACGTGGACACTGGAGATTTTCGACCTGTTCGCCAAGAACACGGGCACCGTCAAAAGTGCGAGTTTGTCGTTCTCCACGGGAATCTGAACGTCCGCTAC
>JAYSYJ010000006.1:0-23803 GCA_043727675.1 Fimbriiglobus sp.
TCACGCCGTGCGCGTGGGCGTAACCGACCGCCTGCCCAACGGCTTCTGTGATGGCCAGCGCATCGACCTGGACACCGGACTTTAGCAATTCGTCTAGCGTCTGCCCTTTGATGAGTTTCATGGCCAAGAACGGTCGGCCGTCGGCGAAAGTACCGACTTGATACACGGCCGGGATGCCGGGGTGCTGGAGTTGACCGGTGATGCGGGCCTCGTCCACGAATCGCCGGGCGGTGACGGAATCCGGAGCGTACTTGTCCTGGAGGATCTTGACTGCAACTTCACGGTCGAGGGCGACATCTCGGGCGCGATAAACCACTCCCATCCCACCACGGCCGACTTCGTCGAGGAGGTCGTAGCCGAACGGGGATTGCGAACGGGCCGCGGAAGTTTGCTGGAACGGGGAACCGTCTTCATAACTAATAGTTTCCACGTTCATCGGTCACCGAACCTTTCGATTCCAATCAAGACTTGTCTGTACCGGCTAATTCCATTGTGGGCCAGTTTTACACGATTCGATAGTTAAATCTACCTTGCACCGAGTCCGAGTTCCCGAGTTCGCTATGCCGTTCGATCTGTTCATGCCGCCGTTGCTCACCGACGACTTGCCCGGCGTTGGCGGCCGCATCAAGGTGGAACCCGAAGACTTCGAAGTCGAAGAAATCCCGAGTTATGAACCACTCGGCCACGGCGAGCATCTCTTTCTTTGGGTGCAAAAAGTCGGCGTCGGCCCAGAATTTTTCGCCCGCACGATCGCCCAGCGGTTGAACGTCCCGGTGAATTCGGTCGGCATGGCAGGATTGAAGGATCGGCACGCCATCAGCCGGCAGTGGGTCAGCGTGCCGCAGGGAGCCGAGCCGAATTTGCATAAGCTCGACGGCGATGGCATCACGCTGCTGCGGCACACACGGAACCAGAATAAATTGAAAACGGGCCACAGCCGGGGGAACCGCTTCCGCGTGCTGATCCGCGATGCCGACCCCGCGAATGCCGAGGCACTGGGGGCGGTTCTGGCTCGCCTCCGCCTTCTCGGGATGCCGAATTACTACGGCCCGCAGCGTTTCGGTCGGGGCGGCGGCACGGTCGATCTCGGCTTCCAGTGCTTGGCCGGCACGCAGTCCAAACGCATCCGGCCGTTCGTGTACAAGTTCGCCCTCTCGGCCGTGCAATCGCTCTTATTCAACGACTATCTCGGCCGGCGGGTGCAAGACGGGTTGTACCGGAAGGTGCTGCCGGGCGACGTGATGATGAAATGGCCCTTCGGCGGTCTGTTCGTGACCGACGATGTGGCCGTGGAACAGGCCCGGTTCGATGCCAAGGAAATCGTGACCGGCGGGCCCATGTTCGGCACGCACACGTTCGCCGCCGCAAAAGACGCTGCGGAACGCGAAGCGGCGGTGCTGGCCGATCACAAACTGAGTGCGAAGTCGTTCGCCAACTTCGGCAAGCTCATGGGGGGCACCCGCCGCCACAACCTCATTTACCTCGACGATCTCGAAGCGACGTGGGAACCCGCCGGCCTTCGGCTCGCCTTCAGCCTCCCCAGTGGCTGCTACGCCACGGTGCTGCTGCGCGAAGTGATGAAGGTGAATCCGGACGCGGAGGAAGAATGATCGTCAGGCGAAGAATTCGGCCACTAGCACGGCGAATCCGGGCAGAAAGGGAGCCGTGAGCAGATCATTGGCGGCAAAGACTTGCTGGGGTTGACCGGTGGTGTAGGCAGTGATTGTGGGTTGATCGTCGTCGAGCACCCAAACGAGTTCGACTCCGGCTGCGAGGTATTCGGCGACTTTAGATTCGATCTCGGGCCAAAAGTCGTTCTTGCTCTTCACTTCGACAATCAGCTTCGGGATCGTTTCGAGATAACCTTCTTTGGTGCGCATCGCCGGGAGTTGATCGTTCGTCAGGAAAGCGGCATCGGCGCCGACAACGCGATCCGGGTTCCGACGCAGGACGATCCCCACTTCGACGCGTACTTTGCCGAGTCCTTTGGCCTGTGCCTGTGTCGCCAATATGATCGTGGTCGCCGATTGTTTCTCGGAGTGGATGTCGCCGGGTGGGGGCATGACGACGAGCACTCCATTATCGAGTTCGTAACGGACGTCGCCCGATGGGAGACTCGTGGGCATCGCCGCGAGGTCAGCCACCGTCAGCAGTCGCGGTGCGGTCTGTCGGATGCTCATGTGGGGCAGCGGTAAAAGAGCGGGGGTCATGTTCCACACATTTTTAAGTATCCTCTTTCTCTCATCCCGGCCGCTCCAGCCCCTCTTGGAGTTCCTTCGGCAGCGCGTCCCATGCGGCGGTGTAGCTTTCTTCCAGCGGGCAGGGGATGTAGATTCCCGGCTCCAAAAACAACGGCATTTCCGGCAAGGTGTCGCCGGGGGAGAGCGGTTCCACGTAGGCCAAGAACGGATTGCCCGCGTCGTAGCCGACGGCCGTCAGCGGTTTGTCCGCCGGGCGGTCGTCCGGGGTATCCGTCCAGACGGCCCAGACCGCGGCATGCAAACCGTGCGGATCGTGTGCACCGGGCGGGAACAGATCCACGAACAGCACGTGAACGCCATTCCGTAAAAAGCCGCGAACCTTTTCGACGAACTGATTGACCGAATGGGCGCGATCCTTATTGCCCGGCGAGACGATCTCGATCACCGCGACGACATGTCCCTTTTTGTGTTTGATCACGATGCGGTTCGCCCGCCTCGCGTAGGCTCCGGCTTCGGATTCCGCGCGGGAGACCGTGCGAACTTTCGGTGGTCGTTCGGCCACGGCGACACCGCCGCGTGCCGGCGATCCGGAACCCAGGATAGCGTTGGAATGGAGAGTGACGACGTCCGGCTCCCACCCATCCACGCGCTGATCCGTCATGGCCAGGTAACCGGGCGGTAGCCGGCCGGCATTCAGCGCGCGGTAAAGTTGGGTAGCCCAATCTTGATGGAAGTTGTGAAACGTGCCCGCATCTTCGCGGGTCCAGTCATGAATCGGCATGTTTGCTCCTTATCTCGAACGATATCATCTTACACCACGGCCATCACTTGCAACAATGGTCCGTGAGTTCCGCATAAAGAGCATTCCAGTTACATCCCCACCCGCTTCGTGTGCCAGTCGGTCACCGCTTCGTACATCCGGCCAATTTGGAACATCTTCGTTTCATCGAAGGCGGGGGAGAGCAATTGCAGACCGACCGGCAAGCCGCTGGTGGTGAAACCGCAGGGAATGCTCATCCCGGCGATGCCGGCGAGATTGCAGCTGATCGTGTAGATGTCGCTCAGGTACATCGCCAGTGGGTTGTCGGTCTTCTCGCCGAATTTGAATGCTGGTGTCGGCGACGTTGGCCCCATGATCACATCGCAGACCTTGAACGCCTCGTCGAATTCGTTCTTGATCTTCCGGCGGACTTTCAACGCTTTCAAGTAATATTCGTGGTCGTAGCCGCTGCTCAGGGCATACGTGCCCAGCATGATGCGGCGTTGGACTTCCTTGCCAAACGCTTCGCCGCGGCTCTTGCTGTAAGTGGCAATCAGGTCGGTCTTTTGGGCCGTGCGGTGGCCGTAGTGCATGCCGTCGAAGCGGGCCAAGTTGCTGCTGCACTCGGCGGTTGCCACGATGTAATAGACCGATACGGCGTACTTGCAGCCAGTGGGCAACGACAGCGGAACGAGGGTCGCCCCGAGCTTTTCGTATTCTTTCAACGATGCCTTCACCAACGCTTCCACTTCGGAATCGAGGCCTTCCTCGAAGAACTCTTTGGGGATGCCGATGCGCAGTCCTTTCACTGGGGAGTTGATCAATTGCGTGTAGGCCGGCACGGGGTCGTTCACGCTGGTGGCGTCGTGTGGATCGTGCCCGGCGATCACTTCCATCAGCAGGGCGGCATCGGTGACATCGTGAGCGAACGGGCCGACTTGATCGAGCGAACTGGCGAAGGCAATCAATCCGTAGCGACTCACGCGGCCGTAGGTCGGTTTGACGCCGACGATGCCGCAGAGTGCCGCGGGTTGGCGGATCGAGCCGCCGGTATCGGTGCCGAGTGAAACCGGGGCTTCGCAGGCGGCCACGCTGGCGGCGCTGCCACCGCTGCTGCCGCCGGGGATACGTTCGGTGTCCCAGGGGTTGCGAGTTTTCTTGTAGGCGCTGTTTTCGGTGGACGACCCCATGGCGAATTCGTCCATGTTCGTTTTGCCGAGGATCACGGCGTCGGCCTGTTTCAGGCACGCCACCACATGCGCGTCGTAGGGTGGCACGAAGTTCTCGAGCATTTTGCTGCTACACGTTGTGACAATCCCTTTCGTGCAGAGAACATCCTTCACCGCGACGGGCACCCCGGCGAGTTTCCCGAGCGGTTTCCCGGCTTTGCGTTTGGCGTCGATGGCTTCGGCTTGCTGCCGCACGGCCGCTTCATCAACCCGCATGAATGCCTGGATCTTCGGCTCTTGTTTTTGAATCGACGCCAAGAACGCGTTGGCGATTTCGAGGGCGGTTGCTTGCCCCGCCGTTTGGAGAGCGAGCAATTCGGTGGCAGTCTTGTGGATCAACATGGTCAGCAGTCGCCAAACGGGGAAACGGTTACTAGGTGAATCTTAGGGAAGTGGTTTACTTTCCGACAGCTCACGCAGTCGGCTCGCCATTGTGCACTCAGTTGGCAGCTCGCACTTCCATTTCTCAGGCCGCGCTCGACTGCGTCTTGCGGCTAATTTCTTGACACGAGCGCCCGGGTTCCGATTGACGTCTGGAGAGGGTTTGTTATAGCTCCCTGAATGCCATCATTTCACCGAGCTTGGGTTCTGCTGTTGCCGTTTCTACCGGCGTGTGCCGTGTCGATGGGAACCGGCCGAGACACGCCGACAACGAAGTCGGCCGAAGCTCCGCCGCAGGTTGCTTTTGCGATCAATCGCAAACCGGGCGTGCGAATCCCGCTGAACCCGCAGACCGTTCAATCCGTGCCGGTGGTGACGGTACCCATTGCCCCGGAAACATCACCGACGGCAAACTCGAAAGAGACACCGCAAATTCTTCCACCGACCGTGGTGCCAGCGGCCCCGGAAGCGCCGATTGTCGCCATCTTGCGGTCGTATGTGGAAGGACGCCCCGAAGAGGCGATGCCGTGGATTCAAATGCTCGAGAAACCCAACCGCGAGCTGGTATTGCAGCTAGTACCGGCACTGGTGAAGGCATCGAAACTAAATCCGGCGCAGGCCGACCCCAAGGAATTGGCCGTGGTCGCGGAACAGTTTCTCGCGGTGGCAAGTCTGTTGAATAAGCGAGCGCCGCTGGCGATTGAAAAAGCCATCTTTTGCCGGTCGGTCTCCGACTTCGGACATTACGATCCACTGCCGGACAATACAGTTCACAAGCCGGGCTCCATGATCACCATTTATTTTCAACTCGGGAATGTCAATAGCGAGCCGACGATCCAGAACGGCGTGGAAGGGTTCCTCACGAAGCACGTCTGTTCGTGTCAAATCCGCGACGGGAATGCCCGGGTGCTCGATATTAAAAATAAAGACAACGTTTCGAGGTCGGAACTGATTGAAACGAAAGCGGAGTTCAGCCAAAGTCTACCGCGGGATCACTTTTTGAGGTTGTGGTTCACGGCCCCCAATCAACCGGGGAAGTACACTGTGCACTTCAAGGTGAAAGACGCGACGACCGGACGCGAAGTCGTGCAGGTCATGTCATTCTGGGTCAACTAATCGGCACGCACGAAACAACGGTTGCAGCCGGCAAGTTTTATCGTCTTTGAACCGGAGTTCGCTCGGATCCGGGCTGACCCTCGGACAGACTCTCATAAATCTAACTGAATGTTCCGTTCTTTTTGCAAAGGTTTCTATGGCAGATATTCAATCGACGCAAGTGTTTTACCACGCCGGCACGGTGACCCGCGACGAACGCCACGCCCTCTTGAAACAGACGGGGGCGACGCTTTGGTTCACCGGTTTATCGGGCTCGGGCAAATCGACGTTGGCCGTTGCGCTCGAGCAAGTGCTGATTCAGCGTGGCCACGCCGCGTACGTTCTCGATGGCGATAACGTGCGGATGGGGTTGAACGCCGGCCCCAAGATGCTCATGGATAGCCGTGCACTTCCGGAGACATCCGCGAAGCGGTTCGGCCTCGGTTTCAGCCCGGAAGACCGCGAAGAGAACATCCGCCGGATCGGCGAAGTCTCCCGGTTATTCGCCGATTCGGGATTGTTCGCGCTCACGAGTTTCATCAGTCCGTACCGCAAAGACCGCGATGCGGCGCGCAAGATTCACGAGCAGAATAAGACCGGGGCGATCCCGTATATCGAGATCTTCGTGAATACCCCCATCGAGACCTGCGAACAGCGCGACCCGAAAGGCTTGTACAAACAAGCACGCGATGCCGTGGCGGCCGGGAAGGGGATGGGCTTCACGGGTGTCGACGATCCGTATGAAGCTCCACTCAAGCCGGAATTGACCTGGGATGCGTCGACGCAAACCGTGGAACAAGGTGTGGCCTTGGTGCTGAACTACCTCATCGAACGCGGTTACGTGAAGTCGTAACTTGAGAACGAAGAGGCAATTCACCTTTTCATTACAACCGGCACATTCAGCACGATTCACAAATCCCGATTCGTGATTTGACAGATGCGCTCTAGGCGCCGGTTGTCCGGCTGAGTTTACTGGAGTTTGTTGAAGTTGTGAATTTGGCCTAATGCGCTAATCGAACATCGGGCGCGATTGGCGCGATTATGCCAGTGGCGCCATTGCTACTGGAGGCCGAATCCAGTACTTTTGCTTAAGACAGCCTAACTTACGCAGTCTCCCCATTCCATTACAGCCCATACAGGTGGCCTAACCCGGTGATTACCTCAAAATAACCACCATTTTTACTGGAGTGTGAGCGTAGGCTACGTTGACCGACCTGCAACAACGACATAGAGTTTGGTTGTTCTCATCGAGTTCGATGTCGTCGCCTCGAAGCCACTTCGGTCTATCGACCGAAGTGAATTTTGTGGCCCCAATCAAACAGTTCGACAGGATGCCCATGGCTGCGACCGGATCAAAATGGCGACTGGATCGCCCGGCGGAAGGATTCGATGCCGTAGTGCCGTCTCTGGAGACGTCACCGATGTTCCGAACCTTCCTCCCCGAGTGCTACGAACCTCGTTACGCCTATCCGCTGCTCGTGATGTTTCACGCGCACGGGAGCAACGAGGAACAGGTGCTCGATCTGGTTCCCCGCATGAGCCGACGAAATTTCGTCGCCCTCAGTCTCCGCGGGCCGGAATTGATGGGTGTCCGCGAAGATGGGCACTTGGCCTGCGGCTGGGGTACCGACGATAAACATGTCGGTACCGTCAACGAATACATCATCAAGGCCGTGGAATCGGTTCGTCGCGTGTGCAACATTCACACGGAGCGTATCTTTTTAGTCGGCGTCTGCGAAGGGGCGGCGGCCGCTTACCGTGCGGCCTTCGCCATGGGCGATCGAGTTGCCGGGGTCGTTTCGCTCAACGGTGGGATCCCAAAACCGCCCACCGGCGAAGCGGGTCTCGACTTCACGGCACTCAAGCCGATGCGGTTCCTGATCGGCCACGGCATCGCCAACACGGTCACACCATGTGCCATCGCCCGCCAAGATTACAAGATGCTGTACGCGGCCGGGGCCGATGTGCGGTTACGAACGTACGCCACGACGCACCGCCTGCATCAAGACATGCTCAATGATGTGAACCGCTGGGTCATCGGGGCTTTGAACGCCGATACCGATCGCCTGAGTCAAGTTCGGTAGTGAGTTGTTGCATTCCCAAACGAAGAGAGCCGGGATTTCCCGGCTCTCTTCGTTTGATTGGCTTATTTAGGTGGGCCGGTTGGTGCTCCCGGTGGCGGGCCACCGCCGCTGGGTCGACCACCTCCGCTAGCGCCTGCGCCGGTTGGGCCACTCGGGCTACCCGGCGCCACAACACCGGACTTCCCAGCGAAGTATTGATCGTAGGTCGACTGATCGACGTCTTCGACATTACCGCCGGTGAAGCCGACTTGCTTCTTGCCGTCTTTACCCTCGAGCTCAAAGATCACCGGGGCCACGGAGCCACGGCCGCCACCGACCTTGTAGCGGATCTTGAACGGCTTGCCGTCCCGTTCGGATTTGAAGAGCTCTTCGATATTTCCGGCATCGACACCCATCATTTTCAATTTGTCGGCCGGATACGCTCGGATGTACTCTTTGAACTCGGCTTCGTCTTTCGGCGGGACACTCCCTTTGGACGAAGCGTAGCCGTTTTGCATGCCCGCGTAGAAGTTCGACAAGCGTTGGATGTTCGATTTGTTGAGCTTGGCGACATCGTCAGCCGTCGAGTCCCGCGAGCAGCCGGCCAAGAATACTGCCGCCGATGCGACGAAAGTCGCTAACGCTGTTCGCTGCCAGCGAATTGGAAAAGCCATTGTCGTTCCTTTAGAGAGTGTTGTTCGGAGTTCTGGAAACAACTTTGCCCGACCGGGAATCCGATCGGGCAAAGTGGATTTTTGCAATCGAGGCTCAATAATCGCCAGGATTCACGGTGTTGCCATCGTCGCGTTTGGCGAGACGGTAGAGCACGCTCGAGTTATCGCTGTAACCCATGCTGCCACTGTTGCCGACCGACATCCGGACGCTGCGAACGGAACCGTCACCGAAGACAGCCATCATGATGCCGGTGTGAGCCGAGCCGAAGCCGGGTTCCCAGAACCAACCGGCCCCGTTGCCGTTGGCGTTATCGGCCCACGAAATGCGATTCCGTTCGGTGTCGGGAAGAACCGGGAGCCAGTTGCCCGCGAGGCGCATGTTCGGCCAATCCGAGTTGTGGGCCCAACCTGGCACGTCCCACCAATCCCAAATTCTGGGTTGATATTGTTTGGCCGAGACGGCTTTTTCCATGATCGCGATGGTGTTCGACGATCCATCGGTGATCCCGATCACCGTCAGCGTCCCATTCTTCTGGGTCAAGGCTGGGTTATCGGTTCGCACGTGTCCACCCTTGACGATGATACCTTTGAATGCATTGACTTCGTTGCTGTTGGGCGGCTGGGTGGTCTGCCACTCGAAGCCCCACTCGACAACGCAACCGGCGTAATCGTTGAGAGCGTAAACCGCTCCCCATGAAGCCGCCACGGACTGTCGGTTGGAACGCGACGGGCAGAGGAATGTTTTAACCTGGACTTCAGCCGGGCCTTTCCCAAGAGCGGCCTGCCATTGGTATGGCCCTTGTGCGACAACGAATCGCGACAAGTTGTCTTGTTCGATGAAAGGCAAGATTTGAGCTGCCCAGCCCTCGACTACGAAACCTTGACCCGTCATTCCTAAGGCTGCCGATTGGGCACCGGCCGTCGGAAGATAGGAATAAGCACTTTCGTGATTGTGGAGGGCCAAGCCGATTTGCTTCAAGTTGTTGCTGCATTGCATCCGCGCAGCTGCTTCGCGGACTTTTTGAACTGCTGGTAACAACAGTCCGATCAGAATCGCGATGATAGCGATCACTACCAAGAGCTCGATCAGCGTGAAACCACGCCGATGACTCCGTGTCAGAACACGACGCATGAAATGCCACCTCGAACCCAACTGGGCGAATGGGATAACCAGCTTTCGTGCGCGAAAACAAAAATGGCAGTTGCTAAATAGTTCGCGCAAAATTGCTGTAGAAATGGAGTGGTAATGACATGTTGGGAGAGTCGGTACCACCATCTCCTATGCCTAATCATATTCTACGATGCTGGTGTCAGGCAAGACGAGTGTGAAGAAATGACGAACTTTTAATAGTCGAAAAGTCTGTCAGCGAATAATCTTAACAATTGCGAAACAGATTTGATGCGGTCATCTTACTCATCGACCGAGGTTCGCAACCCATGACCACTCTTTACATCGGCAATAAGAACTACTCGTCGTGGTCGCTGCGCGGCTGGCTCGCGGTCAAACTCGCGGGCATCCCCTTTGAAGAGCGGCTCGTTCCGCTGTCCGGTTCGTTCAACCCCGAATGGAAAGCGTTCTCCCCTTCGCAGCGTGTCCCCGCGTTGCATCACGACGGCGACATCGTTTGGGATACGCTCGCCATCGGCGAATACCTTGCCGAGCGCTATCCCGGCGTGTGGCCACTCGAACCGAAAGCGCGGGCGTGGGCACGCTGCGTCGTCGCCGAAATGCACTCTGGATTCGCAGCTCTGCGGAATCAAATGGCGATGTGTATCCGCGAACGCGTCGATGTCCGCCCGTGGTCGCCCGAGTTGACTGCCGACATCGGGCGAATTGAGGAGATTTGGAACGAAGGACGGAGTCGATTCGGTACCGACGGGGAGTTCCTCTGTGGTGCAATCTCCCTGGCCGATGCGTTCTTCGCCCCGGTGGCATTCCGCTTTCAAACTTACGGCGTCAAGCCCGAACGGGCGGCAGGAGTCTATCTGCGAGCTTTACTGGCGCACCCGTCTGTGCAGGAATGGGAACAGGCGGCGTTGTTGGAAACAGCGAGGATCGAAGCCGATGAACCGCGATTGCTGTACCGCGACAAGATTGCTGCGAATGCCTGACCGGCACAGTCACAAAATGTACTTGCTCAGGTCGTCCTTCTTGATGATCGCCCCGATTTTCTCTCGGACGATCTTTCCGTCGACCACCACCTTCTTTTCGACCAAATCTGGCCCCTCGAAGCTGATATCTTCCACGACTCGCTCGAGGATCGTGTGGAGCCGCCGGGCGCCAATGTTCTGGGTGGTGCGGTTCAGTTCGTAGGCCACGTCGGCGAGCGCTTCGGTACCGTCTGCGGTGAATTCCAGCTCGATGCCTTCGGTGCGCAAGAGTTCGGAATATTGTTTCGTGAGGGCGTGCTGCGGCTCGGTGAGGATCCGCAAAAAATCGTCCCGCGACAAATCGGTGAGTTCGACGCGGATCGGGAATCGCCCCTGCAATTCGGGCATCAGGTCGCTCGGTTTGGACGTGTGGAACGCCCCCGCCGCGATGAACAGCACGTGGTCGGTCTTCACCGCGCCGTGCTTCGTATTCACCGTCGTCCCTTCGACGATGGGCAGCAAATCGCGCTGGACCCCCTGCCGGGAGATATCCGGCCCGCTCGATTGCGACGGCCCGCAGACTTTGTCGATCTCATCGAGGAAGATCATCCCGTGGTTCTCCACGAGTTCGATGGCCTGTTCCGACACGGCCGCCCGGTCGATGAGAGCTTCGGTCTCTTGCTCGAGCAACACCTTGCGGGCTTCTTGGATCGGGAGTTGCCGGGGCGTGTTCGATTTCGGCAGAAACTTATCGAACATACTTTGGAGATCGACATCCATGTTCTCCATGCTCATGCTCGAAAAGACCTGCACCGGCCCCGATTTCTGCTCGACCGTCAACTCCACGACGCGCTCTTCGAGTTCTCCGCCGAGTAACATCTCGCGGAACTTCTCGCGGGTGCGTTGACGCTTCTCCGCCTCTTCTTTTTCGCCGTCCGGCTCCCACGGGCTGTTCTTCACCGGCGGCACCAGCAGATCGAGCAACCGTTCGATGACCCGCTCTTCGGCCTTGGCTTGGATCTGTTCTTTCTGCCGCCGCTTCACCAACCCGATGGCGACTTCCACGAGATCGCGAATCATGCTCTCGACATCGCGGCCGACGTAGCCGACTTCGGTGAACTTCGTCGCTTCGATTTTGATGAACGGCGCTTGAACGAGTTCGGCCAAGCGGCGGGCGATTTCCGTTTTGCCGACGCCTGTCGGCCCGATCAAAATGATGTTCTTCGGGGTGATGTCCTTACGCAGTTCGGCGGGGAGCTGCTGCCGACGCCAACGGTTGCGAATGGCCACGGCCACCGCTTTCTTCGCGGCATTCTGGCCGACGATGTGCTTATCGAGTGCGGCGACAATTTGGCGGGGGGTCAACGATTCGGTCACGGTGGGCCTTTCAGTTCAGCCGGTGAAGCCCCGGTTTGACGAGCGACCGTAATTTTACAGTTTTGCGGAGTGGCAACAAGCGAAGGAAATGGTTGGCCCCATTCCCGACGCCGAAGGGCGTACGGGTCGGGCAAATCTTTCAGGGAGGTGAGTCGTCAGGTCTTCGGCCCTTTCAGGCCCGAAGAATTCAACTCGATGAACGGCCGTTCATTTGGTCACGATGATCTGCTGATCCACGGTGTTGCCGACGAACGGCTTGATTTTCAGGGTGTAATTACCGGGCTTCATCCCGGCCGTCACGTCGTAACTGAATTCGTTCTTGTCGTCTTTGATGGTGAGATCCTTGGGCAGTTGCAAGTCGGCGTCGGCCGGGGCTTCGATGAACACAGCCAACTGCCCTTGGGCGTACAACTTCCAATCGATGGCGTGCTTCACGGTGACGGTCTTCCCGACCGCAATCGTGATTGGCTTATTCGGGGTGATCAACGGTGACTTCACCCGTTCCAGCTCCTTCTCGCGGAGTGCGATCACGTCCTTTTCGATTTCGAGATGCTTCTGAATCAGGTCGAGCAGATCTTTGCGAGCCTTGGAGATATCCACGATGCTGCCGGACAAACTGCGGAGTTTGCCGAGCACGTTCCGCAAGTTGGACAGTTGAGTTCGGGCATTGTCGGCCTCGGCCTGCGGCGGCACGCGGGCACCGTTGAGCGTGCCTTGGAACTGACCGAGGGCCGACTCTGTTTGCGGGAACGACCCTTCGGGGTTGGTGCCATCCAAGATTCGCTTGGTCTCTTGGATAATCCCCTGGCCAGCGTCGTTGCGATACTTCTCGAGCAGTTTGGCGTTGCAGCGGTTCACCACGATTTCGCGGTAGAGCCGCTCGTAATCGATGAGCACCGACGCCAGTTGATCCTTCGATTTGTTCACATCTTGAAGAATATCCAAAGCGCGCACGGCCGAGCTGCTGAGCTGATTCGGGCTGGGCGACGACAGCAGGCTGAGTTCCTGACTGAGCTTCGATTCGCAATCGACGATGCGTTTCAAAATCTCATCGAGCTTCACCGTTTGGTTCTCTTCGTCTTTGAGAATCTCGGCGAGCAGATCCCCTTCCGACACCACGAGTAGCCGGATCGGTTCCACGTTCGACGACTTCTTGCCGGGCAAGGCGGAGCCATCTTTGCCGGTGAGTTCCGTGTTCACATCGGTCGCGGTGATGTTGAGTTCGATCTTGTACCGCGGCTGAATTTCGGTGTCGGGAACCAGCAGCGATTTGAGGTTCTCGCGGAGGTCGAACATGTCGTCGCCGCCCTCGGTGAACTTGATCAGTTTCACCACGCCCGGTAGCAAGCTCCGGTCGCGGTTCACTTTCAACGACTGTTCGAGCTTAGCCGTGGTGTCGCGTGTCAAACGGCCGTACTCGGCGGTGAAGCGATCCACCGGGGCGGAGCCGAACTGCTTCTGTTCGGACTTGGTACCGATTTGTTCGAAGATCACGCGGTTCCCGGCAATCACGCCGATGGTGCCGAACGTGCGCATCGGCCCGCCGAATGCGCCGGCGAGTCCGCCGGCGAGTCCGGCTTGCACCGTCGAAACGATGGACGACTCCGCTTTGGTGTAGGTGAATTCGTACTCGACTTTGCTCAAGCCGGTGTCGTCGCCCACGCGACTTTCGCCGAGGAACGGAATCATGGCAATCGGCGTACACATGTGCGAACTGCCGACTTTCCGGAGGACATCCACTCCCACTTCCACCAGCGGCGGCTGATCTTCGTTCACCTGGATGGTGATCGATCGCTTCGCCGAAACGCCGTCCAGATCGGTGAGGATGTAATCGAATTCGACCGTCTCGCGGATGGCGTCGCCACCCCGGAACAGAATCGTAAAGTTCTCGAATCCGGTGGCGGACGACTTCTCCCAACCGAGCACGTCCCGTTTGCCGCCGTCTTTTCGAACCGGCCCGAGCACCGGCTCGAACCCGTCGCCGGGGTTGCTCTTCTCCCAGAGTTTCTTGTTGTCGCCCTTGGCCGTGAGTGTGACCTTCCGCAACGGTTTGTCGGCCGTGGCCATGATTTCCACATCGGTGCCGGTGGGCACCGGGAAGACGGATTTCTCGCTCGTCAGGCTGATCTTTTGATCGGAGAACAGTTGCTTGAGTCCACGGAGGCTAGCCTGATCTTTGTCGATGGGCGCGGGATAATAGAGGTACGCCGGCTGGTATTCATTGCGACGCAGGTCGATGAGCATCGGCGGTGGAATGAGTTCGATGAATCGCGGCAAGGTTCGGTAATCTTCACCGCGGACGACGAACGAGACGCGGTTCTCTTTGATGCCATTCACTTCGCCCGAGTATTCGCCGTTCGGATCGCGGGTCAGGTTCGAGATCCCGGCCGAACGTGCGCCGGTGAAGGTCAGGATCATCTCCTTGGGCAACACGAGCTTTCGCAACGTGCGGCTCATCCAAACGTCATCGGAGAGCGTGTTCAACTTCTCGAAAATGGGCTTCACCAGTTCGTGCTCGGCCGTCAGCGTCCCTTCGACATCGTCGAGCGTCGCTTCGGACAGATTCACTTGGGTCGCTTTGCCGTAAGCATCGGTGAGGGTGACATTCGCGAGATCGACCGGGGCGATCCCGAAGGCGGGTCGGTCGAGGTCGGACATCTTCAACGGCCGCCATCCTTCGGTGCGACTGCGGTCGGCGATGACCCACTGGTAAGCCCGGGCGCGGATCCGCGGTGCCCCGGCATCTTTGCCTTGTCGCAACTCACCCGACTCGGGGAATTCAACCAATTCGATGTGCGAGCGTCGTGGCCAGGGGGTGTTTTTCAACAGCAAGTTACGCTCGGCCCAAATCGAGCTGACGTCGGCTAACTTGTGGCCCCCGCGGTTGGGGTCGAATGCTTTGGTCGAGATGGCGTGGGCGGCGAAACCGAACCCGGCGAAGAGTACCAACAACAGGCTCGCCAAAATCACCTTCGACCAGAGCCGTTTCCAACGCAGAACACTCTTCACGTTCACTTGGCCGACACGTTCGTGGGCTTCGTCGATGGTCTGCTGAATCATTTCGCGCGAGTACCCTTGTGCCTCGGCTTTGTCGAGGTCCGAGAGTTCAATCGCGGTGATGAGTCGATCCCGCAGCAACTCGGGGTGACGCTTTTCCAGCACCAATGCCAGCGAGGTGTACGAGAGATCTTTGTTCAGCAACCGGTAGACGCGGACGCCGCTGTACGCGATGAGGACGGTGAGCATGAGGGCGATGAACGCGAGCCGCAGGCCCCAGTGCGAATACAGGGCGTAGTCGATGCCCGCGGCTTTGAACACGCCGTAGTCGAAGGCGATCCAACTCAGAAACCAGATGACGAGAAACAGCCCGGCGAAGAGCAGGACATCCAGGGAGACGAACAGCCGAATGAGGCCGCGCAGCCGCTCGAGCGGATTGGAAATCTTCGCGTCGAGGTTCGTGTTCTTTGTTCGCGTGGCCATATCGAGTTCACCAACAGAGTGTGCGAGTTAAGCGAGTCGGAGCAGTTTGCGAGAGAGCCATTCGGTGCACAGGAACGTCACGACCACGACCAGGGCGATGGCGACCGGGAACGAGTACGCGGCATAGACGATCAACGCACCGTACAAGCCGATGAAGAGCGAACCGATCCGCGACGCTTGAGCGCGGAACATTTCCGATTTCCAGAAGAGAAACAGCCCCCCGACGCAGGCGAGCAACGGCAAGACGAGTAGACCGGCGAGTACCACTTCCACGATCTTGCCGGCCAAACTCGGTTGGCCCTCCCAATCGACGAAGAAGTTGCCGACGGCGTAGACTGCGAACGGCACGACCGCAGCGAGACCGAGCACCAAGCCTCCGACGCGGACGACTTGGGCGAAGAATCCACCCGATTGACCGAACGCGATGAGCAGTGCGGTGAGCAAGAACAACGGGATCGCGGCCAACAGCCCGACGTTGAGGTGCCGGTTGGTTTTCGGATAGAGGGACGAATTCGGAAAGAGCAACCCGTGGGCCGTCTTGTGAATCCAGCCGGTCGGTTCGTACTCGTCGTCCCAGAGGTCATCGATGCCACCGAGGTTCCGCTGTTTGTTGAACTTCTTCTCCATGCAGTCGGGGATGATGGCAATTTTCTCGATCTCGCTCAGTTTCATCGTCAGCTTGGCTTTGCTGGCGTCCGGGTTGTTCCCCATCAGTTTCTGGAGTTTCATGGCATCGTTCAATTTGCCGCGAACCTCGTCGGCGGTGCCGGCGATCCGTTCCATCGCGGCGAAGTCGGGGCGGGTCTCGTCCAGTTCCGGGTCGGATTTCCGAATCAAGAATTCCGCATCGAGCGTGTCGCCTGGGGAATCGGGCACTTCGACGGTGGCCTTGTACCGGAACTCGCCGTGGGGGAACTGCTTGGCATCGGCTGTGACTTGGCCGGTGTAGTAGCCTTCGAATTTTTCGCCACTCAGGCGCGGTTTCAGTTCGAACGGGCCGAGGATCTTCAGTTGATCACCGTTGGCGTTGAACTGCGTCACCTTGAACTTCGGATTGATGGCGTTCTGGGCATACGCTTCACCGGACGGTTGCAGAACGCGGGCTTGCAAGCGAATCGGCCCGCCGGCGGTGAATTTTTTATTCAACAAGATTCGTCCCCGGGCGGCCTTGGCCTCGCGCTTCGCGGAAAGGTAGCGCGTGAGCTTGAGCCAGAAACGGTCGAAGTAGTTCGTGTCGGCCGATCGCAAGCGGTAGGTTTCGCCGGAGCCGAGGAAGCCCGTGCGGCCCGTGCCGGCTTGGGAGACCACGAAGTAAGGCTGCATCTTCGCGGCGTTCTGGTCGCCGACATCGACGAATTCCGCCAATACGGTCGCCCCCGGTTTCACCGCCTTCACCGGGTAAAACGAAAAGAAGCCGCGCTTGAGAGTGAGCTCTTCGCCCGGTTTGTCCGAACCGATGAAGAACTTCTCCCAACCGGCGGTCGGCTTATCTTGGCGGCCGTCGTCTTCGAGCTTGAGTAAGTCCGCTTCGGTGGTCGGTTTCAAATTGAGGCGACGGGGCGTGCGTGGGACACCCCGTTGATTGAGCACCACGATGTCGTCTGGAACCACGGGGAGCACATTCAACAGCGGCTTCAACCGACCGTCGTCTTCGATGCGTGCGAACTGGAACGTGTGCAGTGGGGCTGCCACCAACAGGAAGCCACCACCGAGGTTATTGACCCACGTCTCGATGTTCTTGATCGTCTGGTCGGCGATGCGGAGTTGGTTGCCTTTGTCTTTTTCGTTCCAGTCGAAGTCGAATGCGATGATGAGGTCGTACTCGTCGAGGTTGTACCACTTGGCGAGTTTGCCTTCGGGGGTATCCGCCACGACTTTCTTGGTGGTATCGAGACGATCCGGGAATTTGGTGAGTAGCCGTTCGGGTGGCACGTCTTGGACGATTTCGCCGGCGATGCCACCTTCGGTTTGCAGGTAAATGCTCACTTCGGCCCGCTTCTCGCCCATCTCGCGGACGAGCAAGGTGCGGAGCGTTTGGTACTCGCGGTTCGGGCCGCTGGCGATCATCAGAATCCGCACCGGCTTGTCGACCACTTGCATGATCCGCGTCGGACTGATGTGATCTTCGTCGGCGAAGATTTCGCGTGTGTCCCGGGCGACTTTGGCCACGAGTTGCCAGGTGCCGGCCCGCAGTTGTTTCACGCGACCGACCTTCTTCGAATCTTCGACCAGTTGCTTGCCACTCTCGTCCTTGGCCAGTTCATCGGCATCGAGAGTGAATTCAATCATGCTGTGGGGCGGATCGCCGGGTGCGAAAGTGATTTCTTTTTCCAGCGTGTGCGTCGGGGGATCTTTCTTCGGATCGCGTCCCGGCAAGTACAACCCGAGACGCACCAGTGCCGACTGGTTTTGCAAACCGATGCCGTCGACTTCGACGATGATCTTCTGCGGTTCATCGGGCTGGGTACTATCGGGAGCGCCGAGATCGGTGATGGCGATGGCAATGTTCTCGCGTTTTTCGCCGACCGCAATGGTGAAGATCGGGATCTTTTCTTTGCTGGCCCGGTCGCGCAGGTCGCTGATGGTCGACTCGGAACCGAGATTACTGCGACCGTCCGAGAAGACGATGATACCCTGCACCATGTTCGACGATTCCCGGTTTACGGCTGTCAGCAGGGAATCGGGGACATTGGTACCGAGTACCAGCGACCGCGCGACATCGACGCGCTTTTCGAGCAGGGCGCGATTCATGGCGAAGATTTTTTTGTCGTCTTCACCGAGTGCCGGGGGAACGACGTCGGCTTCGGTCGCTTTGGCGAATGCCGTGGCCCAATCGGCGACGCCGGGTTCGCCCGCTTTCCACGCGGGCATCGTTTCCACAACCGCCCGACCCTCGTTGGAGAGTCCTTTGACGGCGTACGGTTTGAAATCGTAGCTCGCCCACGCGTCCCATTCCGCACGGCTCCAGCTCTTGGAACCGATGGCGAACTCATCGTTGGTGTCGTCGAGGCGGGTGCCGAATCGGTAGACGTAGACCGGGTTTTTCTCAGTGAGATTGGCGATGAACTTCACGGTGTCGTCGGTCAAGAAATCGAGTACTTTTCCGATGCGGGTCTTCGGTTTCACCCCCGGAACGCGCGACACTTCGTCCGAAATCGAAGTGATACTCGGCGACACATCGATGACGATCAAGACGCGGGACCGCTTCTCGGTCTCTTCCCACGTTTGAATGGCCGGGAGCAAAAAGCAAGCGAGCAACGTCAGGTAAACACAGATCCGAAGCGGTGCGAGCAACACGGCCCACAAACCGATGGTGTGCGAATCTTTGATGTAAAAGAGCACCGTCATCACGCTGCCACAGATCAAGATTCCTGCTGAGAGAATCCACCAGAGCAATTCGCCGTCCACTTCGCGGGCGACGCCGATGCAAATCGCCGGAATGAGGAACAGCGCGGCTTGCGTTCCGGCGAGGAACCATTTGAACAAAGAAATTTCGCCGGCGCGATTGCGCAACAAGGTGCGCGACGCCAGGGCCAGCCCGATCATCGTCAACAGCGCGAGTGTGCCGAGCCAATAGACTTGGCCGGGCATTGATGCGTATTCGGGCGCGGCGAACGGAAATACATCCCCCAAGCGGCGGAGGATAAACACGCTCTCTTGAGTCACGCCGTTCTGAGTCATCGGTATCTCGTTCGCAATCGGTGTATCGTGAAATCGGTCGACGCGATCAGCCCGCGTTCGACTCGAGCGGGGCCGTCGATTTCCGCATCGCTTGGGCGGCTGCGGGAGACAAGTTCCCCAGCCCTTCGGCATTGGCGTGGTAACTCAACCGCACGGCCATGGCCTGCTCCATCAGCAGCACCAGTAAAAAGGCGAGGAACAACCAGCCGAGTTCCGTGAGGTCGGTCTTTTTGTTCTTGAGTTTGTCGATCCAGTCGGTTTCGTCGGGGGAGTGGATTTCCACCCCGGGCGACTGCTGGGCGATGTCATCGGTCGATGCCCGGAGGAGCTCGCCTTCGTGGAGGGCATCGACGTTCACGGGCACCGCCCGATATTCCTTAATCTCGATCTTTTCGCCCGGGTTGCCCGGGTTGGCCCGCAGTTGGGTCAGCTCGAACAAGTGGATTCCTGGCGTCTTGGTATCGCGGATTTTGGCGAGGAGAACTTCGCGGGGCACCGTCTTCTCCACCTCTTGGTCGCCCACTTTCTCGATCACCTTTTCGTCGAATGTATTCACTTCGAGGGCTTCGTCTTTTTCAGCGACTTTCAGCGGGGCCGGGTCGACATTGGTGCCCGGTGCTTGCCGACCGCCACCGGGTTTGCCATCGTGCGTGACGAACGCGTAACGGGCCTTGGCCGCATACGAATCGATGTCGAGTTTCAATTGGATCGCATCACCGCACGAGCGGTTCTCGTCGGTACCGCCACCGGAAAGGTACTTGGTGAGTTCTTGCACCACCGGCGAGAACGATGCGCTACCGGGTTTTTCCGACGGCCAATCATTCCAGGCTTCCCCGGCCGTGGTGAACATCACACTGACGCGGCCCCGGCCAAATTGCTTGGCCATGTACAACGGATCGCCGAATTTCATCGCGTCGCGCAGGCGGCCGAACTCCGCTTTCAAATCCGCCGACTTCGGATTGCTCCAGAACTCGCGGAGCAACGCTTCGTCGGCATCACCTTCCGACGTTTGATCGCTGAGCATGCGGTCGAACATCGCGGCGAGGTCGGACAAGTCGCCCTGGCGTCCGGCGGCCGTGGAAATTTTGGATTGCATCTCGGTCAAGATCTTCTTGAACTTGACGAAGTCCTCGTCGTCGGTCGGCAACTTCTTGGCGGCGTCGATGGACTGACGCTCGAAGTTGCTGATCGGCTCTTCGTTGGGCATGCAGTACAGTTCCGAGACTGACTTGTCTTGCCGCCACTTACCGATGCGCTTGATCGGCCAGTACCGCTTGACGGTGACGAACCGGTAGAACTTCTCGAGTTGCTCGGATTCCTTGGGGTCGTACTGCCCCGCTTTGTTGATGTAGATTCCTTCCAGAGCCGGGTGGAACCGCATGGCCGGATCGCGGAGCAGGATCTTCTTCTGGAAGATGCTGAACTTCTTCTTCTCGAGTTCTTCGACCGTCAATTCCTTGCTCGGCTGTTCTGGCAACGGCACGGGGAACAATCCCGCACCATCGCGGTACAGCTCCTTGTTGTACTCCGACGGTTTCACGTTCGGCCCGAGGAAGAACCCGACGCCACCACCGCTTTGGGTGTATTTCTCGAGGGCTTCTCGACTCGACTTAGACAAGCTCGGCACGTTCAAAAGTAACACGAACGAATACTGGTTGAGATCGCCCTTTTCTAGATCGCCGATCTGACCGGGCGTCCAAAGGTAGCCCGACCCGTTCGCTTGGAAGTGCCCCTTCAAGTAGATGCTGTCGCCCGCGCGGCTCTCGCGCAGGGTCGGTTGCCCGTCGATCACCAGCACCGGGAGTTTCTTGCGGACTTCCACGACGGTGTGCCGGGAGTTGTCGATCGTCAACCCACCCGGTTCAGCCGTCTCCATCACCACGGTGACAATCTGGAACCGCTTGAACGGGTTTTCAGCGTTGAAGTCTTTGTCGGCATTGAAAGTGAGGTCGAATTTTTTCGTGATGATCTGGCCCGGTGGCAAGCTCGGAATGGGTTCCGACTTGCCGAGGTTTTCGTCCCCGTTGACGCGGATCGAGAAGCGGACGTCCTTGAGTTCGCTCGTGCCGAAGTTTTGGACACGCAGTGTGAATTCGACCGATTCGCTTTGGGCCACGACGATCTTCGACGGCGTGAAGTCGATGATGGCGATGTTGTCGTTGAACAGCGGCACCCGCTTCTCGGCTTTGCGATACGGATAAGCGGTGTCGATGATGTGAACTTTCACCCCGGCTTTGGTCAGCTCTTCGACGACGTTTTTGATGGCCGGGCCGTGCTCGGCCCAATCGTTCGACCGGCAGTCGGTCATCACATGCAACACACGCGACGTATCCGACCCACCGGTTTTAAGGATTTGTTCCTTGGCAGCCGTCAAGGCCACGGCTAAATCCGTTCGCACCGTCGACGGGGCGTACTTGCCCAGTTCCGTTGTGATTTCATCGATGGAGCCGCTGTTGAGTCGGGCGATGTTTCGCGTCGACTTGAGATCCGACATCCGCATCAATTCCATGCTTTGGGGGGTCGTGGCCTGGGCGGCCGTCGGTGCGATCTGACTGATCAACACGCGCTTGATCTGCTCGAAAGCGTTGGTCTGCTGGCCATCGTCGGCCTTGTAACCGTCGGCCATGCTCGGGCTATCGTCGATGAGCACCAAATGGTGGGTACTCCGTGCTTCTTGACCGGAGAGATCGAACCCGAGGAACCGGGCCAGCAACAAACCGATCAAGATCATGAGCAAGATGCGGAGCAAGAGCAGGATCAATTGCTCGATGATCATCTTGCGCTTCATGCGCTTCTGGGCTTTGAGCAAGAACTCCATCGCGGCGAACCGGACACGCTTGTAGCGCATGCGGTTGATGAGATGGATGATGATCGGCGCGCTTACCAACAACAACCCGGCCAGCAGCGACCACGGCTGGAGGTAAAAGCTCGGATCGAACGGACTCAGAAGCGCCTGGAACATCGCGGGGGATCTCTCGGGGGTCACGCGGAGCGCGACATCGTAAATCAATGGCGGACGGGGGCTTTCCGCTCCGCCATCCGGCGGAACAAGAACCGAGAGAGCACGGCATCGAGGTAATCGCTGGTGCGAACCAAGTTGTAATCGACGCCCAATCGGGTGCAGCCACGCCGGACTTCGACCAAGTATTCTTCGAGCGATTCGAGGTAGCCGTCACGCAGGGCCTTGGGATCGCAGAAGATATCGGGGAGCTCTTCCATCCCTTCGAACTTGGTCATGCCGCCGAATGGGAAGGTCAATTCGTCGTCGTCCAAAATGTGGAAGACCACCACATCTTGCTTGCGGTGCCGGAGCATTTCCAAGCCTTGGAACAGTTGTTCGCGGTCGGTCAGCAAGTCCGAGAAGACCACCACGACGCCGCGGGCCGGCATGGTCTCGGCCACTTGTCGGAGGCTTTTGAGCATGTCGGTTTTCTGCGCCGGCTTCGACAAATGCAGCGTTTTGGCGATGGCGGTGAGCTGGCGTTGCGAGCTTTTCGGCGGGATGGCTTGTTTGACGTCCCACCCGAAACTGACGAGGCCGGCGGAGTCTTGCTGGCGAACCACGAGGAACGCCAAACAGGCCGCACTGGTGCAGGCGTACTCGTACTTGTTCATCGCCCCGTTGCCGTAGATCATCGACTCGCTGGTATCGACCACCAGAGCGCAGCGGAGGTTGGTTTCGGCTTCGTACTGCTTGATGTAGAACTTGTTTGTCTTCGACCAGACTTTCCAGTCCAAGTGCCGGATGTCGTCGCCGGGGACGTAATCTCGGTGCTGAACGAACTCGATACTTTGGCCGAAGAACGGGCTTTTGTGCATCCCCGATAAGAATCCTTCCACGACTTGCTTGGCTCGCAAATCGAGTTGGGTGATCTTGGAGATCGTCGTCGGGTGGAAGAATCGCTTCGGATCGTCGGCGTCGGCATTGGCCATGGGTCACTCGGAAAGTCCATGTGGGACAGGCGTCGTGCCTGTCCGCGGTTCGGATTTCGGACAAGCAGAAGCGTTGTCCCACAGGGATGGCGTCACGACGCGAAGATTTTCTTGAAGCGGTCGTCTTTTTCCAATTCGCCTTCCCGGCTCGGCGTTTCTTCGAGGATGCGCTTCACCACCATGTCGGTGGTCACCCCTTCGGATGCGGCCGTGAAGTTCGTTGCGATGCGGTGCCGCATCACGGGCAATGTGATCGCTTTGATGTCGTCGATGGTGACGTGCGGCCGGCCGAACAGCAATGCCCGGGACTTCGCCCCGATGATGAGGTTCTGGACGGCGCGGGGGCCGGCACCCCAGCTCAACCAGTCGCGGATGAACTTCGGCGCCCCCGGCATGCTCACCCGCGTCTGCCGAACGAGGGCCAGGGTGTACTTGATGATGTGATCGGTGACCGGGACTTTCCGCACCAATGTTTGCAACTCGAGAATTTGCTCTCCGCTGAGCACCGTTTGCGGTTCGTCCATGTGGGTCGAGGTCGTCCGGCGGGCGATCTCGAATTCCTCGTCAAAGCTCGGGTAATTCACGAACACCTTGAACATGAAGCGGTCTTGTTGAGCTTCGGGCAGCGGGTAGGTGCCTTCTTGTTCGATCGGGTTTTGCGTGGCCAACACGAAGAACGGATTGCCGAGCTTGTGTCGCACACGGCCGACGGTGACTTGGCGTTCTTGCATCGCTTCGAGCAAGGCGGCTTGCGTTTTCGGCGGCGTGCGGTTGATTTCGTCCGCGAGCACCACGTTGGCGAACAGCGGGCCGTTGAGGAACCGGAATTCGCGTGCGC
>JAYSYJ010000007.1:0-7961 GCA_043727675.1 Fimbriiglobus sp.
GGGGAGGTCGCCACCCGGCTTTCCCGGCAGCGTTTGCATGGCCACGCCGATCACGGGTCTCGTCATGCGATCTGTCCTCCGGTCAAATTTGGGTCAGTCGTTAGCACGTTACCTGAAGTGATCTTATGGACGGGCTTAGCAAACGAATTCTCACCTCACGCCAGCACGGCTTGCACCACTTCACCATGGACATCGGTCAGGCGCATATCGCGGCCACCGAAGCGGAAGGTCTGCTTCTTATGGTCGACGCCAAGTAGGTGCAGCAGCGTGGCGTGGAAGTCGTGGATCTCCACACGATCTTTGACGACTTTGTAGCCGAAATCGTCGGTGGCCCCGTGGTGAACGCCACCCTTCGCACCACCGCCGGCCATCCAAATCGTGAAGCCGAATTGGTTGTGATCCCGACCGTCGCCGCCCTGAGCAAAGGGTGTGCGGCCGAATTCGCCACCCCAGACCACGAGAGTGTCTTTCAGCAAACCACGCGCTTTGAGATCCTTGAGCAGTGCTGCAATCGGCTGATCGACGGCGAGCGCATTCTTTTCATGACCGCCCTTGAGATCGTTGTGTTGATCCCAGCGGTCGGTGCCAAAACTCGGGCAGGTGAGTTCGATAAACCGGACACCGCGTTCGACGAGCCGACGTGCGAGCAAACACTCGGTGCCGAACGTCACCGTCGGTACATTTTTGGACTCGAGTCCGTAGCTCTTTTTGATTTCGGTAGTCTCTTTGCTGAGATCCATCAAATCGGGTACGGCCGATTGCATCCGGAACGCCGTTTCGTAGTTGGCGATTGCCGATTCGATCTCATCGCCACCGGGGCCGCGCAGGGCGTCGAGTTTCTGCATGAATTTGAGTTTGGCCGACTGCTGGCCTTCGGTCGGTTCCAGTCGGTTGACGTAGGCGACGGGCGGGTTGGCCGCGCGAAAGACGGAGCCTTGATGGGCAGCCGGGAGGAAGCCGCTGTTGAAGTTGTCTAGGCCACCGGGTGGAATCAAGCCACCATTGAGAATCACAAACGTCGGCAGATCTTTGTTGCCGGAACCGAGACCGTAGCTGCACCAAGCTCCCCAACTCGGCCGGCCTTGCACGCCCGCGCCGGTGTGCAGGAAATAGTTCGCACTCGTGTGCTCCGGAAACTTCGACACCATGGAATGGATGAACGCCAAGTCGTCGGCGCACCCCGCCACGTGCGGAAACAGTTCGCTGACCCAGGTTCCCGATTGACCGTACTGTTTGAACTTCCACGGCGACGCCATGACTTTGCCGACGTTGGCGAACTGCGTAGGCTCCACTTTCTCGAGCACTTTGTGGGGATCTTGCCCGTTGAATTTTTCGAGTTTCGGTTTGTAGTCGAAAGTATCCACCTGAGATGGTCCGCCGTCCATGTACAAGAAGATGATCGACTTCGCCTTGGCCGGATTGTGCAAACCGGACGGTTTTGAGTCGGCGCGTGACTCCGCCGCTAGCAGGCTCGACAAGGCGAGCGCGCCGAATCCATTGGAGGAACGCTGGAGCCATTCGCGGCGGGAAACAAGCATTGCCGGCCTCAGCGGATGTAAATGAATTCTTTGACGTTGAAGAGCATGTGGCCGAGATCGGCCCAAGACTTCGGGTTCGATTCCTGGCCCTTCAAAAACTCGGTGCAGGTCGACCGTTCTTCGACAGTCGGCAACCGAGCGAACGCCGATAAGTACATCGCGTCGAGTCGCTCGGTGGTAGTGCCCGGTTTCGAAAGAACCGCTTTCGCCCAGACCTCGGCTTGCCCGAATACGAACGGATCGTTGAGTAAAATCAACGCCTGTGCGGGGACGTTGGAAACCTGCCGGCGACCGACGGTGCTGAACGGAATCGGGGTGTCGAACGCTTGCAAAAACGGCGACAAGAAATTCCGTCGCACGGCGAGATAGAGGCTGCGGCGCCCGTTGCCGTCGAGTGGCCCGGTCACGGGGCGGCCACGGCCGTCGAGGAACGCCGTGAGGAAAATCGGGACGCTCTTTCCTTCCAATTTCGGATCCAGACGACCGCTGACGCGGAGCATCGAATCGCGGATCGCTTCACCTTCCAGTCGTTTCAACCGAAACTTGTGCAACAGCACGTTTGTTGGGTCGACGGAATCGGCGTCGGGATTGCACTCCGAACTCATGCGGTAGGCATCGGTGAGAACCAATCGGCGGATCAACCGTTTCTGGCTCCAGCCGTCGGTCACGAATTCCGTGGCTAAGTAATCGAGTAATTCCGGGTGAGTGGGCGCTTCCCCCAGTAGTCCGAAATTGTCGGGTGTCGGTACCAGCCCCCGGCCGAAGAGTTGATGCCAAATGCGATTGACCGCGACGCGGGCCGCGAACGGATTTTGCTTGGCGTCGATCCATTGTTGGGCGAGTTCGAGCCGACCACTGCCGGTAGTGTGCTGCAAGCCGTCGGTGCCCGCAATGGCTTCCAGCGAGCGGTGTGGTACCACCGCCCCGGGCGAGCGTGGATTGCCGCGCACGAATACGGCTTCGTCCACGGGTGTGCCATCCCAGGTGGCGAGTGCAATGCGCGATGCCCAGGTCACACTCTTCGCCAAATTCTTTTCGGATTCCGTCACTTTTGCAGCGATGGTTCGGATCGCGTCAGCATCAGAAACAGTCCCCAATTGTGCCAATACTTGTGGAACAGAAGGCGGGGCTTCGTCGGATTGCAGCACCATCGCCACGGCGAATTCGGTACTCGGATCGGCGCTCAGTTCTACATGCATCCTCTGGCCGATGTAGCCGCTGAGGTCGTGGGATACCCAGCGGTACGGTTCGGAATTCGGAAGGGTATGCACCAGGTTTCCGTGCAGTGGCCCCGCGATAAGCGTGTGCCCATTCACTCCAGCGTAGGCCATGCCACCGCCGCGCACGAGGTAATAGAGTTTCTTCTTGGTCAGCACGAAATTCGGGGTCCGGATACTGAACCCGACGCGGTTAATTTTGCCGAGTGGCCCGAAATCCGGGGCCGAGTCCGCCGACGTTTTCAAGCCGGCCCAGAATGGGTCAAACACGGCGGCCGTATAGGGTTCCACACGGACTTTTGCAGATTTATCGAGCGACAGAGTTCCTGCCGGTCTTGGGCCAGTTCCGAAAGTGACGTCGTCCGGAAACCACGATTCTCCCTTGGTGGTCGCGCCGTAATCGACGATGGTTTCGGCTTTAGCATGCCACGTTTGCCAAGGGATGTTCACTGTCGCGGTGGGTCGTGAAATCTGAACTTTGTCGCTCAGTTCTTGCGAAGTAGCGGCGCGAAGTTTAGCCAGTTTCGCTGCGACGATCCGGTTGGCGTCCCAACCGTCGAAACGCACTTGCCGGTAGGCGCTCCCTTCGAGCAATCCGTAGAGGGCGTAATAGTCTTTGGTGCTGATGGCGTCGAATTTATGATCGTGACACCGAGCGCAAGCGACGGTGAGTCCGAGGAAGGTTTTGCTGGCCACATCGATGCGGTTATCGAAGCGGTCGGCTTGGTCTTGGCGGATGTCGACGGGGGAATGGACTTCCTCGCCGAGGTGCCAAAATCCGGAACCGAGAATCGATTCGTTAGCGCCGTTTGCCGGGTTCAACCGGGGCTTGGGTAATACGTCCCCCGCGATGTTTTCACGGACGAATTGATCGTAAGGAACATCGGAGTTGAGTGCCCGCACGACGTAATCCCGGTACTGCCACGCATTGGGGATATCCGGCTCGAATTCGTGGCCACGACTTTCCGCGAAACGCACAAGGTCGAGCCAGTGTCGGCCCCAGCGTTCCCCAAACTGTGGGGTTGCGAGCAATCGATCGACCACTTTGGCGAATGCTTCGGGGGTGGTATCTTTCTCGAATTCACTCAGATGGTGTGCGGTTGGCGGCAACCCAATCAGGGCGAAGGTGACCCGTCGGAGCCAGACTGATTTGCTGGCAGCCGGGGCGAGTTTGAGGTTCTTTTGCTGCAACTGAGCCAACAGAAAACGATCCACTGGAGTGGCTGCCTGGGAACTGATCGTAACTACCGGTACGGGCGGGGCTAACATTGGTTTCCAGCACCAGTGTTCTCCCTTGCGTTTGGTCAGGTCGAACGTGCTTTTCGATTCGGTTTCGGATTTGTCGTTGGGCCAGACGGCACCCGCTTTCACCCATGTTTCCAAGTCGCGGATCGCCGCATCGGGCAACTTCCCCTTTGGCGGCATGAGCATGTCGGCGTTGGCATAGCGCACGGCTTCGATCAACTTACTTTTGGCCAAGTCGCCGGGCACCACCGCCGGGCCAGTTTCGCCGCCGAGCAAGAGCGCCGCACGACCGTCGGTTCGAAGGCCACCCTTGGGTTCTTTGCCGTTGCGGGCTTGGTCGTCACCATGGCACTTGGCGCAATGCTCCACCAGCAGCGGCCGAATCTTCTGTTCGAAGAAGTCGGTCGGTTCCGATGCTGAAACTGTCGCGGATCCAATCCAGAAACTGGCGACGAGCCACCAACGTGCGACGAGCATGTGTGCCGTCTCCTAGAGCAGTTGGTACCATGTTATCCGATGTGCGCAGGAATTGCCAAGCTGTTTGATTTTCAGCTTTAGAGGCAGTTTCAGAAAACTGTACAGAATTCCACAATTTATATTTGACCGCTCGTATTCTGGAGCTTATAAGCATACTGTACAGATATTTACAAACCCAAAATTCCATCGGTTCTGAAACGGCCGAAATCGACCGCCAAAAACAGTTGCCAGACCCATGACCCGTTCACCAGCGTCGGGAGGGATCAAAATCACTAAACTCGCACCTGTTCGATTCTTCGGAAGGCTGACGCCCACCGTTCGGGGATATCCAGCAATGGTGCACTCCCGGCTTTCCCGGCCCGGTTTGCCACTTGACTCTGGCGAATCCTCGGTGAAAATGGCGTGTCGGATCGCACCTTCTCGGAAATGCTATGTCGCTGCGCAATTCCCAACGATCGTCCCGTGAGTGGCTCTTACTCGGGGTCGCACTGTTGCTCGTGGGTGGCGTGGTGATCCCCCTCTGGCGGATGACCGGCACCGAAGAATCACGCACGGCGTTCTTGAACAACTGGACGCCACAACGTCTCGGGAAACTGCTCGTCGGCCCCGAACAGGCCGTCTGTTATGTTTGTTTCACTTGGTCGGCACTCATTTTGATGCGGCGCTACTTCGAAGTGCGTCGGCAGCGCACCGCGTTCGGATACGACCTCTTGCCCACGGACGAAGGATCGCGGATTCTCCCGGAAGATGCCCGGCCCCTGGCCCGGAAAGTCGATCAGGTGATGGCCCGCGACGGTTCGACAATTCTGGCGAACATGATTCGGCTCGGCTTGGGGAAATATGCGATCAGCAAGAGCGGCCCGGATGTGGCGGAAGTCGTCCGCAATCAAGCCGACGTGGAGCAATCGAGGTTCGTCGCCACCATGGGCACCGTGAATTATCTGGCGTGGGCCATCCCCGCCGTCGGCTTTCTCGGCACCGTGCGTGGCCTGGCGGGGGCCATGGGCCTGAGCCGGCCGAAAGATCAAGACGTTCAAGATTACATCGACAAATACATCGACCAAGTGAAAGATCACCTCGGGACCGCTTTCGATTGCACCTTCGTGGCGCTCGCACTCAGCTTGGTTTTGATGTATATTTTACACAGTGTTCAGCGCAGCGAAGAGACCCTCGTGATCGACTGCCAAGACTACTGCCAAGAGCATTTGCTGCTGCGACTGTACGATCCGCAGCCGCACGATGGTGTGTCGCTGGTGGTGGCTGGGCGGAGTTGACCAGTTTCCCGCGTGAGGTGGCATGTTCGGATTGCTGACGAAAAAATCGCCGCTGGTGGAAGTTCCCTTTCGCCTCGTGGGAATCGACCTGAACGCGACCCGAGCGCGGGCCGTGGTGGCCGGCGAAGGCCGCACGCGCCCGATCTTGCTCGACGATGCGGGCGAAGAATTACCCCTGGCGTTGCAGCTCGATCAACGGGTGCCGAAAGCCGGTAGCAGAGCGGTCGCACTCTGCCGATTGTCGCCCCATTTGGTCTGTAGCAATTTCCTCGGCTCGCTCGGCTTACCTCACGAATGGCGGGGCGGTCGACACGTGCTCACGCCGGAACTCGCCACCAAGCACACGTTCGACAAATTGGTGAAGCCGATCTCGGCCGAAACCGATTCCGCCGCGTTGACGTTACCGGTTTACCTGTCCACCGCTCAAGTTCGCACCGTCCTTGAATTAGCCCACGCCAGTCGCTTGCCGATCCGTGGCTCCGCCGTGGCTGCGTTGGCACTCGGTGCCCACCGGGCCAGTACACTCGGCGGCCCGGCCAGTGTTCTGTTCGTCGATGTCGATGAATTCGCATTGAGTGGCACGCTACTTCAGGTCGGCCCCGCCGATGTGCGGATTCTCGGTTCCGGCTTCTGGCCACAAGTTTCGTTGCGACTTTGGAAGAACCGATTGCTCGACGGCATGGCCGATCACTGCGTCCGCATTTGTCGGCGTGATCCACGCGATTCCGCACAAGCCGAGCAAGGGATGTACGATCAACTCGACACGTTGCTCGAGCAGACGCGGACGGGGCAACGGGCCACCATGCAAATTCGCGGGGAACATTGGTTCCAAGATCTCGCGCAGGCCGCGGAGCAAGTCGAAGCCTATTGCGCGGGTTTGGTGAAACTGGCCGCGGAAGGGTTGCAACAATTGCTGTTGTCGTCCGCGATCAAGTCGCCACCCCAAGCGGTTTGGCTTTCGCACGCGGCCGGCCGCTTGCCGGGGTTGGCGGCGAAAATCTACAAGCACTCTCCCGAGCAGACTTCCGTCAGCATTCTGCCTCAGAACGCGGCCGCCGAAGCCGTGGCTGCCATCTTGCCGCGCTGGTTGCAAGGGACGCTGCCAAAGTTGCACCTCGACAGTGTTCTGCCATTTGAAAAACCGATGGCGACCCCGCATTTGCCGGTTCATAGCGTCGGGAAGATCGCGTTGAAGTCGGCACAGCCCGCAACGCGTGGGGACGGATAAACTCATGCGAACCCGACACAAACAACCGACCCTCGTAAGCATGTGGATGCTCGACGTGTTCTGCTGTGCGCTCGGCTGCGTGATCTTGTTGTGGGTGTTGGAGTCGCTGAGTTCGACCGAGCAGAGCAAGAAGGCTCGCAATGCCCTCCAAGATTTGAGCCGCACCAAGAACGAACTCGTGGCCACGTTGGATGACTTCGGCAAAACCAAGAGCGTGCTCAACGCGACGATCCAAGACTTGCGCGGGTCGCTCGCCGTGATGACCGCCGAACGCGACAGCAAAGATGAAGACGTGATCCGGGCCAACGCCGACCTCGCCAACAGCCGCAAAGCCGTCGCCATCGCCACGTCCGATTTGAAAGACGCCAAGAATCGCCTGGCTGCGGCCAACGACGACTTAGCGGGAGTTCGTGGCGACGTGGCGAAGATGGAAGAACGAGCCGCTGCGGCGCTCGCCGAGATGAGGAAGAAGGATAAAACCGCCACCGACTTGAACGCCCAATTGACGAGTGCGTCGAGTGCCGAGGCGATGCTTCAGAAGTTGCTTCGCGAACGGCAGAAGGATCTCGACACCTTGAATTCGCAGAAGAAACAGGCCGACGACAGGCTTTCGGACTTGGATGCGAAGTACCGCTCGCTCCAGGTGGACGCCAAGGAAACGTCCTCGGCTTTGGCGATGTCCAAAAAGTCGGAGGCGGAATTGTCGGCGGCGCGGTCGCTGCTCAAGAATATGCAAAAGGGCACCGACGATTCCAACGCGACCATTGTGGAGCTGCGTTCGGAGAATCGTAAACTCGCCGACAAATTCGACCGCTTGCGCATCGATAGCGAGAACAAATTCGCCGGTGTCGCCATGAGCGGGAAGAACGTGGTCTTCCTCATCGATATTTCGGGCAGCATGAAATTGATCGACGAGAAGACGCCCGATCCGAACAAATGGCCCGGCGTCATCGACACCGTCGGCAAAGTGATGAAGAGCAAC
>JAYSYJ010000008.1:0-2580 GCA_043727675.1 Fimbriiglobus sp.
GTCGCGGATTTTCCGCGTGATCTTTATGTTGAAATGGTTATTGAAGATCCGCCCGACTTAGATTGCCCGGAAGTTGTCATAGTCAGCGCGCACCTAAACTATTCTTAATGGCATTTTCAAATGAAGCCGTATCCACATCAATGCCCGAATTGTCGAAAGCCAACGGTAACATTGGTGGTTGGGGAATACTCTGCCGATGTGGAACACGATGGACGAGCCTATTCGTTGACGATTTCAGACTTGCCCGTGCAGACTTGCTCGGCTTGCTGCCATCGCACATTGGATCGCGATTCCAGCAATCGCGTGACCGAAGCCCTACGAAAAGCGGCTGGCCTATTGTCACCGGAACAGATTCGAGCGAGTCGTACCAAACTCGCCCTGACCCAGAAACAGCTTGCGGAACGTTTACAAATCGGGGAAGCAACACTGTCCCGGTGGGAAACGGGAGCCCAGATTCAGCAGCGAGCATTTGATCAAATGTTAAAGCTCTATTTTGCCCTGCCAGAAGTGCGTACTTATTTAGAACCAACTGCGGTTTCTCAATCAATCTAGCGCAGCTATTGATCTGCTTTGCAAGCTTCCAACATCCGCGAATAAAACCCTGGTGACACATCCGCCGGGCCATTCCCGACGACCAGTTTCAACGCTTCTTCAAACGTGATCTTCTCTGCCAAGGCCAACCCGGCGCTCGCCGTGCAGACCGACCGGCTCAACCCCGCCGAGCAGCAAACCAGCAGCGGTACGCGGGCCTCCAAGAGTGCCGCGACGGACATCGACGCGAGTCGCATGAGCCAAGGTGGATTCTCGGCATCGTCGGATAATGGGAATCGGCAGCGGATCAAATGCCTCGGTAGCACGGCGTGTGGTTCACAATCGGCGAGTTCAACGACCGCTTCGATCCCGGCATCCAAGACGGCCAGTGCGTCGCGGAGATCGCCCGCGTGACCCAGCCAGAATTGTCGCCCGGTGATTTGCCGCATGAATTCAGACATCCATACAAAGTTGAGCAAATCTTATGATAGAGGCACGCTAGGGAATTCTGACGTTTAAGTCGGCGTCTTCGCCGGATTTGGGTAGAACCGGCGTCTCGCTGGTTTACCGATCGAAATGACCCCGACGAAAGATTTGGATCATTCAGGTTCTGATCCGGCGAGACGCCGGATCTACCCAGGAATCGGACGCCGGAGGTACCCAGGAATCGGCACAAAAGGCACTTCCGGCACCCATTCTATCGGCACTGGCATGACACTCGCTTCAGCTTCCTTGTAAAACAAGCTTCGTTCACCCACTATTCCTCTCATTCACCCGCACAGGATTTTCCGACCCATGGCTACCAAAGCATTCGCTGCCCAAACTGCTACGAGTCCACTGGCTCCGTTCGCCATCGACCGTCGGGAACTGTTGCCCACGGATGTGGCCATCGACATCCAATTTTGCGGGGTTTGTCACTCCGATTTGCACCAAGCCCGCAACGATTGGAAGGGGAGCAGCTACCCGATTGTCCCCGGTCACGAGATCGTCGGCCGCGTGAAGGCGGTCGGCACTGGGGTCAAAAAGTTCAAGAAGGGCGACCTCGTTGCCGTCGGCTGCATGGTCGATTCGTGCCGCACGTGCGCCAGTTGCACCCGTGGTTTAGAGCAGTACTGCGAGATGAGCTGCACCTACACCTACAACAGCCCAGACAAAAACTCCACCGGGAAAATGACTTACGGTGGCTACTCTGAAAGCGTCGTGGTGGACGAAGCGTTCACCCTCAAACTCTCCGAAAAAGTCGATGCGGCGTCCTCGGCTCCGCTGGTTTGCGCGGGCATCACCACCTATTCACCACTGCGGCACTGGAAAGTCGGCCCTGGCATGAAGGTGGGCATCGTCGGTTTGGGTGGACTCGGGCACATGGGGGTGAAGTTCGCCAAGGCATTCGGCGCCCACGTCGTGTTGTTCACCACATCCGCCAGCAAAATTGAAGATGGCAAGCGGCTCGGGGCACATGAAGTGGTCGTGTCCAAGGATGCGGCGGCGATGGCGAAACAGACGGCCAGCTTCGATTTCATCCTCGATACCGTCTCGGCCGACCACGACATCAATGCGTATTTAGCAATGTTGAAACTGGACGGGACTTTGGTGTTGGTGGGTGCCCCGGAGAATCCGCTGCCAGTCGCGGCGTTCAACCTGCTCACGAGTCGGCGCAGTTTCGCCGGTTCCGGCATCGGCGGGGTCGCCGAGACCCAGGAAATGCTCGATTTCTGTGCCGAAAAAGGGATCACGTGCGATGTGGAGATGATCCGCATTGACCAAATCAACGAGGCCTATGAACGGCTTTTGAAAAGCGATGTCAAATACCGCTTCGTGATCGACATGGCCTCGTTGAAGGCGTAATCCCGGTTCACGCCGCTTCCGTGGCGAGTCCGCGCATGGCATCGCGGATTTCGCTGTACTGGGGCACGGAATTGTCCTCGTACACTTGGTTCATCCCGATGCCGGGCACGTGCTTGCCCTGCAAAATTCGGGGTTGCACGAGCAGATCGTAGAAGTGATCTTCAATCACGCGGCGCAGCAGGTGCTCGCTGAAGTTGGTCACTT
>JAYSYJ010000009.1:0-7936 GCA_043727675.1 Fimbriiglobus sp.
TCACTCCCGGAACGATGTCTTCAAAAGGAGCCTGCATGCGTCCGAATTGCAAACTTAGTTCGACAATCCGATCCCGATGCGGATAGTGGTGGGGAATTGGCCAGTTCGATGATCGTGTCGAGGGCTTGGAACGCGGCGGCGCGGAGTTTGTCGCCCATCAACCGGGCTTGCTCTGCACGCTGTTGGTTCAACTCGGCTTGGAAAGTCGGCGAGTACCTTCTCCAGCGGAAAACCGTCGTCCGGTCGATGCCGAGCCGTTCCCCGACTTCGGCATCCGTCGAACCGATGGCGAGCATCGGCACGGCCGCCAGTTGTTGGGGAGAGAGGAAGGGGATTTGTTGCACCCGGTTGCGTCCCGTTGCACGATTCGCCATGTTCGGAGCCTCTCAGGGAAGTAGCTCGATTGTACCTCAAATGGGCTTTTCGTGCTGATTTTCAAAGTGCCAAGTTAGAGTGGGAAACGCATTCCGCTAACACCATCAAGGACAAGGTCGAAGTTAGGGGCTGCCTTACCAGAGCTTGAGGTATTTGCCCAATAACTCGAGCGCTCGCAGAGCCGACTTGCCTTTTCCCGATCCAATTTCCATCAGTCTTCGAAGCACCAATTCCGCTGAGAGTTCTGCCTGTGCGATGGCTTTCAAATTGGCCGACTCGATAAACGCCGAAATCTCAACATTTTTCAACATCCGGTTGGCCGCCGAGTGCGCTGTTGCCCCCCGGCCTTTGTAGCCTGCTTGAATATAGGCATCCTTGGGAACTTTCCCCAAAAGAATGCCTTCAATGAACTTCAGTTGTCGGGGTGTGAGTTGGGAACGGGCCATGGTCATTGCCGGAGAAGCGGGAAATGCGGGATGAGTTGCCGTCTCTCGGATTCGACCGGCATCGAGGAAGGTGAAGCGTCCGCACATGGTCATCCACCCGTGTGGCAAGTTAGAGGCTAAAAAGGCTAGGTGCCGAACTTCACTTTCGGCTTCAGCCGCGTCCGGTGCAGGCACTTTACACAAGCGAATGATTCGCGGGATGCGGCCCAAATCGTCGGCGAAGCGCACTTCGGGCATGGGTATGGGCTCGGCGGACGCCAGCAAGCCCACCCGCAACCGAGTTTACAGTACCAAAAGCGGGAATAGAACGAGCGGCCGGTACGGACGGCGACAGCGTTCGACTTCGAGCAATTCGGGCAAGTCGTCGATGTGCGCACTTTTTGCTTGAAGCGCGGGATCCGGCCGGGGAAGCGAACGCGAACCATGGGCTGTTACCTTGAAGAAAACCGACTCATTCTCTTACCTTAAGTAACTCGTTTGGGTCAGTTGGAATCAGTATTGAGAGCTTGCCGTGTACTGTTTGCATATCCTCGGCATCAATACGGTAATCAGTCTCCAAAGTGTCACCTGGCTTCGTTGTCGCCAAGTGAAATAGAAGCGCATCGAAGACATCGGCATGGCCAGGCATGAGGACGGCGAACGGGGCGAAAGTTTTGATGCAGACTCTACCATTCGGCTCGAAGAGGTCTTGTCGTTCCTCGGAGGCTGCCCAAAGGTTTGAACTCGGCATTTCGACATACAGCCCCATCGCCCCGATAGGTGTCCGTTGCACGTGCGGTGGGATGTCGCCAGCCACCTTATCAGGGAGTCGAATGGCAACACATGCCCGGCGCAGTTCAACTTCTCCGGTGTTCTTCAACTGTAATCGAGCCGAGTATTCGTCTTTGGGACCTTCCCACCTGAAACCTATCACAGAAAGTTCCGCGATTTTCGTTTTGATCGACCGGAAGCGGTATCGCATTTCTTTGTACAGCTCATCCCGCCAGCGTTTCACTTCCGTAAGCCGGAGCCCTTTGGAGAGCCGTGGTTCGCTGTCGTACTCATCATGGTGTTCCAAGCACAAGAACGCGAGATTGCCTTCTGATGAGTTCTCGTTGTTGTCATCCAAGTGCGCAATTTGTCCCTTCTTCACCTCATCTTCGCCATTGAGCCAGAAGCAGAGGCAACAGCGCCGACGACTGTTTAGGAATATATTCGTCTGGATTTTCTCAGGAATGGGCTTCCGCGCCATCTCGCATCCCCTCGATTCGGATCGCACTTCCTAGGTCATTCTACCGGGTTAGATCGTTGCTCAGGGTCATGGCGAGTCGTTATCCGGCTACTTCTTCCCGCGATAGATCGTCGTGTTGTGGTATTGGACGTATTCGGCGCCGACGCGGTGGCTCGGTGCGGTTGCCAGTTTCTCGGTGTCGATTACGATCACGCCATAGTCCAGCAAGACGTGGCACCACGGACAAACGCACAAGATGTTCTCGGCAACGTCGAGTCCAGGATACTCTCCACCGAGCGGGTGAATGTGATGCGCCTCGGCGTACTTGGAGCCGTCGGCCAATGTGATCGACTCTCGGCAAAGCTGGCAGTCGTAGTCGTGCGCCGCTTTGATTTGCTGAGCGAGCTCGGTGTCGCGGAGAATCCGGTAGATCGTCGTTTTAATGCGCGGAGGCGGTTTAAGTAGGTCGGTTGCTGGAGGCGTCTCTACAGCCGGCGGCAGTGGCGGATCGGCCTTCTTCACCTTGGACTTGCCGACATAGGACAAGAACGGCAACCAGTCGAACTCCTTGGCTTTGACGATTTCCGCCGTCCACCATTCCTCATCATCAGTTTTTCGGCCGTTGTCTTTGAAGTATCCGGATCCAGGCCAGTAAGGTTTTTTGCTCTTCCTCACAATCAGCCCGGTGAGTGCGGGCAAATGGGAAGCACGCAACCACGGGGTTAGCTCGTTGAGGGAAAGATCGTTGAGTAAGTCGCCGTCGCGTTGACCTTTTTTGCTTGAGCGCCCTAACTCCTGCAAACCTCCGCCGTAGCTGTGGTACGTCTCGGGCTTTCCCGCCTTCGCGTGCGGTAGGTGAAGAACCAACCAATCGAGGATTTTTTGCGCGTCACTACTAAGCGGTTCCATGAGCAGCAGTCCTTGCGGGTTGAGATTACAGCGCTACCTTTGGCTTGCGGGTGCGGCTCGGCTTCGCGGGGGCCGTCGCCGAAGCGCGGATCCGTTCGAGCAGTTCGCCGGCGGATTCGTAGGGGCGGTTTTCGCGGCGGGCGAGTTCCGCTTCGGTCGGCACCAGTTCCCCCCGGAACGCCTTCGCCAGTACCGCTTGCATGAGCGATTCCACCCGCTTCAGTGCAGCCGATGCCCGCGCTTCGATGGCGTCGGCCCGTGCGAACAGCGCCGACACCTGCCGGACGATTTCTTGTTGCTCGGCGAGCGGGGGAACTGGGAATGCTTTCACACGCATGGCTCCGATGTTGAAGTGCGGTTGCGCCATACCGGTTTCGCGCATCCCGATCCGTTCTTGCCCCTCGGGTGAGTTGATGTAGATTGCCCCGTATTCTGCAACCAAACCTGTTAACGAGCGTGTCACCACCAAATCGGCACAGTTCGCATTTCCAAGACCCATTGGCAACACGCAACAATCGCCAGTGTTCGCACCCGAACGGGTAATCAAAATCTCTCCGCCATGCAGTGCCGATTTGCGCAGTGTTGCATGGAAGTCGGGAGCGATTTTCACTAAGCCGCCGGTATCAAATCGGAGGGGGCGAACATTCTGGCTCCGAAGAAACAACACGCCATCGGCGACGTATCGATCCTTCATTGGCCCGACGTGACCAACGGTGATTTCCCAAGCGCAGTGATCGAAGTTGGTCCAAGCCCAAGAAGTTGGAATCTCTGGGAGTACTTCCTTCTCAATCTCTTCTGGAAGGCGGTACTTCCTTCCGGGGTTCCGCTTTACCCAAGCCTGTTCCCGTTCTTTTGACATTACCTTCAACAATTCCTCCGATGCTTGCTGGCACGGGTTCTTCTCCCGCCAATCGGCGGTCAGCCGGCCGGAGCACGCGGCGGCGAGGACGGCTTGGCGGAAGCGCTTCAGCGTCGTCGGCACCCGTTCCAAGCGGGCGCGGGCCGCCGACACCTTGCCGAAGATGCGTTCCACGGCCGCCACGATCCGCCGTTGCTCGGCGAGCGGGGGAAGGGGCAACGTGAAGTTTTGAATCGTTTCCGTTTTCACACTTTGGACGGTTGTTCCTTCTCGGTTCTGCTCCAAGATTGCAGGCGAAAATGCGCGAAGCGCCAATGCGAGCCATTCGTTGACTTCCCGATTGCCTGAATCGAGTGCCCGTATGTCTTGGTTGATCGCAGCGGGAATGTCCAAGATCGCAACGGGAAGTGTGTGCTTCAGAATCCCGCTACGCACGACAAGGATGACTGTTCCCGTTTGGCAAAGCTTTGCCGATGAACTGTCCAACCCTTCCTGAGTAATGCATTTCGATGCGCCGGTGATCCGATCCGTTTTGATGTCGCCAGACGAAAGCCACGGTATCGATCCGCCCCAATTCCGCGGTTCTCCCATGTACGGGGTTCCGCCACCACACAGTTTGAAGATCGTCCCAACGGGTCGGACTTCCCACCCCTCCGGCAGTTCGTCGGCGGTCATGCTCTTCTCTCAGTGTGCCGACGAAAAAACGGGCTCGGACGATCCGAACCCGTTCAAGTAGAGCTTCACGCTAATCAGCTCTGTTTCTTCACCTTGCCGGCGATGATTTGCCGGAGTTGCTCGACATCCTTCCGCATCTCGGCGCGGAGCAATTTGATACGGCGATTCTGCCGTTTCGCTTGCTTCGCAGCCTTTTCGTTGGGCGTCATCGTCTTCATGGAGTGGGCTCCCGTTCGGTCAGCATGCTTTGGAGCAGCAATTCGAGTTTCACCCGCACCGCGAACTCCCGCAAGCAGAATTCTAGGGCGGCGCGGTCTTCTTCTTTGAAGTACCCGGTGAAATCGGTGTCGATGACCAGCGCCGCCACGGATGTTGTACCGTCGTCGCGGCAAACGTCACCGAGGTAATATGCCAACATAGATCGCAAATAGCTACGTTGGTTCTCGTTGAAGAAGTGAAACTCGCCGGCTTCGGCTGTCCCCACGCAATCCTCGACGATGACGGTCTGCCGGTGGGTCGCGCATTTCACGGCGTGAGAGGGGTGGTCGGTGCAATCCAGACGGAAGGCCGCTGCGTGAGCGAGGTGGGAACGGAACACGTCGTAGGTAGGGTTGTTCAAGTTCACCGCCCAGAGTGGGATCATGGTACCCCCGCGCTCTGTGTACAAACCGATTCGGAAATTGGTCGTCGCAGGGGCGTCCGGTGGGAGTTGTTCAGCCAAGAAAGCGGCCAAGGCTTCGAGCAATTTGCCGAGGTGGTCTTCCGGCGTGAGAGCAGCGCGGACGAGCGCCGCACTCGGTTTGACTCTTCGCTGGGGGAGCTTTTTCATCAAGCGCTTTGTTTTGTCCGCAACCGATTCGCGAAACACCGTCAACAACTCGGTGAGCGTTTCGCTCTGTTTCTGTTCCGCGGCGAGCGATTGCTTGTCGATCTTGTCCGCCGCTTTCACCCGGCTATCGATCAGTTTTTCGAGTACGTCCCAGACTACAACGCATAGCAGCCCGGCCACGGCGGGGAACCACCATTCATTCTTGTCGGCCGCTGCATAGGCACCGCCGACGGACGCACAGCCCGCTAAGAACTTCACGACTGTGGACGCCACTTTTACGGCCACGTCGCTGGCCAATCGACCAACGGATGACCAATAGCGAAGGGTCAGACCGACCCCGATGGCACCGATGACGATGGCTGACAACAAGAAAATGCTGACGACAACTGGCCACGTCATGCAGCGGCCTCTTGTTCGAGCATCTTCAACACGTCTTCGATGTCGGCGAACGCGGCTTTCAAGTCCGCCATCGCATCGGCGGCGAGTTCTTCCGGTTCCTTGAGTTCGTCGGCGTCGTCGGCCGATTCTTCCTTCAGCCACTTGAACCCGTCGAGCTTGAACCCCTTCCCCCGGACTTCCTCTATCGTGAAGCTCCGCCAGCGGTCATCCTTCGATTGCGAGGGCTTCCGTTTCGAGCGGCCGTTCGGGTCGTCGCCGTAGCACTTCTCGAACTCGGCGAAGTGTTCCTCGGTCAGCGGGCGATCCTTCTTGGTAATGCCGGGGACGTTGGTGCGGGCATCGTAGATCCAAACCTTGGTCGTCGGCTCGCCTTTGGTGAAGAAGATGACGTTCGCCTTCACCCCTTGGCTGTACGGAGTGAACGTGCCGCGTGGCAGGCGCAGTACCGTGTGGAGGTTGCAATCCTCGGTGAGCACTTTGAACACTTCCCCGGCTTGGTCGGCGAAGAGGCAGTTATCCGGCAGCACCACTCCGGCGCGGCCGCCGGGCTTCAGCACCGTGAGGAAGTGCTGGAGGAAGTTGAGCTGCTTGTTGCTGGTGCTCACGGTGAAGTCGTCGCGGTCGGGGGCTTGGTTTGCGCCTTTGGTGCCGAACGGCGGATTGGCGAGAATCACGTCGAACTTGATTGAAGTAGAGCCGGCGTCGATGGTGTCCTGAAGTTCGATTTGCGGCTCGACACCGTGGAGGAAGAGGTTCATGAGCGCCATGCGGCGCGGCCGGGCCACCAGTTCCGAGCCATAATAGGTTTTGCGGGCCACCCGCTTGGCGAGTTCACGGGCAAGCGCTCCACCCAGCATGAGTGCCATGAACCATTCGTAGGCGGCCACCAAGAAACCACCCGTACCGCAGGCCGGGTCGGCGATGGTGAAGTTCGGATGCGCACGGGGGTCGGGCTTCAGGCAGCGAACCATCACGCGGATGAGGACGCGGGGGGTGAAGAACTGCCCCGCGCCCTTCTTCCCTTCGCTGGCCGCTGAAGAAGTACGACCTGCTCTTGGTCGATGGTGAAGAACTGCCCCGCGCCCTTCTTCCCTTCGCTGGCAGCTTTTTCGAGCAGTCCTTCGTAAGCTTCGGCCTTCACGTCCACGCCGAGCGAAGTCCACTCAGTTTCGTCGATGAGGTTTACCAGCCGCTTCAAGTTCACCGGGTTGTTGAACCGGGACTGAGCGCCTGAGTAGATGTCGCCGAGGATGCCCGGTTGTCTGCCGAGCGTGCGGAGCACGTCGAAGTAGTGATCGGTGATTTCCGTACCGGACTTGTCGCGGAGCTTCGCCCAATCGCACCCGGCCGGCACCTCGACCCCCTTCTCATTCGCCATCTTCAGGAACAAGAGGTAGGTGATCTGCTCGATGTAGTCGCCGTAGTCGATGCCATCGTGCCGGAGGGTATGGCAGAAGCCCCAGAGTTTGCCAACTACGTCGGTCATACGTCTTCATCCTCTTCCGATTCAGGCAAACGATACCGCTATCCTGGGAGTCTTCGACATCGGATAAACTTTGGACGTCCGTTCCGGTGGACCTGCACTTCGGGAGCACCTGTTGGCGGTGGCTTCAAGAACGCGCCGGCAACGAAGTCCTCGGGGAGATCTCCGCGATTCTGATTGAGGAAGTCCGAGTAGTTTATCCAGCCAAAATGCCGATTCGAATCAACTCGCACCGAGCATGTCGCCGACAATCATTGTAACCCGCCTCATCGCTAGATTTTCAGCGAGCGGCAAAAACGGCCACGTTTCGGCTCGTGGGGAGTCAGGATCGAGTTCTCGTACTGGCTGGAGCTTTCTATGCGAATCGCGTTATCGGTGGTGGCACTCGTCTGCTCCGCAGCATTGGGGCATGCGCAATCGAAGCTCATGCCTCCGGCGTCCGAACGGACAACTTTACCTCCTGCGATCCCACCGATTCACGTCCAGACAGCCGACCGGATCCCGACGAACGGAATTCAAACCGCTCAATCATCGGCCCCCCCGATGATCGGAAAGGTGGCGACCGAACCGCTGGCGCAACCGCGGATCGAGGCGAGCTCTCAGACCCCTCAGCCGCTCGAAGACTGTTGGTTCGGTGCCGACCAACCCCGTGCACTTCCGGATGGCGGTCGCGGCGCGGGCGGTCAATTCTGGCTTCGCGGTGAATACCTGCTGTGGTGGACTCGGGGAACGCAATCCCCTCCGCTCATCA
>JAYSYJ010000010.1:0-23664 GCA_043727675.1 Fimbriiglobus sp.
ATCGATTCGATCAAGCGGGTGGAGATCCTGAGTGCGTTGCAAGACAAGTTGCCTAACGCCCCGGTGGTGAAGCCGGAGCAACTCGGGACGCTGCACACCCTGCAAGACGTCGCCGACTTCTTGGGACGTGTGGAAACAAGCTCCGAGCTGACCCCGAAGACCGAACCGGTCTCGGCGATCCGCATGCCGGACATCACGTCGAGTTTGCAGACTCCCAAGCCACCCGGCATCGCCGACACGCCGGACACGCACGTGTTACCGGCCAAAGTGTTGGATGTCACGGCCAGCGCGAACCGCTCGGCCTCGTCGATGGCGGCCTTCGAGAAGATCGACCGCAGCATTCTCCAAGCCGTCGACATCGACCTCACCGCTCAACGGCCCCGTCTCAAAGTGCCGGAAGGTTCCGAAATCTGGATCGTCTCCGGTGACGACGCGCTGGGCCACGAACTAGTTTCGCAACTTCAGAATCTGAAATTCGCACCGAAACTATTCCGTTGGGCCGACCCGACTGCCGCGACGGAAGTCGGTCAACCGGTCGGGTTGGTGCTCGTGCCCCCGAGTGGGGCCAACCCGGGATCGAACCTCAACCGCACCGCCTTCCTCTGGATGCAAGCGGCCGCACCGAAGCTGCGCGGGGCAGCGCGAATCGGCTTTCTCGGTTCGGTTGTCCAGCTCGATGGATCGTTCGGCTTGACCGACCTCACCGTGAACGCCAACGCCGCGCTCGGTGGAATGGCCGGGTTGGTGAAGACGGCAAGGCACGAGTGGCCGGAAGTCACGTGCAAAGCCATCGACGTCGCACCCGACTTCGCCCGGTCTCGACTGGCGCAGGCGACCGCGGGGATCGTCGAGGAACTGCTCTCCATCGGGCCGGTCGAAGTGGGGATCAACGAATCGCATCGCTGCACGGTGGAACTGGCGCGCACGGTCCGCAAACCGTCCAGTAGCCCCCTCACGCTGGGGCCGAAGGATGTCATCGTGATCACGGGTGGTGGCCGCGGCGTGACCGCCGAAGTCGCCGCGACGCTCGCCGAGACCTTCCGCTCGACGCTGATTTTGACCGGACGGACACCGCTGCCCGTCGGCCCGGAACCGGAATGGATCTCGGCGTGCCACGACGAAGCGGCGCTTAAAAAAGCGATTGCCGAGCAACTCGGCCTGACGGCGACCCCGAAAAGTGTCTCTGAATACTACCAACGGACTCTGGCGCAGCGCGAGATCCGCACGAACTTGGCCCGCATGGAAAAGGCCGGGGCCAAAGTGGTGTATCACGTTGCGGATGTGGCCAGCTCGCGCCAGGTGGCCGATCTGCTCCATCGGGTGCAGGTGAAGTACGGCAACATCACCGGCATCATCCACGGGGCCGGCGTGCTGGCCGACAAGCGGATCGAAGAGCTGACCGCCGACCAATTCGATGGTGTGTATGCCACCAAGGTCGATGGCCTGCGGAACTTGCTCGACCATCTCGGGGGTCAAGAATTGAAGCTGCTGATTCTGTTCAGCAGCACCACGGCCCGCTTCGGCCGCACCGGCCAAGCCGCCTACGCCGTCGCCAACGAAGTGTTGAACAAGATGGCGCAAGTGGAATCGCGACGCCGGCCGAACACCCGCGTGGTCGCCATCAATTGGGGCCCTTGGGACGGTGGCATGGTGACGCCCAGCCTGCGCAAAGTGTTCGAGAACGAAGGCGTCGGCTTGATCCCACTCGACGAAGGCGGCATGTTCGCCTTGCAAGAGTTGAACCTCTCCGGGCGCACCGCCGAAGTGGTGGCCCTGGGCAAGAACCGGCCATCGAAAAACTCGTTGTCTCAGAGTGGGGTGACTTCGAACATGCCCCGGTCGACCGCCGCCGCCCCGACGTTGACTCTGCCCGTCGGCGATCTCGAAGTGGTCTTCGAACGCCTGATCGATTTGAGCACGCACCCGGTGCTGCGCTCGCACGTGATCGATGGTCGCGCCGTCGTTCCGATGGCGTTGCATATGGAATGGCTGGCGCACGCGGCGTTGCACGGTAACCCCGGCTTGCTGTTCCACGGCTTCAACGAGATGCGGGTGACCAACGGCATCTTCGCGAAAGAGGGCGTGCCCGCCACGATTCGGGCGCTGGCCGGCCGCGGCGTGAAGACCGAGAAGAACTTTGTGATCCCCGTGGAGTTGCGCGGTCGCCGCAGCGATGGCCGCGATGTCCTCCATTCGCGCGCCGAAGTGCTGTTGACGACCGAGTTGCCACCGGCCCCGCCCCTCAACCGCGTGCCCGAAGTGCAGCCGTACCCGCATCCCCACGAAGAGATCTACCGGCACTTTCTCTTCCACGGGCCGATGCTGCACGGTATCGAACGCATCGAAGGGATCGCCGAGGGAGCGTTCATTGCGAATGTCCACCCGGCCCCGGCCCCGGGGGAATGGCTCCTCGAACCGCTCCGGAATTCTTGGGTCACCGATCCGCTCGTGCTCGATGCCAGTTTCCAGATGATGATCCTTTGGAGTTACCACCAGCACGGGGCCGGATCGCTCCCCGGTTTCGCCGGGCGCTACCGTCAGTATCGCCGCACCTTTGCCAACGGGCCGGTGCGCGTCCAAGTTCGCATCACACGCGACAACGGCTCGTTCGCCCGCGCCGATATCGACTACATCGATCTCGCCGACGGCACCGTGATCGCCCAGATCCAAGATTACGAATGCGTGATCGATCCGCAGTTGAATCAAGCCTTCCGCCGTAACCAACTGGCCCCCCGCGTCTAGGCGTAGCAAGCTTCCACCATGAAACAGCCTCCGCGCATCGCCATCGTCGGGCTGGCCGCCCGGTTCCCCGGTTCCGGATCCGACCTGAGCCGCTTCTGGCAGAACGTCGCCGACGCGGCCGATTGTTCCCGCGAAGTGCCCCCTGGCCGCTGGCTGCTTCCGCCCGAACGCTGCTACGATCCCCGTGTCGCCAATCCGGACACGGTCTATTCCACGCGCGGGTACTACCTCGATCCATTCGAGCCGGACATCGGCGGCTTGGGTCTCCCTCCGGAACTCGTGGCCGAACTCGACCCGCTGTTCCACCTCATCCTTGATGTCGGGCATCGTGCGTGGAAGTCGGCCCAGACGGCGAATACTGATCGTCGCAAAGCGGGCGTTATCCTCGGCAACATCTGTTTGCCCACCGACAAAGCGTCGGAGCTAGCGCGGAGTTTCCTCGGGCCGAAACCGACGGCTCCCGTGCACCCGTGGAATCGTTATGTCGCCGGATTGCCGGCCGGTCTGCTCGCCAAAGCGCTGGGGCTGGGGGCGGGTCACTTCACGCTCGATGCGGCGTGTGCCAGCAGCCTCTACGCGGTCAAACTCGCCTGCGACGAACTGCTCTCGGGCCGTGCGGATATCATGCTCGCCGGGGGGGCGGCCCGTCCCGATTGCCTCTACACGCAGATGGGATTCTCCCAACTCCGGGCGCTCTCGGTCTCCGGGAAGTGTTCCCCCTTCTCCGCGAACGCCGACGGCTTAGTCGTCGGCGAAGGCGCTGGAATCTTTGTGCTGAAACGCCTCGCCGACGCCGAGCGCGATGGCGATTCCATCCGCGCCGTGATCTGCGGTTGGGGCCTTTCCAACGATACCGAAGGCAACTTGCTGGCCCCGGCGCGCGAAGGCCAATTGCGGGCCATGCGCGACGCTTACCAAATGGCCGAATGGAACCCGACCGATGTGGGCCTGATCGAGTGCCATGCCACCGGCACCCCCATCGGCGACCGGGTCGAATTCGAGAGTTTGCGTGAACTCTGGCGGACGCAGAATTGGACGCCGGGCCAGTGCGTGATCGGTTCGGTGAAGTCGACGGTCGGACACCTGCTGACGGGGGCCGGTTCGGCGGCGCTCGCCAAAGTCCTCTTCGCCATCGAGAACCGCACCCTCCCCCCGCAGGCCAATGCCGATTCGCCCAGCGACCAACTCGACTACGCCGACGGCCCATTCCGCTTACTGAATCGAGCGGAACAGTGGCCCGGTGACGGAACCCGCCGCGCCGCCGTGAGCGGCTTCGGGTTCGGGGGGGTGAACGCCCATTTGCTCATCGAAGAGTACAACCCCAGTTACGCCGATGCCCATGCCCCCATCATTGTCGGTGGCTCCGTTTCCGTACCAGCCGTTGCCGAGAAATTACCGGGCGGAGCGATCGCAGAATCGGATCCGATTGCCATCGTCGGTGTCGGTGCTCACGTCGGCCCGTGGAAGACAGCCGAGGAACTGAAAGAGTTCCTGCTGTGTGGTGCGCCCACCCCGGCGGCCGGTCGCAAGCACAATGGCTGGGATCATGCCAGTGGCCCTTGCCCGCCCGGTTATTTCGTGGAATCGATTGTGGTTCCGCTCGACCGGTTCCGCATTCCCCCCCGCGAGATGGAGGACATGCTGCCGCAACAACTTTTGATGCTGCACGTTGCCGCCGAAGCGCTCGACGACTGTCCGTCCGATCGGAACCGCGACACTGGCAACACGTTGAATTTGCGAACCGGAGTCTTCATCGGGCTGGGTCTCGATCTCAACACCACGAATTACCACCTCCGTTGGGCCACCGGCGACGACGGTTTACCGCCGCTCAGTGCGGACCGGACGATGGGCGCCCTCGGCAGCATCGCGGCGAGTCGAATCGCCCGCGCGTTCCACTTCGGCGGCTCGAGCTTCACCTGTTGCAGCGAAGAAACTTCGGCGGGCACCGCGGTGGCCTTGGCCGTGCGCGCCCTCCGCCGCGGTGACCTCGACCGCGCGGTCGTCGGTGGAGTCGACCTCGCCGGCGATCCGCGCCAGTTGCTCGCCACGGCGTCTGTGAAGACGATCCAATCGCGCGGGCAGGTGCAGCCGTTCGCCAGTTTCGAAACGGGATTCCTCCCGGCGGAGGGGGCCGCCGCCGTCGTCTTGAAGCGACTGGCCGACGCCGAACGCGACGGTGATCGCGTCTACGCGATCATCCGCGGGGTCGGCACCGCCACCGGCGGCGATCCGGCGACGCTGTCCACCGATGCGGCGACCTACGCGACTTCGTTCGTCCGGGCGTGCGGCGATGCCATGATCGACCCGGCCAGTATCGATTTGTTCGATGCGGCGGCGTCCGGTGTCGATGCCGACGACCGCCCCGAAGCCGAAGCCGTGAGCGCATTGCTGACGACCACCGAGCGCCCGTACCCATTGGCCCTCGCGGCGAGTCGGGGGCGCGTCGGCCACACCGGTGCGGCATCGGCGCTCGTGTCGCTCGTGCACCTCGGCCTGGCACTGCACCACCGGATTCTCCCCGCCACCCCCCCCGCCGAACGGGTCACCCCCACCGACGAACTCGATACCTCTCGGACGGCGCGGTACTGGCTCGCCGACCGGGCCGAACCGCGCCGGGCGGCGCTCGCCGCCATCGGGGCCGACGGTTCGTGCGTCCACGTGGTCCTGGAAGAATCCGCCCGCCGAGAAGCGGTGGTCGAATCGCCAAACGTGCACGAAGGGTTGTTCGCGTTCGATGCGGGGACCCCGGTCGAACTCTTGCACAAGTTGAGCGACTTTGCGACCTGGTTGAAAGACCGCGACGGAACTGCCATCGAGGAACTCGCCCGCGCTTGGTGGCACGAGCATCCATTGCACCCGAGTCGCAAATTCGGCGCGGCGTTGGTCGCCCGCAACCGTGTCGAACTGCACGAACAGATCGGCTATTTGGCGGAGTGCGTCGCAGATCCGACCGCGCGAAACTCCGGCCGTGAACTCCGGGCCGGTCTCCGCGACCGCGTCTTTTACTCGACCGCTCCGATGGGGCCTAAGGGGAAGATCGCGTTCGTCTTCCCCGGCTCGGGAAACCATTTCGCCGGGATGGGCCGCGACCTCGGCGCCGCCTTCCCCGCTGTGTTGCACAAGCAGGAAACGGAGAATCTTTGCCTCCGCAGTCAGTACGCACCCGACAAGTTCTGGGCCGACTTCCCGGCGAACGATACCACCCCGAAACAGTTCCTCTTCGGGCAAGTCGCACTCGGGACTTTGGTGAGTGACACACTCTTGTCGCTCGGGGTGAAACCGGACGCGAGCATCGGCTTGAGCCTCGGCGAATCGTCGAGTTTGTTCGGGTTGCGGATCTGGACGGATCGCGACGAGATGTTTCGGCGCATCCGCGGCTCGAGCTTGTTCGATACCGACTTGGCCCCACCCTACGAATCCGCGCGGCAACATTGGCACCGCGACGACGTCGACTGGGTGTCGGGTGTCCTCGCCGCGTCCGCCGACGATGTCCGCTCGCATTTGCGGCCCGGCTTGCAGGCCTATTTGCTGATCGTGAACACTTCCACCGAGTGCGTCATCGGCGGGCTGCGAGCCGATGTCGAAACCTTGGCCGCGTCGCTCGGCAAAACCTTTTTACCGTTGTCCGGCGTCACCCTCGCCCATTGCGAAGCGGGCAAACCGGTGGTGGACGCCTACCGCAAACTGCACACGTTGCCCGCGGCGACGATCCCCGGCTTGCAAGTGTTCAGCGGGGCCTGGGCGCGACCGTACACGGCCAACAGTGCCAACGCCGCCGAGTCCATCACCGCCGGCTTGTTGAACACGCTCGACTTCCCGGCGGTGCTGGAATCGGCGTACCGCGAAGGTGTCCGCGTCTTCATCGAAGTCGGCCCGGGGAATTCCTGCTCGCGGATGATCGCCGCGACTCTGGCGGGGCGCCCGCACCTCGTCCGGGCCATTGCGGTGGCCCGCCAAGATGCCCCGTCGAACATCCTGCGACTACTCGGCGTGCTGATTGCGGAGCGCTACCCGGTCGACCTCGCCAAGCTCTTCGGCCCGATTCGAACGAAGGTCGATCCGACGCATCGCACCATCACGCTCCCCGTCGGCAGACTCTCCCGAATGGTCGACGTCGGCACGACACCACCCGTGCCCGAACTGCCGTCGGAACTCATCACGACGCCGAGGCCGATCCCCACCCCGACGCCGAGAAAGCTCCCCGCGCCGGTACCGTTCGACACGCCGGCGTCACTCGTGCAAACGCCGCCCCCGCGTTGGGAAGAGACGCCGCCGCCCTTGCCACCCAAGCCCAGGGAAATGGCGGTGCCACTGACGTGGGCGGATCAAATCGCACCGGTGCTTACGGGGAGTTCCGCCGCGCAAACCGCCGTGGCGGATGCCCACGAAACGTACTTGCGCGTCCAACACCACCTGACCGAAACGACCCTGTTGACCGTGCAATTGCAGAACAACTTGATTCGCAAATGGATCGGCACCAGCGCCCCCGAACCGGTCGATCCGCTGGCGGTGCCACGCTCGTTGACGTTCGAGCAATGCACCGAGTACGCCGTGGGTAAAATCGGCCGCGTCCTCGGCCCGCTCTTCGCCGAAATCGACGATTACCCGTCCCGGGTGCGGCTTCCCGAAGGGCCTCTCATGCTCGTCGACCGCGTGCTGAGCATCGAAGGCGAACCGAAGTCGATGGGGCGCGGTCGCATGGTCACCGATCACACCGTCCGCGCGGATCGTTGGTACTTGGACAACGGCCGCTGCCCGACGAGCATCACGGTGGAATCGGGTCAAGCCGACTTGTTCCTATCCGGTTTCTTGGGCATCGACTTCGCCACGAAGGGCCGCGCGGTTTACCGGTTGCTCGACGCCGGGGTGACCTTCCACCGCGAGTTGCCACGCGTCGGGGAACGCATCGAATACGACATCCACATCGACGAGTTTTTCCGCCAAGCCGATTCGTGGCTCTTCCGATTCCGGTTCGAAGGAAGTATCGACGGTGTCCCACTGCTGAGCATGGCGAATGGCATCGCCGGTTTCTTCAGTGCGGAAGCTCTCGCCGCCGGGCAGGGCATCATCCAGACGAAACTCGACCGACTCCCCGTGGCCGGGCTGCGCCCCACCGACTGGCAACCGTTGGTTCCGTTCGAAACTTGCGCCTTGGACGCCGACCAAATCCGGGCACTCCACCGCGGTGATTTGGCCACCGCCTTCGGTGCCCCATTCGCCAATCTGGCGTTGAAGCAGCCGATGAAACTCCCGGCGGGAATGCTGCGGTTGGTGGATCGCGTGCCCGTCCTCGATCCGTCCGGCGGTCGCTTCGGCATCGGATTCGTCCGCGCCGAGTACAACATTCAACCGCAGGAGTGGTTCATCGAATGCCACTTCGTGGACGACAAGGTGATGCCCGGCACGCTGATGTACGAGTGCTGCTTGCACACGCTCCGCACCTTGCTGATGCGCATGGGCTGGGTCGGGGAAGAGGGCCGCGTGACCTGCGAGCCGGTGCCGGGAATCCAGAGCCGATTGAAGTGCCGGGGCCAAGTGCTCGATAGTACGAAACTCGTGACCTACGAAGTGAGCGTGAAGGAACTCGGCTTCCGCCCCGAACCGTATTGCATCGCCGACGCGTTGATGTTCGCCGATGGGAAGCCCGTCGTCGAGATCACCAATCTCTCGCTGCGAATGAGCGGCTTGACCATGGAGACACTTCGGAAAATCTGGGATTCCCCGAAGCCAGCACGTCTGTCAACTCAGCGGGAATTCCTGTACGACCATCACAAGATTCTGGCGTATTCCAACGGGAAGCCATCGGAAGGATTTGGGGAGCCGTACCGCATCTTCGACGAAACTCGGGTGATCGCCCGCTTGCCGGGGCCACCGTACCAGTTCCTCGATGGCATCACGGCGGTAAAAGGGGCACCGTTCGTGTTGAAAGACGGGGCGTCGTGCGAAGCGATTTACGAAGTGCCCGAAGATGCTTGGTACTTCGCCGCGAACCGATCCGACCGAATGCCGTTCAGCATCTTGCTCGAAGTGGCCCTCCAACCATGCGGCTGGCTCGCGGCTTACTGCGGCTCGGCACTCACCAGTGTCCACGATTTGTCGTTCCGCAACCTCGGTGGTCAGGGCACGCAGTTCGAACTTGTCGGCTCCGATATCGGCACGCTCACGACCCGAGTGACGATGACCAAAGTGTCGAACTCCGCCGGGATGATCATCCAGCACTACAGCCTGTTGGTGCTGGCCGGGAATCGCAAAATCTACGAAGGGACGACCTACTTTGGGTTCTTCGCCAAGGCCGCGCTCGCGAACCAAGTGGGCATGGTGCAAGCGAAGGTGCCGTACCTCACGGAAGCTCAGAAGAGCAGTCCCGAATGGCTTCCGCACGAGCCACCATTCCCCGCGCCGATGCTGCGCATGGTCGACCGCATCGACGGCTATTTGCCGCACGGCGGGGCGAAATGCCTCGGGTTGATTCAGGGCCGGATCGCCGTCGATCCCGAGTTCTGGTTCTTCACGGCCCATTTCTACCAAGACCCCGTCTGGCCCGGTTCTCTCGGTGTCGAATCGTTCCTGCAACTGCTGAAGTTCATCGCTTGGAAACGTTGGAAGTCGGCCCCGGCCAACGGTTGGCAGACGGTCGCACCGAACCGCTTGCACAGTTGGACTTACCGGGGGCAAGTGCTCCCGACCGATAAAGAAGTTGTCGTGGTGCTAGAAGTGACCGCCGCCGCCGACGATGTTAAGCGATTGACGGCGGACGGATTTTTAACGGTCGATGGAAGGGTGATTTACCAAATGATCGGCTTCACGCTGGAGTGAAGCCTGACCCCCTGACTCACTTGACCGAAATCAACTTGTCGTCTTTCGGGAACGTTTCCAGCGTCAGCCCTTTGAAGTGGATCTCTTGCTTGACGTTGTTCGAGTGCAGTTGCAAACCGATTGGGGCGGCACCGATCGTTTCGGGTTTCGGATCGCGCCAATCGACCACGGCCGTGCCGTTGACCGCCACGCGGACGCGGTTCCCTTGGGCCAAGATTTCAATGTCGTTCCAGTCGTGCTGTTTGCCGACTTTCTTGGCCGCCGCACCGTTGACGGGCAGACCGTTACGACCGAAGAGATCGTACATACCGTAGTCCGACGGGAACATCACGAGGTGGCCGGCGTAGGTGTGTTTCGTGCGGTCTTTCTCGGAATCTTTGCTCACGTCCGGCTTCACTTTGCCCCAAAATGCGATGCCCGAGTGCATCTCCGATTCCACGAGTTTGCTCGAAAACGTCAGTCGGAAATCGGTGTACTTTTCCTTGGTGAGCAAGTACGTGCTGAACTTGAGCGGATCGGTGTTTTTGGCGACAATCACACCGTCCTTCACGCTCCACAGGTCTTCGAAACCGTCCCAGCCATCGAGCGTTTTCCCATCGAAGAGTTTGACCGTTTTCGATTTGCCTTCGAGAGGCTTCTCCAGGGGCGTTTCGCCTTTGACCGGTTCAGTCGGCTTGGTCTGAGCGAATGCGGAACCGCAGACACCCGCGAGAAACAGTGAGACGAACAAACGCATGGGTACTTCCAACAGAGAGAGAGGTTGATCGAGGCAGCACGGGAAAGTGTACCAAGGAAATCGCACCACGGATGCGAAAACACAAATCAAAATCTCGTTCTTCAAACTGTCGACGTCCGTTTGGGTCTAGAAAATCTTTCTGGCGGTTGATTTCGTCCCTGAAAGGGCCGTTCCATCAGCCCAGGTCGGAGGTCGCGCAGCGACCGGAGGCCTGGGTACGGCGATCCGGAACATGGAGACGCCCTGAAAGGGCAGTTCCAAGGACGGCTCCGAACCGTCCCTTCAGGACGGAAACCGTTTTCTGGGTCGGGGTTCCCCAGGCCTCCGCCGGCGGCTCCGACCTGGGCTGATGAAACAGCGCATCGGTCGTGAACAATCCATCCGATGCTGGCGCATCGGGTTAACCCGATGCGCCAGCATCGGCGGCGATGAGACGAGTCAACGGGCCCTTCCAGGGCCGAAATCCTCCGGATCCGACCGCCAGAAAGATTTGCCACATCCCCGCACTTCCGCGGTTAAACTGTAAGCATGCCAATCAAATTTCTATCTGCGATGATCCTCGGTTTCCTGCCCGTGTCGCTCCACGCGGGCGTGTATTACTCCGGCGACTCCAAGAATGAACTCCCGGCAGAGTGGGCGGGGTTCCTGCGCGATCAACGAGCTTTGCGGCTCGCGGCCGACCCGAAGAATGCCGGCTTTAACACGTTTGTACCGCTGCGCGACACGGCCGTGGATGCTCTGGTCAAGCTCGAACAATTCAAAAAAACACGCCCCCTGACTGCCGATGAATCCGCGGATCTCGGAGCGTTGTACTTGCGGTTGGGCCAGCCGGAAAAGGCGGTGGGCGTGTTGCGACCCGCGAATCGCAGTGACTCCGAACACTTTCGCATCGTCGCCAACCTCGGGTCGGCCTGGCAGCAATCGGGTGACTTGGCCCAATCCGTCGCCGCGCTCGAAGAAGCCGTGCGGCTCGCTCCCAAGGAGTTCCTGGCAGTCGAATCGTTGCACCTCAAACTCGTGCGCAGCCGGGCGAAGGAGAAGAAAAACAGCACCTCGCTCGATGATCTTTTCGGCGTGATCTACTCGGGTGATCCCGGCACGATGGACGCAAAAGAGAAAGCGAAGTTGCCCGCGAACGCGCTCGCTCTCGTGCAGGAACTGGCGCTGGTACTCCCCTTCGACGCCCGTTTGCTATGGCAACTCGCCGAGTTAGCCAACGCTCATGGGGACGCCCGTACGGCCGCGAATTTACTCGACGGTGCCGTGATCGAACTCGGATGGCAAGCGGACGAGGCCCGCACCCGTCGCACCCGGTACCGAAGCGCCGCTGACGAATTGGCGAAGAACGAAGAGCACGCGGTGCACCGGGGAACGTTGAAGTTCGCGTCCGCCAAAGTTTTCAAAACGCTCATCGACGAAACCAAACTGCCGAAAGTCGATCCGAAGGGAACGAATCCGCTGCCCTGGAGCGCCCTATCCGAAACCACGTTGACGAAGAAGTTTCAGCCGACGTTTTTGAAGTACATCGAGGATTGCGACGGTCGAACCGTGAGCTTCACCGGTTTTCTACGGCCGACCCGCAACGGCGACGGCCTCACGGAGTTTCTGATCACCGAGTCGCCCATCGGCTGTTGGTTCTGCGAGTCGCCGGGGGCCACGCAGGTGATCTGGGTCGAATTGGCCGAGGGGATGACGGTCGATTTTTCGCGGGCCCCGGTGCAAGTGACCGGCCGCTTCGAGTTGAATCGCACCGACGCGGAGAGTCACCTCTATCGGGTGATTCAGGCCAGCGTGAAAAAAGTAGATTGACGGGATCGCTCCTACCCGGCGTGCGTGGAAAATCTTACTGGCAGTCTGATCTGGAGGATTTCGGCCCTGAAAGGGCCATTCAATCAGCCCAGGTCGGAGCCGGCCCTGCCGGCTGAGGCCTGGGAACCCCGTACCGGAAAACGGTCTCCGTCCTGAAGGGACGGTTCGGAGCAGTCCTTGGAACTGCCCTTTCAGGGCGTCTCCATGTTCCGGATCGCAGTTCCCAGGCCTCCGGCCGCTACGCGACCTTCGACCTGGGCTGATGGAATGGCCCTTTCAGGGCCGAAATCGACCGCCAGAAAGATTTGCCCGACCCCAACCTGGCCACCCGGCCCGATCGGTTTTTCCGTAGTACCTTCGACGGCCCGAGATAGGATAATTGCTGATCCGATTCCTTCCGCGTTCCCCGGTTTCCGATGATCCGCATCTCGAAGCTCGCCGAGTCCGTCAAGCCGTCCGCCACCCTTGCGGCTGGGGCCAAAGCCAAAGCGCTCAAAGCCACGGGTGTGAAGGTTTACGACTTCAGTCTGGGCGAGCCCGACTTCCCGACGCCGGCCCACATTTGCGCCGCCGCGAACGAGGCCATGCAAAAGGGACAAACCCATTACACCCCCGCCGGTGGCACCGCCGAACTCAAGACCGCCATCGCCAAGTGGTACGGCCGCACTTACGGTTTCGAGTGCAAAGCCGAGAACGTGATCGTTTCGAACGGGGCGAAGCATTCCATCCACAACGCCCTCGCGGCGACCGTCGGCCCCGGCGACGAAGTCATCATCCCGACGCCGTACTGGGTGAGCTATTCCGACCTCGTCGCCATGACCGGGGCCACGCCGGTGCTGGTCGAATCGACGCTCGAATCGGGCTTCAAAATCACCCCGGCGCAGTTGAAGGCGGCCATCACCTCGCGCACGCGGATCTTGATGCTCAACAGTCCGAGCAACCCGACCGGCACCGTTTACACACGGGCCGAACTCGAAGCGCTCGTCGATGTCTATTTGGAGCACACCGACGGCTGCATTCTGTCCGACGAGATCTACGAACAGCTTGTCTACAACGACGCCAAAGCGACGTGCGTGGTCACGCTGCGGCCGCAGTTGAAGGACCGATGCATCACCATCAGCGGGGCGAGCAAGAGCTACGCCATGACCGGCTGGCGCATGGGCTGGGCGGTGGCCCCGGTGGCCGTGGTGAAGGCGATGGACACCATCCAAAGCCAAGAGACGAGTTGCCCGAGTAGCGTGAGCCAGTACGCGATGATCACGGCGCTGGAATCCGCGGAATCGGCCCCGGCCATCGAAGCGATGCGGAAAGAGTTCGCCCAGCGCCGGGAACTGACCATCCGGTTGCTCCAAGCGATCCCCAAGGTGAAGTTGCACGTCCCCGACGGGGCCTTTTACGCCTTCTTCGACGTGTCCGCATACAACCCTGATTCCGTCGCCTTTTGCAACGCTTGCCTCGAACAAGCCCACGTGAATCTGGTTCCCGGCATCGCGTTCGGCGCCGAAGGGTTTGTGCGCATGAGCTTCGCCTGCAGCGCAATGATAATCGAAGAGGGGTTGGGGAAACTCAAAGATTGGTTGGCGAAGTCGGTGTGAAGCCTCGGTGACGAACATAGGGAATACCCTCATGATTTTGAATATATGTTCAGTATACACAAGGATATAAGCTCTAGCTCGGGCACTGTCAAATGATTCGGGAAAGTATTTTTCGGAAATGGTAACGGGTAGGCTGAGATCAAGCAGAATCGATCTCGCAAAGTCATTCGTATTTTACGTCAAAGTTCACCCAAGAATCCGGAGCGGGTGCAGTGAGTTTGCGACTCGAAATGCTCCAGGTGGCGCGGTTGGCGCCGAAGCTCTTAGGCGAGTCCGCCGACCTCGTTTCGGGGTTCCTGCGCGGCCAACTCCATGCCGACGGCGGGTTTATGGATCGCGCCGGTCAGCCCGACTTGTACTACACCGTATTCGGCTTGGAGGGGTTATTTGCACTCCGTGCCGACTTGCCGATTCAGCAACTGTTGCGCTATTTGAAATCGTTCGGCGACGGTCAGCAGCTCGATTTTGTGCACTTGTCGTGTTTGTGCCGCTGCTGGGCGGGGATGCCGGCCGACGAACGGGCCACCGTTCCCGTCGATGCGATTCTGAAACGGGTAGAACATTTCCGCAGTGCCGATGGTGGCTACGCTCAAGAACCGCGTGCGGCCGAGGGGACGATCTACGGCTGCTTCCTGGCACTCGGGGCTTATCAAGATTTGGGCCGCGAACTACCCGACGCCGCCAGAGTGGTCGGCTGCGTGAAGCGGTTGCAAGCGGACGATGGCGGCTTCTCGAACCAGGCCGATGTGCCGATGGGTTTGACACCTTCGACGGCGGCCGCAGTGACATTGCTGCGTCAGTACGGCGAACCGATACCCGAAGGAATCGCCGAGTGGCTGTTGAGCCGGCACGCCGACGACGGTGGGTTTTTCGCCATTCCGATGGCCCCGCTACCCGACTTGCTTTCGACGGCCACGGCGTTGCACGCCCTCAGTGGCTTGCACGTCGACCTCGGTAAAATCCGCGAGCCGTGCCTCGATTTCATCGACACGCTCTGGACGTCGAAGGGTGGCTTCCACGGCACCTGGACGGACGACACATTGGACGTGGAGTACACGTTTTACGGTCTGTTGGCGCTCGGACATCTAAGCGTGTAATTGGCTGGAATTCCATGCTCGACGACTTCCTCGCCCATGCCCGTGCCGCACTGCTCGCGGAGCGCACCCCCGGCGGATTCTGGGTCGGTGAACTGTCGCCGAGTGCGCTGTCCACGGCGACGGCGATTTTCACATTCCGGCTGACGAAAAACCCCGAATACGAAACCTTGATTCGCGCCGGTTCGGCTTGGCTCGTGCAAACTCAGAACGCCGACGGCGGTTGGGGCGACACCCCCATTAGCTTCAGTAATCTCAGCACCACGTGCCTTGGCTGGGCGGCGCTGGGCCACGATCATCCGCTGCCAAAAGCGCGAGCCGAGGCCTGGATCGTAGCGCAGGTGGGTACGCTGGAGCCGGCGCCGCTGGCGAAGGCGGTCGCGGATCGGTACGGCAAAGATCGCACGTTTTCGGTGCCGATTTTGACGATGCTCGCCCTGGCGGGAAAGCTCGGCCCCGACCCGTGGAAACACGTTCCGCAGTTGCCATTCGAACTCGCAGCGTTGCCATTTTGGTTCTTCCGCATAGTGCAATTACCGGTGGTCAGTTACGCCCTGCCCGCGCTGATCGCCATCGGCCAAGTGAAGCACCATCACCGGCCGAAGTGGAACCCGCTGTTCAGGATTTCACGGTGGTTCGCCAAAGCGTGCACGCTCCGAAAACTGCGCGCGATTCAACCGGGCACCGGCGGCTATTTGGAAGCGACGCCCCTGACGAGTTTCGTCGCCATGAGTTTGATCGGGGCGGGGCAAGGCGAACTCGAGGTGGTGCGCGAAAGCCTGCGTTTCTTAGTGGCATCGGTGCGGCCCGATGGCAGTTGGCCCATCGATACCAACCTGACGACTTGGGTGACCACACTGGCGGTGAATGCCCTGGGCGATGATGTGGTAGGAGTTCGGACTTGGCTATTGAATCAGCAATACCGTTCTGTTCACCCGTTCACCCGTGCGGCGCCCGGCGGGTGGGCTTGGACTGATCTGCCCGGTGGCGTGCCCGATGCCGACGACACCCCGAGTGCGCTGCTGGCGCTCCGCCACCTCGGCCCACCGGATGACACCGCGATGTCAGCAGCAGTCGCTGGGGTCACCTGGCTATTGAACTTGCAGAACCGGGATGGAGGGATCCCCACGTTCTGCAAAGGTTGGACCGGTCTCCCGTTCGACCGCAGCAGCAACGACTTGACGGCGCACACGATCCGGGCCTGGCTCGCCTGGCGCGATTTTCTTCCGACGGAACTTCAAACGCGAATCGACCGTGGGGTACAACGCGGTATCGAATATTTACTAAAAACGCAACGACCCGACGGGGCTTGGGCGCCGCTTTGGTTCGGCAATCAACACGCCGTGGAAATCGAAAACCTCACGTATGGAACCAGCCGGGTGCTCCGCCTTGGCAAGCTGCTACCGACGTTTGATCGGGGAGTTCAATGGCTGCTGCAAAATCAGAACGCCGACGGCGGCTGGGGCGGGCGTGCGAGCACACCGAGTAGCATCGAAGAGACGGCACTGGCCGTCGATGCGCTCGCGGAATGGTCAGCGGGCGACGCCTTGGATCGCGGGGTCGAATTCTTGCGCGGTGCCACCCGCAACGGCACTCACTTTCCGCCATCGCCCATCGGATTCTATTTCGCCAACCTCTGGTATTTCGAGAAGCTTTACCCCATGATCTTCACTGTGGCGGCACTGGTGCGGGTGAATCAATTGAGACCGGAGAAACCACCGATGAATGACTCGTGAAGTTTGGCTCGTTTGGATATGATGAATCTATCGGAACGGCGATGGGCAACAGCGGAAAGGCTGGATGATCCCGATGCCGACAACACACTTAGCCCGCTTCCTTCTGAGACTCCCATGCCCGCATCCCGTGGCGAACTGTTCGCCGGCGTCACCGTCGCTATTGTCACCCCATTCACCGCCGGCGATATCGATTGGCCCGGACTGGCGGAACTGATCGAGTGGCATGTTTCGCAGGGGACGAACGCCCTCGCCCCGTGCGGCACCACGGGTGAGTCGCCGACGCTGACGCACGACGAAAACGAGAAGATCGTGGCATTTGTCTGCGAGACAGCAGCCGGGCGGATCAAGATCATGGCGGGTACCGGCAGCAACAATACGTCCGAAGCGATTCGGATGACCAAGGCCGCGAAAAAGAGCGGGGCGACGGGCACGCTGCAAGTGGGGCCGTATTACAACAAGCCGACGCAAGAGGGGTACTACCGGCACTTCGGGGCGGTCGCCGAAGCGTGCGACTTGCCGCAGGTGGTTTACAACATTCCCGGTCGCACGGGGTCGAACATTCTCCCCGAGACGATGGCCCGTCTCGCCGAGAAGTATCCGAACATCATCGCGGTGAAAGAAGCGACCGGCTCGCTCGATCAAGCGTCGCAGATCGCCGCGCTGTGCGATCTCGGTCTGCTCAGCGGCGACGACAGTTCCACGTTGCCGCTCATGAGCATCGGTGCCATCGGCGTGGTGAGTGTGGTCGGGAATATTGTGCCCCAAGACATGATGGCTCTGGTGCGGGCGTTCAAGAGCGGGAAGCATGCCGAAGCATTGGCGTGGCACCGCAAATTGTTCCCGCTCTGCCGCGATATGCTGGGGGTATCGACGAACCCGATCCCCGTGAAAACTGCGATGAAATTGCTCGGTCGGGGCAGTGGCGAGATGCGGCTGCCGATGTGCGAGATGGACGCCGCCGGCGAAGCGAAAGTCCGCCAGACGCTGGTGAATTACGGGTTATTGGGGTGATGTTTCGCCGCCTCAGTCGTCCCGTATTTTGTTGCGACTGACAACGCGTTGTACTTCGGGAGATGGCACATGATACGAATGCTCACAATATGTCTTGCGTTGATGGGAATCGCTTCGTTGGCCACGGCGGCGGACAAGCCGACGAAGGTTCGTTGGTATGGGCAATCGCTGATGCAGATCGAGACGGCCGCCGGGAAGAAGATCGTCTTCGATCCGCACGCGATTTCGATATTCGGTTACGAAAAACCCGAGGCGGACTTACTCTGCATCACCCATGAACACGACGACCACAACCAATCGGACGTCTTGCCGAAGAATGAGAAACGCCTCGAACGTCGCGGGTTGAAACCGACGAATAAAGCGAAGACGACGTTCGAGTGGAACAAGATCGATGAAAAGATCGACGCGCTCGGGATCACGCTCAAAACCTTCGGGACATTCCACGACGAAAAAGATGGCAAAGAACGTGGTCTCAACAGTGTGTTCGTCATCACCGTCGACGGCCTGACCTTCTGTCACCTCGGCGATTTGGGTCACGAGTTGTCCCCGCAACTGATCAAGCAGATCGGCAAGATCGATGTGCTCATGATCCCCGTCGGTGGGATTTACACCATCAACGGCGAAGTCGCCCGCAAAGTCACGGCGGCAATCAACCCGCGCTTGTTCGCGATCCCGATGCACTTCGCCGTGGAAGGCTACGACGACCTGCTGAGTAACGCCGAGTATCTCGAAGAGCAGAAAAACGTGAAGAAGATGGAAGAGTCGAATGAATTGAGTATCTCCGCCGACATGAAATCCGACGGTTACACCGTCGTGGTGCTCGGATTCAAGAAAGCGGAGCCGAAGAAGGATAAGTGAAATTGGCGAGAAGGTGTTGGACTCATCGAACCGGTTCAGACGCCAATCAGCACTTCAAGAATCGTCGCTACTCACACGGTAAAAAGACCACAGTTCCTCAAATCGAAATCTGAGGTATAGTATTCGGACGCGATGCCAGAAGATGATCCCGCCCGATATTCCGAGATGCTTTCTTGAATACCTTCGCCGTGAACTTGCCCGATGAACTGGCCGCCTTTATCGAGACGGCCTTGGCGTCCGGCGATTGGCCCTCGGCGGATCGGTTCTTCGCCTACGCGATCACACTGGCCCGAACGGAAGCGCTCCTCGGCCGCACCCCGGACGCCGAATCGTTGCCGGTGGTGCCCGCTGTGCCGGTGCCGAAATCCGGCACGATCCTCGCCGTGGATCTCACCCGTCAAAACTTCGATAGCGCCGCCTTCGTGGCGGGTCTCGTGGACAAAATCCATCGCAAGAAAATGACCCAGCCCCCGAACGGTTCTTGAATCACTTCCCCGCGTCCGCCAAGATCAAGTCGTTGATGCGCTTGGCGAAACCGGCCGCATCCGGCACTTTCGACCCTTCGGCAATGGCCGCTTGGTCGTAGAGCAGCAACGCGTATGCGGCGATGCGCGGATCGGTCGGGGCCTTTTCGTGCAGCGTCCACAATGCTTCCACAGCCGGATTGTCCGGGTTCAGTTCCAGCACCCGTTTGCCACCGGTCGCGTCTTCCCCGAAGCGCTGCATCAGCCGTTCCATGTGGGCCGTCATCGCACCCGCATCGGCGACCAAGCACGCGGCCGAGGTCGTCAGACGCTTCGTGAGACGGATATCACCAACGTCCGGTAATACGCTCTTAAGCGAAGCGAACAACGGGGCGAACTTGGCCTTGGCATCGTCGCTGATGCCGTCGCCATCGGACTTCAACTCGCCCTTGTCGGCGGCTTGGAGTTTCTTCCCCTTGTACTCGCGCACGCCGGGTACCGCGAACTCATCGATCGGATCGGTGAGCAAGAGCACATCGAACCCCTTGGCCCGGTAGGCTTCGAGATACGGTGAGTTCCGCAACTGCGCGGCGTTGTCGCCGGCCAGATAGTAGATTTCTTCCTGGCCTTCGGGCATCGCTTCCACGTACTCGGCAAGGGTCTTCACCTTCCCGGCTTCGGTGTTCACGCTGGCGAACAGCAGCAAGTCGGCGATTTTATCTTTGTTCTCCCAGTCGCGGCTCAGGCCTTCTTTGAGGATCGGCCCGAGGTCGTCGTAGAAGGCCCGATACTTCTCGGGCTGCGTGTTCTTGAGCGCCTCCAACCCTTGGAGTACGTTCCGCACCACATTCTTGCGGATGGTGTCGAGGTGCGGATTCTGCTGCAAAATCTCGCGGCTGACGTTCAACGGTAGGTCGGCGGAATCGACGACGCCCTTGACGAAACGCAGGTACAAGGGCAGCAGTTCTTCGCAGCGCTCCATAATCAGCACGCGCTGGACGTAGAGCCGCAATCCGGCCTTCGGCTCGTCCCAGTCGAAGCTGAACGGCTTTTTCGACGGGATGAACAGCAACGCTTTGAACTCGCTCTTCCCTTCGATGGTGAAGTGCAGACTCTTCGCCGGCGGCGCGTCGTCGTTGCTCAGCACCTTGTAGAATTCGGCGTACTCGTCGTCTTTCACTTCGCGCGGTTGCCGCAGCCAGATCGCCTTGCGGTTGTTCAAGGTCTCTTCGACGACGGTCTTCTTCTTCTCGTCCCCTTCGCCTTCCTCTTCGTCAGTGTCCATCACCACGGGGTGTTCGATGAAATCCGAGAACTTCTTCACCAGCCCGCGCAACTTGTACGGGTTGAGGAAGTCTTGGGCATCGTCCTTGAGATGGAGAACGACATCGGTGCCACGGGTCGGTTTGTCGGCTTGTTCGATGGTGTACTGGCCCTGGCCATCCGAGACCCAGCGGATGCCATCGGCGGGAGTGCCGGCCGGGCGGGTCTGCACGGTCACCGTGTCGGCGACCATGAACGCGGAATAGAAGCCGACGCCGAACTGGCCGATCAACCCCGGCGAGTTCGGGTCGTTCTTGGCCTTCACCGCATCCACAAACGCCTTGGTGCCCGACTTCGCCACCGTGCCGAGCAGGTCGATCACTTGCTCGCGGCCCATGCCGATGCCGTTGTCCGAAATGGTCAGCGTCTTCGCCTCGGCGTTCGGCGTGATTTTGATTTTCCAATCTTTATTGCCTTCGAGCGTCTCATCGTGGTCGAGCGAATCGAACTTCACCTTGTTGATGGCATCCGAGGCGTTCGAGATCAACTCGCGCAAGAAAATCTCGCGATCCGAGTAGAGCGAATGGGTAATCAGGTGCAGCAGTTGCTTGAGTTCGGCCTTGAATTCCAGCGTTTCAGCGGACATCGGTGCGGAACCTCGGGAGGCGTGGGTGCGAAGTGTTGTTGTAAGAAAGTGAACCCGTTCCGGCAAAAAACGTGAATCCAGGCGAACCGACCGCGTCAACAGGATCGACGAGGCACCTGCTTTCGGGTATAGTTCAGTCGTCAACCATATCCGTCGGAGACCCATTATGAAGGCCCTACTCGCGTCGCTGTTGCTCGTTGGCGTTGCTGGCGCGGACGAACCACTGACTAAAGGAATCGTCGAGCGGCTCCCGCTAAGCGGAGACAACCGTCCGGAAATCGACAAAGCTTGGTCGGGTACGCCCGAAGCCCAACGGCCGGGCATGACGTTCCTCTTGGCGAACATGCCCGAGAAAGACCTGCGGACGTTGAAGGCCGACTTCCTGCTGAAGAATCACAAGTTGGCGTACAAGGCCCGTCAAGATTTCGCCTGGGGTAAAGCCGTTCCCGACGACATCTTCTTCAACAACGTCTTGCCGTATGCCAACGTCGATGAAACCCGGGATGCCTGGCGCCAAGAGCTGTTCGACCTCGCCGCACCGATGGTGAAGGATTGCAAGACCGCGACCGAAGCGGTGATGAAACTGAACGCGGAACTGTTTCCCAAACTGAAGGTCGGCTACTCGACCAAGCGGAAGATACCGAACCAAAGTCCGAAGGAATCGATCGACCAAGGCAAAGCGTCGTGCACCGGCTTATCGATCCTGCTCAGCGATGCCTGCCGTTCGGTGGGTATCCCGACCCGCGTCGTCGGTATTCCCAACTGGAGCAACAAGCGCGGCAATCACACGTGGCTCGAAATCTGGGACGGCGATTGGCACTTCACCGGTGCTTGCGAAGCCGACCCCAAGGGGTTGGATCGCGGTTGGTTCATCGGCGATGCCGCACAAGCCCAGAAGGACGTGCCCGAGCATTCCATTTACGCCGTCAGTTTCGCCAAAACCAGTACGCCATTCCCGATGGTCTGGGCGCCGAATCAGAAAGAGGTCTCGGCCGTGAACATCACCGAGCGCTACACCAAAGTGAAGCTCGACCCGAAATTGGTGCGGGTGATGATCCGCGTGACCGGGTCGGACGGCAAGCGATTGAAGGAGACGGTCTCCATCGAAAAGTTGACCGGCCAATCGAAGGGCGAATCGGCCGACACCAACGACTTCCTCACGTTCGATCTGGTGCCAGAACGCGACTACAAACTGACCATCGGCACGATGGAACAAACCATTCGAACCAAAGCCGCCGGCGAGCAACAATTGATCGACGTGAAGCTCAAGTGACGATCAACTTGACGCAGTCAGCACGTCGTTCCCCTGACGCACTGCCGGCATTCCTTCACTGTCAGAGTCAACGACGGTATCGACGTTTTCTATAGGGACAGGTGTGACGATCACCACATACGACTTCTTGCGAGACAGGCGACGGAGGACATTCGAGATGTCGTCCAAAATGGAATAAGCCACCGGGGTGATCAGCAAACTCAGAAGCAGCGACAACATCTGGCCACCGAGAATCACCTTGGCCATACTCGCGCGGGCACTGGCCCCCGGCCCCTCGCCGGTGGCAATCGGAATCATCGCGGCCACGAGCATGATCGTGGTCATCAGAATCGGCCGCAAGCGAGCCTCGTTCGCCCCGAGGATCGCGTCCGTCCGTGGCAACCCTTTCGCCCGGAGCACGTTCGTGTAGTCCACTTGCAAAATGCCGTTCTTCTTCACGATGCCGAAGAGCATGAACAAGCCGATCATCGCGTAGATGTCGAGCGGCGTCTGCAAAAACCAGAGCGAGACCAGCGCGAAGGGCACCGTCAACGGTACGGCCATGAGGATCGTCAGCGGGTGGACGAAGCTCTCGAATTGGGCCGCGAGGATCATGTACATGAACAAAAATGCCAAGCCGAAGGCGAGTGCGAAGTTGGAGTTCGAGTCGGCCATCAGCTTCGCCTCGCCGAGTTGCTCGGTGCGGTAGTCGGTCGGCATCTCGAGGGATGCTACTTTCGCATTGATGATGGGCAACGACTTCCCGAGCACGACGCCGGGTGCGAGGTTGCAGGTCACGGTCACTTGGCGCTGGCGGTTGTACCGTTCGATGGTGGCCGGGCCGCGCTCCGCTTGCAGTTCAGCGACGTTTCGCAACTCCACGAGTTGCCCGGTCGCACTCGGCACCGTCAGCGAGGAAATCGCTTCGCGGCGGTTGCGGTTCTTGAGGTCGGCCCGCAGCCAAATGTCGTACTGATCGGGGCCGTCCTTGAACTTGCTGATCGGCTCACCGCCGACGAGTACGCCGAGCGTCGAAGCGATGGCTTGCACATTCACATTCTGGTCGCCGGCTTTGCTGCGGTTGATGATCACTTGCAATTCCGGAGTTCGGACGGCCGCGTTCGTGTCCACATCGGTGAAGTCCGGGCTGGCGCGCATCCACTTCACAATCTCCGCGGCGTAAGCGTCGAGCTTGTCACCGTCCGGCCCGCGGATGCTGAGTTCCACTTGGGCGTTCTTGAACGCGCTGCCGCCGAACAGTTTGACTTCCTGCACCACGATTCGGAGATCGGGATACGGGGTCATCGCTGCGCGGGCGTCGGCCATCGCATCCTTCTGCGAGTATTTTCGGTCACGCAAGTCGACCATCCGGCAATAGATGGTGACACGGGTGACATCGCCTTGGCCCTTGCCGATCCGGCCGCTCGTTTCACCGATCGTGGTGAAGACGTTGGTGATGCCGCGCACGGTGGCCAACTTCGCTTCGAGTTCCGCACAGATCGCGCTCGCCTCTTGCAGCGTGGTTCCCTCCGGCAGCGTTCCCGCCACTTCGAATTCACTCTGATCGTCCTTCGGTACGAAGTCCGAGCCGACCACCTCGAAAAGCTTCTGCGTGGTCATGAGCACCATCAACGCGATGCCG
>JAYSYJ010000011.1:0-23649 GCA_043727675.1 Fimbriiglobus sp.
TCGGCATCCGTCGGGCGCTCGGGGCGAAGCAGCGTGATATCGCCACGCAGTTCCTGATCGAAACACTCGTGCTCACCGGGTTCGGCGGAGTCATCGGGATCGTCGTCGGGGTGGGGATGGCCCATCTCCTCTCGAGCGTGTTCGGCGTGCCGGCCATGATTCGCCTGTGGTCACCGATTCTGGCGTTCAGTGTCTCGATGCTCGTGGGATTGCTGTCGGGGATCATTCCCGCCCGTCGCGCGGCCCGTCTCGATCCGATTGAAGCCTTGCGTCACAATTGAATTTGAATTACCCGTCGAGGATCACATGTACAAAGTTCGCCCGGCCTTCACGTTGATCGAACTACTCGTGGTGATCGCGATCATCGCCGTCCTGTTGGGCCTGCTGTTGCCAGCGGTTCAAAAAGTCCGCGCGGCCGCAGCCCGGCTGCGCTGCCAGAGCAACCTCAAACAGCTCGCTTTAGCGGCCCACCACTACCACGACACGAAGGGGGCGTTGCCGCCGGGCGTCGCCCAACCGGGGCCGGACAATCGCACGACCGGGCTGTTCATCGAACTGTTGCCGCACATCGAACAAGGCGCCGTGGCCCGTCGCTGGGACTACACGAATGCGAACCTCAATTACGGGGGTGTCGATTCCGTTTCGGCAGCGCCCATCGGCACGTTCGTCTGCCCGACGGCGGGGATCGAGGTGAACCCCAAGCAATTCGGGAGCTCGGCGCGGGGCGTGTCGACTTACGCCGGGAATGCGGGCACCCGGGCCTTCCCTAATTTCCGCGCGACCAACGACGGCCTATTCGGCTACTCGACGGCGGTCAGTCGCAACCGGGTTCGTTTCACCGATGTGACCGATGGCTTGACGAATACGATCTTGCTGGGAGAACGGATCGTGGGCGACGGCAACCTCGATAGCTACTTGAAGGCACCGCTCGACAGTGCGCCGAGTCCGCCGTTCGTGTCGCTGAATTCTTTTGCGACATGGGCCGGCATTCTGGGGCCGAACGCCGGCGCGGGGACTCTGATCAGTGCGGGCCGTGGATTGAACTACGGTCAACCGACGTACTACGAGCCACCCCCGGTGGTATTCCCGCCGATTCCACCGCCGCCCGTGCTGTGGGGCACATTGAGTGAGCAAGTGTGGGAACGGATCTCGGCCTACGGGAGCAAGCACACCGGCGGCGTGAACGTGGCCCTCGGGGATGGGTCGGTTCGGTTTGTCCGAGAAACGCTGGATCCGGCCGTGTTAAAGAGCCTCAGCACCCGCGCCGGCGGCGAAATCCTCCCCGGCGATTATTGAGTTCTATAACAAGCCTGTCAGTCTCTCTTATTTTCGAGGTCGTCTATGGCGTTCGATTATCGCTGCCCCGTGTGCCGCGCGAAACTCCGTCTCGAGGAAGAGCAACCGGCCGGCACGTCCATCGAATGCCCCATGTGCGAACAGACTTTCGCCGCCCCGGCCCGCGCCGAAAACGCACCGAAACCCGAAGCGGAATCCGAGAAGCCTCCCGCGACCACGGACGGCGGGAGTCAGAAGAAGAAAATCGGCAAGAACAAGATGGAGCAAGAACGCACGTATATGAACGAGTTTTTGCTACTCGCGATTGTCGGCTCGGCCATGTTCGCCCTGATCGCATCTTTCGCGCTCATTTTGTGGATCATGGGGCGTGCGGCCCGCGTCGAAGATATGGTGTCGCTGCTGCCGGACAACTACAACGCGATTCGCGGCGTGAGCATGGATCAAATGCGGAAGTACCCCGGTTATAAGAACGAAGTCGATCGGATTTATGACTCGTCGATCAAAGATGGCTACACCGAGTTGGCTAAGGCCATCGGCCAAGACGCCGAATCGCTGACGTACTTGATCATCGCCAAGGACGGCTCGACCCAAGGCAGCACGAGCTACGCGTATATTTTTCGGGTCAAGAAAGCGTTCGACACCAAAGCGTTCAGCAAGGTGGAAGGGGCTTCGCAGTCCGGCGAAGGCTTTGCGATTTCCAACGCCAGTTCGGTACCCTTTCTGCGCGGCAGCAGCGTCTATTGCCCCAACAGTCAGCTCATCGTTGTGTTCAAAGGGAGCGATCAATCGGGGAATATCTCGAAGATGGCAGCCGGATCGAAGTCGTCCTCGGATAGCACCCGCGAGAAGATCGGCACGACTGGTCGCCTGGCCATGCGGGCCCACTTTTGGACGATCATCCGCCCGCAAGGAGCGATGGAAAACTACTTGAAGACGACCGGGGAACCGGTGAAAGCGGACATGCCGAAACTGGCGGGGACGCTGGAGGGGAGCACTGTCCTGGCCACGTGGTGCACGGTGCAGGGGCGAGGCTTCCGGTTCGGGGCCGGAATCGAGTGCGCGAGTGCCGAAGCTGCCAAGGCCCTGAAAAAAGATATCCGCGAGGGGAAACTCGGCAAAGGGGATGAATCGGAACCGCCGAACCAATTGAAGAACGCCCTCTCGATCGTGGGGCAGAAAAAAGAATTCGGCGAGTTCATGCAATACGTCGATTTCAACTCGAAAGACAAGTGCGCTTACTGCACCTCGAAACTGGAATCCCCAGAAGGATCGAAGAATTTCTACGGGTTCTTCACATCGGTCTATTGGGGATCGCAAGGCGGGAGTTCATTCGGGCGATAATCGTCACGGTGGATCTTGCAGCCGTTGCAAAAACGGCTGCAATGCGGCTTCGTACCGCTTCCAGCGCGCCACCGATTTCCGGTAAATCGGCCGGCGGACTTGGGCCACACTCGCGGTCTTCACCAATCGCTCCGTCTCGTAAAATTTCAGGCAGTTCGCATCCCACTCCAACTGGACGAAGTCGAGCAGTCGCCGGGTCGTGCCCACTTGATTGGCCACCATCTCTTCGTACGCCACATCCAACACCGGCACCGGGAGCACGGCCCGATAGTGCCCCATTATTCGGCGGTACGCGTTGACCCGTTCTGCGATCACCGCGAAGTCGTTCGCCCAGCGGATCTGGCTGAAATTTGTCACCCAACACGAGACAGCCACGTCGCGTACATCGCGGGTGCAGTGAATGATGGCCGCATTCGGAAACAGCGTGGCGATCCAGCCCAGCAGTGCGAAATTCTCCGGCATTTTGTCCGCAACATGCTTCCGATCCGCATTCAACTTCCGCAATTGCCCGAGGTGCCAATCGGCGATGCGCCGCACAATTTCCGCGGTCGCATTCGGCAAACAATTCACCGGCGGTTGGGAAAACTCGGTCGCGGTCGGCAACGCCGAAAAGCCGAGTTGGACGTAACGCCGTTCACCGGCGCCGAAGACACCGGGGTGGCTGGCGAGAACCTGTTCGACCAAGGTCGTCCCGGAGCGCGGCATCCCGACGATGAAAATCGGCCGGCGGCTATCCGATCCGAAACCCCGAGTGCGTGCGAAGTAAGCCGGTGTGAACTGTTCGATCAACGCATCGATGGAGCGGTGGTAATCGTCGGCGGAGTAAATCTGATCCCGTTCGAGATAGGCCCGATCTTGCTCCGAATTGGCGATCTGAACCTGTTCGGCGGCGCGGGTGAAATCACCGCGGCCGTCGTACACTTGGCCGAGGCCGAAGTGCAAGGCCGCACGCTTGCCCGGTGTCAACCAGGTCGATTCCAACAAGCGTTCCATCGGTGCGAGTTCGTCGTCCGGGAGTTGACCGCGCAGGGTCGTGGCCAAGCCACCGAGAGCCGGAATGCACTTCGAATTCAGTCGCAGTGCTTCGCGGAACTGTTCCACCGCGCCGACGAGATCTCCGGAGTTCGACAGTGTTTGACCGAGCGACGAATGCAGTGCCGCTGACTGCGGTTGCAAGCGAATCGTCTCGCGGTGTTCCCGCACCGCTCCGTCGGCATCGCCCTGATCGAGCAGAGCGCGGGCCAGTCCGTGCCGGGCGGCGACATTTTCGGGCGACTTCGCCAGCAACTCACGCAAGAGTACCTCGGCTTTTTCCGGGTCGCCGATTTCCAGGGCGATGATCCCGAGCTGACACTGCGCTTCAGGATCGTCCGGATTCAACCGAACCGCGCGTTGGAACCAGCCCGCCGCTTGGGCAAAGTCGCCGAGTTCGAACCAGATGCGACCGCTGAGCAACGCCAGTTCCGCCGATTGCGAATCGAGGTTCAACGCCGCTTCCAAAGAATCCATCGCCTCGGGGAAGCGTCCGTTCTCTAGCAAGAGTCGGGCGAGATTCTGGTGCAGCACGGCCACATCGGGTGTCGCCGTCAACAGGGTGCGGTAAGCGGTTTCCGCGTCGGCCCATTGCCCGGTTCGGTGGAGTTGGACGGCTTCGGCGAAATCGATCATGGTGCGATCCGTTCTCCGGCAATGTAAACTTCGCGAATCGTTAAATCGGGGTTCCAGATTACAAAGTCGGCGAACTTGCCAACGGTCAAACTGCCGAGGTCGGCTTGTCGACCGAGGATGGTGGCCGGGGTGAGCGTCGCCATGCGGAAGATCTCGTGGAGCGGTGCCCCGGTCGCGGCCAACATCGTGCGGACGGCGTGATCCATCCCCATGACTCCGGATGCGAGTGCCGTGCCGTCGAGCGTCACGCCGACGTTCCCTTGCCGACGGATGAGCTCCCCTGTGCCGGTCGGGCCGAACCAATAGTTACCATCGGGGCCATCGACGGCACGCATGGAATCGGTGACGAGCGCCAACCGATCCGGCCCTTTAATTTTGTAAGCCAGTCGGAGTAATTCCGGGCTGAGATGCCCGCCATCGGCGATCACTTCGGTGGTCAGTTCGTCGAAATAGAGCGTCGCTTCCATGACGCCGGCACGCATGGGGAAGGCCTGCCCCGGCCGCAAACGGGCACGGTCCGACATCGCACAAAAAAGGTGATCGACGTGGCGCACGCCCCAACCGACGGCCGCTTCCATCTGGGGGAACGTGCAGAACGAGTGCCCGGCGGTGACCAACAGGCCACGGGCACGGGCCTCCCTCACGAGGCGTTCGGTACCCGGCGTTTCCGGAGCGATCGTCAGCGTTTTCAACCCGCGTCCGGCGAAGTTTAGCAGGTGATCATCTTGTTCGGGATCGGGCGTCAAGAAATCCGCGTCGGGATGGCACCCCTTAGCCGGCGGATGAAAGTAAGGCCCGTACAAGTGACCGCCGAGGGAACGCGCCCCGCCGGTGGAGTGCGTTTCGAAATATTCGCACAGTTCTAAAAATCGCAGATAGTCCGCCCGCGTCGCCACGGTGCTCGTGGGCGTCAGGCTCGTTGTCCCGTGGCGGGCATGGCACTGGCAGACCACTCGGAACGACTCCGGTGTTCCGTCCATAAAATCGGCACCGGCCCCACCGTGGACGTGCAATTCGACGAATCCCGCCGAAACCAAAGCCCCACCGAGATCCACCGCCGCACCTGGCCCGCAGTCACCGACTAGGATGAAATGGCCCGCTTCAGTCGCAAAACTCGCGTTTGGCAAGATGCGATCTGGTAGAATCAAACTGGCGTTAGTGAACCGCTGCATGAAAATTCCGGAAATGGTGCCGATTTGGCCGATAATCAAATGCCTGGCCCAATAGCTATGTTACTCCGTGTGCTCATGTTCGACTGCAGATAAGGAGCGCAATGGCGAGGCGGACGTTGGTCGGCAAGCGGATTTTGGTAACGGGGGCATCCCAAGGGATCGGTTACGCCTTCGCCCGCGAAGCGGCACGCCGCGGGGCCAAGGTCATCGCGGTCGCTCGCAGTGCCGAGCCACTCCAAATTTTGGTCGAAGATGCGGTGGATCGGTTGGGCCAGATCATTGTTGTCATCGGGGATGTGTCCGATCCGGTCGACCGTGACAGGATGCTTCAGGTCGCGCTTCAACAGTTCGGTGGGCTCGATATTTTGGTGAACAATGCCGGCCAAGGGGCGACGGGACTCTTCGGCAACACGAATCCCAAAACCCTGCGCAGCATGATGGAGATCAACTTCTTCGCACTGGCCGAACTCACGCGGCTTTGCCTGCCGACGCTGCAATTCGGTGTCCGCCCGCTGATCGTCAACGTGTCGTCCATCTTCGGTCGGCGCGGCTTCCCACGCTATTCGGAGTACTGTGCCAGCAAGTTTGCAGTGCAGGGCTTCAGCGATGCGATCCGTGCGGAATTGTCGAAACTCAACATCGGAGTCTTGGTCGTGAACCCCGGCCCGACGGAGACCAAATTCCAAGAATGCATGGTCGAACGCGACGCGGCGACCCCCCACGCCCGGTGGCGGATGTCGGCCGCCAAAGTGGGCGTGGCCATGTGCCGGGCCATCGAACGAGACAAAGATGAAATCACGCTGACCCTGGTTGGCAAAGCTCTGGTGCTGGCGAACCGCTTCACACCCCGCGCCTTGGAATGGTACTTCCGACGGCAATTCACATAACGGCGATCCACTCTTATGAATTCACGTATCGGACTCAGAACCGGCGAAGCCCTCGTCGAAGGCGACCAGGACTATCTCTGTGCGGAACCGGAGATTGTCATCGGTGAACTCGACGGCCCCGTCGGCACCGCCTTGGCCACCCTCTTGGGAGACCAAGTGAAAGGGCACACCCGTGTCTTTGCCATCCTCAACAGCGACGTGCAAGTCCGCCCCGCGACTTTGATGGTGAGCAAAGTCACGGTGAAGGATGCCCGGTACACGGGGATTCTGATGGGCACTGTGCAAGCGGGGATTGCCAACGGGGTGTTGGATGCGGTGCGTGCCGGTGACATTCCCAAAGAAAAGGCCAACGATCTGGGTATCATCTACAGCGTCTGGCTCGACCCGGCGATTTTGAATGTGCCGGTCGGCCAAGTCGATCACGCCGAGCTGTTCCGCATCCACCGCGAAGCGACCGTCAAAGTGATCCGCAAAGCTATGCGGAATGAACCGAGCATCGACTGGCTGCTCGAGCAGCAAGCGAGCGTGACGCACTACTTCCATCAACTCGGGCTGGACGGCCAGTTGTAATCGGAGTCGACTCATGGCCGAAGTTCAACGGGTGGCGCTCATCACGGGATCGGCCACGGGTGTGGGCCGAGCGTGCGCGATTCGCTTCGCCCAACTCGGATTCGCGGTCATCGTCAACTATTCCAAATCGGAAGAGGAGGCCATCGAAACGGCGCAACTCTGCGAACAGTACGGAGTGCCGGTGCAGGTGATCGCGGCCAATATCGGCGACGACAACCAAGTGCGTGGCATGATCGGCCACGTCGTCGAAGCGTTCGGCGGTCTCGACGTGCTCGTGAACAACGCCGGCACAACCCGGTTCATCGCTCACACGGAACTCGATGCCATCACCGATGAAATTTGGGACGAGATCTTCCAGGTGAACTTGAAGGGGGCGTTCTATTGTGCCCGCGCGGCCATGCCCTACTTACAAGCGCGGCAAGGCAGCATCGTCAATGTGTCGAGCGTGGCCGGGTCAACGGGTCGGGGGAGTTCGATGCCCTACTGTGCGAGCAAAGGGGCATTGAACACGTTGACGAAATCGCTGGCCCGAGCGTTCGGCCCAGACGTCCGCGTGAATGCCGTGGCACCGGGCCCGATCCTGACGCGCTGGTTGGAAGGCCGCGAAGAGCACACGGCGAAATTTGTGGAACAGGCCCCACTGGGAAAAGCGGCCACAGCCGAGGACATCGCCGATGCGGTGGTCTTCTTGGCTGTGGGGACTGCTCTGACGACGGGGCAAATATTGGTGGTCGATGGTGGCGGGACGATGTGACCATCTGAGCGCGACGCATCAGCGAGGGGTTCTCATTCCTCGCTGATTGTTCCATTTACCCGACAATTTGCTTGATCTTCAATCGGACGAACGGCTGGCGATGGCCTCGGAGCCGGCGAATCGTCTTGCGACGGCGGAACAACTGGGCCACCGTCTTCACGCTGGGGAAGTCGACGACTTCGGCTACGATCTTGGCGCCCGCGAGGTGCGGCAGACCAATCTTGGCGTCGCCGTTGTTCTCGATGAGCAGCACGCTGGTCAGTTCGATCGTGTCGCCGAGCTTGCACTCGCGGTGGTCGATCACAACCGTGGCGCCTTCTTCGGCGCGGTATTGGCGAGAACCATCTTCAAAAATCGCGTACATGTCTGGCGTCCGCAAAGGCTGGAATTATCAGGAACTCAAGATTGTAGTTCTTGCCCCCCGATCGGGTAGGGGGAAATCCGAACCGATCCGATGCGCTCACCCCCGAGTTTTTCGCCTCTCTCGGCGGCGGAAGAATTTCAACATCGTTTCGAAATGGTTGCCCTCGGTGCCGACGTCCAACCAATCGGCTTGGGACGACCGTGCCAACCGGATGAATTGTTCCCGGCGCTCTTGCTGCCGCACGGCGAAGGCCGACCGGAATGCGGTGGACGACGTGTCGATCAGAAACGATTCGTCGGTCTCGGCATCTTCCAAATGGATCAACCCGGCGGCGGGCCACGATTGCTCCCGGATGTCGGTGGTGCGCACCGCGATCAAATCGTGCTGGCGGGCCGACCGCTTGAAGCTCTCTTCGTAGCCGGTGTCCAAGAAGTCGCTGAACAGGAAGACGATGGCCCGCCGCTTCTGCACCTTGTTGAGGTGATCGAGCGCGACTTTCAAGTTCGTGCCGCGTTGTTCCGGTTCGAAAAAGAGGATGTCGCGCAGAATCCGCAGAACGTGGCGGGTGCCTTTGTTCGGAGGGACATACCGTTCGATGCGGTCGGTGAACACCAACAGACCCACGCGATCTTGATTGTTGATCGCACAGAAGGCGACCAGTGCGGCTAACTCGGCGGCGACCGCCCGTTTGGTCTGCGTTTGCGTGCCGAAGCGTTGGCTTCCGGACAGATCGACGGCGAGGAGCACCGTGAGTTCGCGTTCTTCGACGTACCGCTTGACGAACGGCGTGCCGGTGCGGGCGGTCACGTTCCAATCGATGCCGCGGATGTCGTCGCCGGGTTGGTACTCGCGGACGTCGTCGAACGACAACCCTGACCCCTTGAAAGCCGAGTGGTATTCCCCGCCCAGTAGCGTTTGTACCGCACGCCGGGCCCGGATCTGCAACCGGCGAATCTGACGCAGCACTTCGACGGGGAGCATGGCGAACCCACACGAGAAGTACGAGGCGAAACGCGTTAAGCCCGCACGGCCCCGCCGTTGATGCGGATGGTCTGCCCCGTGAGAAACTGCGCCGCCGGGCTGGCCAACCACACCGCGGCGTGGGCCACGTCTTCCGGCAGGCCCCAGACCTGCTGCGGCGTTTCCTTCCGCACGCGATCTTGCCAGACGGGGGAGGCGGTCTCGCCCCAACTCGTGCGGATCCAGCCGGGGGCCAAACAGTTCACACGCACCGATGGTGCCAAACTCAACGACAAACTCCGGGTGAAACAGATGATCGCCCCCTTCACGGCGCCGAACAGTTGGCCGCTGTCGCCTTCCATCCCGGTCTCGGCTTGATCCCAGCCCATCGTGAGAATGACCCCGCGACCCCGGTGCTTCATTCGTTCGCCGATGGCCCGCGCCAACCGCATGGTTGCTTTCAAATCGACCGCTAGTAACTCGTCGAGCTTCTGGTCGAAGCTCCACTTCGCCGCTTCGCCCGTCAACGTGTCCGCACCGGCATTGCACACCAGCACATCCAGACCATCTCCCCAAGTTTCGGCGATCAGTCGATCTTGTTCCGTCGGACTCCGCAGATCCGCGAGGACGCATTCGGTCGGCGCTTCGTACTTCTTCAATTGCGTCAACGTGGCTTGGGCATTTTCCGAGTGGCGACCGTGGATCACGATCCCCGATCCGGCGTCGGCGAACCCTTCCGCGATGGCCCGGCCGATCCCCGCCGTACTCCCCGTGACCAGCGTTCGGAAACCGATCAAGTCGCGCTTGCGGAGTGGCTGTCGGGGCACGGCCAATGCCACATCGTCGGTCGGAATTTCGGCGAGTAATTCGGCCACGGTTCGGTGGAAGACGGGGTGCACGGCGTCGTCGGCAATCTCCGCCAGCGGCATCAGCACGAACGCCCGTTCGTGCATCCACGGGTGGGGCAACGTCAACTCGGGTTCGTCCATCACCAGCGTTTCGTACAGCAGCAAATCGAGGTCGACGGTGCGCGGCGCGTTCGGCAGCGTCCGCACCCGACCGAGGTCGTGCTCGATATTCATCAGCAGCCGGAGCAGTGTCAGCGGGGCGCGGTCGGTGGAAATGACGGCGGCGGCATTGAGAAACTTCGGCTGGTTCGCGTATTCGTTGCCGCGCGGGTCGGACTCGTAATACGACGACACCTGCACGACTTGAATCCCCGGCTCGGCGCGCAGTCGCTGCACGGCCAAATCGAGGTGCACCCGGCGATCCCCCAAGTTGCTACCCAGTGCCAAATGAACGATGGCCATACCGGCTGCCCTCCGCGTGATTCCGTCCCACATTCCCCAGTCAACGATACGAAATTCCGTGGGTTGCGAACTCTCCGCCCTTCGGTCGTAAGTGGCAGAACGTTTGCCATACAATTCTAACATGAACCTACTCTACCGCTCCGATGTTCCCGGATACCCGCGCCGCGAAGGGAAAGTCCGCGATGTCTACGACCTCGGTGATCGACTCGTCATCATCGCGTCGGATCGCATCAGCGCGTTCGACTGGGTGATGCCCACGCCGATTCCTGGCAAAGGCCAATTGCTCACCGCGCTGTCGAAGTTTTGGTTCCAGTGGTTGAACGTGCCGAACCATTGGATCAGCGACGATGTGACGACATTGCCCCCGGCGTTCCATGCTTTTGCCGGTCGGACGATGATCGTGCGCAAGACCGTCGTGGTGCCCTTCGAGTGTGTGGCGCGGGGTTATCTGGCGGGGTCGGGTTGGGCCGAATATCAGCGCAGTGGCACTGTCTGTGGGATTCCATTGCCCACCGGATTGCAGAAGTGCGAACGCCTGCCCGCACCGATTTTCACTCCGGCGACCAAACCCGAGAGCGGGCATGATGAGAACGTCTCGTTCGACGTGTTGACGGCGCAAGTCGGGGTGAAACGGGCCGACGAGTTACGCGATCGGACCCTGGAGATCTACCGGCGGGCGGCCGCCTACGCCGAGAGTCGCGGGTTGATCCTCGCGGATACTAAGTTCGAGTGGGGCACGTTGCCATCCGGGGAATTGATCCTCATCGACGAAGTGCTGACTCCGGACAGTTCCCGGTTCTGGCCCGCCAGTACCTACCGCCCCGGCACGTCGCCGCCGTCGTTCGACAAGCAGTTCTTGCGCGACTGGCTCGAAACCACGACTTGGGATAAAGCCAGCCCGCCGCCGAATCTCCCCCCCGAGATCGTGGCGCAAACCGCGGCGAAGTACGCGGACGCGTTGGCCAAATTGACGGGTCCTGCCGTAAACTGACACGATTCAGTTCCACGCGCCAGGATTCCGATGAACACGCAGCACAACTTAGTCCGCGAACTCCGCGAAGCGAACGGCTCGAAAATCGTCATGCTGGTGGCCGATGGACTCGGTGGATTACCACTGGCACCGGGTGGCAAAACCGAACTCGAAACCGCGCGTTCGCCGAACCTCGACGCCTGCGCCGCGGTGGGCACCAGCGGGCTGAGCATTCCCGTTTTGCCGGGAATCACGCCGGGGAGTGGGCCGGGCCACCTCGGACTATTTGGCTACGATCCGCTGGAATTCCGCATCGGCCGCGGCATCCTCGAAGCCCTCGGCATCAACTTCGCCGTCGGCCCGAACGATGTCTGCGTGCGCGGGAACTTCTGCACCCTCGGTAGCGATGGCAAAATCACCGACCGGCGTGCGGGCCGCCCCAGCACGGAACGCTGCGTGGAGATCGTCGAGAAACTCCGCACGATCCGAGTCACCGGGGCCGAAGTATTCGTCGAACCGGTGAAAGAGCACCGTTTCGTGCTCGTCTTCCGCGGGGAAGGCTTGGGCGATGCTGTGAACGACACCGATCCGCAAATCACCGGGGTGCCGCCGCATTTGGCCAAAGGGGCCGATGCCGCGAGCCAAAAGACGGCCACACTCGTGAACGAGTTCATCGCCAAAGCGAATGAAGTGTTGAAAACCGATACCCCGACCAACGGGGCCACGCTGCGCGGCTTCGCCAAGAAACCGTCGATCTTGTCGATGCAAGAGTTGTACGGCCTGCGTTCGGCCGCCATCGCCGTCTACCCGATGTACAAGGGGCTCGCCCGCCTCGTCGGCATGGACATCCTCGATGCCGGCGACACCCTGGCCGGCCAAGTGGCGATGCTCAAGAAGGTGTGGAACGATTACGACTTCTTCTTCCTGCATTACAAGTACACCGACAGCACCGGTGAAGACGGCAACTTCCCCGCGAAGGTGCAGATGATCGAGAAGCTCGACGCGGTGATTCCCGATATTCGTGCCCTCCGGCCCGATGTGTTCATCGTCACCGGAGATCACAGTACCCCGAGCAAGATGAAGTCGCACTCGTGGCACCCGGTACCCACAGTCATCGTCGCCGACCATTGCCGGACGGACGGATTGACGGAGTTCCACGAGAGCGCCTGCCTCCGCGGGGGCTTGGGTCGATTCGAAGCCAAACACCTCATGTTGCTGGCCATGGCCCACGCTGGCCGCTTCGGCAAATACGGGGCGTGAGATAGTCGATTGTGACTGGCGGAGTGACTAAGATGTCTCCCGAGAGATCTCAAAGCTCCGCGAGAATTCGAAATGCTGCGTCACACGTTAGTCGCCCTGTTTTGTTCCGTGGTTTTGGTGGCGCCCGCCGACGCCCTTCCGACATTTCAGCAGAGCTTGACCCAGGAACCGGTGGCCGAGTTGGCGAAGGCCGCTCGAACCAAGGGAGATGCGGCCCGGGGGGCGGTGCTCTTCTTCCAGCCGTTTCTCACCTGTGCCAAGTGCCACGATGCGGAAGGCGGCACGCAACTCGGGCCGGACTTATCCAAAGTCGGCAAAGAGGGCACCGCAGAATACTTGATCGAATCGATGCTGTTGCCCTCGAAGGTGATCAAGAAAGGCTACGAATCGGTTTCGATCACGACCGCAGACGGGCGGACGATCACCGGTCTGGTTGTCGACGAGAAGGGCGGGAACGTCACGCTGCTCGATCCGGCGGCTGCCGGCAAACAGATCGTCGTGGCCAGTGCCGATATCGAATCGCGTACCATCAGCCCGCTCTCGCTGATGCCCGATGGGTTGATCAACCTGCTCTCGGATCGGCAGCAATTCCTCGACTTGGCCAATTACCTCATCGAAATCGCGGAGCAGGGGCCGACGCGGGCCAAGGAACTCCGCCCGGCCATCACGGCATTGGTGATTCCCGAATACGAAAAAGAAATCGACCACGCCGGGATGATCCGCAAGTTCGACGACAAGGCACTGCTGCGCGGCGAAGCGATTTACACCCGCGTCTGTGCGAACTGCCACGGAACCAAAGATGTGCTCGGGTCGATGCCGACATCGATGAAATTCGCCTCCGATAAGTTCAAGAACGGTGGCGACGCGCACAGCTTGTATCAGACGCTGACGCGCGGTTACGGCATGATGGCCCCACAAACCTGGATGGTACCGCAGCAGAAATACGACGTGGTGCATTACATCCGCGAAACGTTTTTGAAACCGCACAACCCGAGTCAATTCCGTGCGGCCGACAACGACTACCTAGCGACCCTCCCGCGCGGGAACTCGTTCGGCCCGAAAGCCGTGACGCTCGAACCGTGGGTGACGATGGACTACGGCCCGAGTTTGATGAACACCTACGAAGTCGGTGGGCCGGGGCCAAACATCGCGTACAAGGGCATCGCCGTTCGGCTCGATGCCGGCGCCGGTGGCGTCTCGCGTGGCAAGCGCTGGGCGCTCTTCGACCACGATACGCTGCGCTACGCGGCAGGTTGGAGCGGCGACGGATTCATCGATTGGAAGGGCATCCATTTCAACGGGCAGCATCAGGTTCACCCGAAACTGGCGGGGGAGGTGCAAGTTGCCAACCCGGTCGGGCCGGGTTGGGCCGACCCCGAGACCGGCTCGTTCGAAGACCCCAGATTGAAAGGCCGCGATGGTCGGTTGTACGGCCCGCTCCCGAGGGGTTGGGCGCAGTTCAAAGGAACCTACCAGTTCGGGGATCAGACCATCATTTCGTACACCGTCGGCGATGCCACTGTGCTGGAGATGGAGGGCACCGAGACGGACCCCAAGAATCCCGGTGTCGCCATTTTCACGCGGACGTTGGAAATCGGTGCCAGCTCGAAAGAACTAGTGGTTCGGCTCGTTCCTAAGTTAAAACCGGTGGCGGTCGTCAGCGATGGGGCCGCGATTCGAATCGAGACGAATTCCGGCAGCAACGTGATGACGATTGCGGCGTCGAAAGAAACGCGCCGATTCAAAGTTCTGATGTCGAACCTGCCCCGGGCCGAACTCAAGGCCTACTCCGAAACGTCGCCGCCGCCGATGGCCCTCAAACCCCTCACCGAGGGCGGCCCGAAACGCTGGCCGGAAATTCTCAAAACGACGGTCGCGCTCGGTAAAAATGATGGTGCGTTCGCGGTCGATACGTTTGCATTGCCCGAGAAGAACCCGTGGAATGCCCAACTGCGGTTGACCGGGTTCGACTTCTTCCCCGATGGCAAACGGATGGCGGTCTGCTCGTGGGACGGCGACGTTTGGCTCGTCTCGGGTTTGGACAACTTATCGGCCGGGCTGAGTTGGCAGCGGATCGCCACCGGGTTGTACCAACCGCTCGGGTTGAAACTGCGCGACGGAGCGATCTTCGTCGGGTGCCGCGATCAGATCGTGAAACTGCACGACCTCAACGGCGATGGCGAGATCGACCGCTACGAGTGCTTCAACAACGACCATCAAGCGACGGAACACTTCCACGAATTCGCGATGGGTTTGCAGACCGATGCCGAGGGAAACTTCTACTACGCCAAGAGCGGTCGGCACGCACTCCCGGCCCTCGTTCCGCACCATGGCACCCTGTTGAAAGTGAGCCACGACGGCGCGAAGACGGAGATTCTCGCCACCGGGTTCCGTGCCGCCAACGGCGTCTGCCTCAACCCAGATGGTACGTTCTACGTCACCGATCAGGAAGGGTTCTGGACACCGAAGAACCGGATCAACTTGGTCGAGAAGGGCGGGTTTTACGGGAATATGTTCGGCTACACGGATCAAACAGACACATCCGACAGCGCAATGAAACAACCGCTCTGCTGGATTACCAATGAGTTCGATCGCAGTCCGGCCGAACTCGTTTGGGTGACCTCCGACAAATGGGGGGCGTTGAAAGGCTCACTGTTGAACCTCTCGTACGGGGCGGGGAAAATCTACGTGGTGCCCCACGAGAAAGTGAACGGGCAAACCCAAGGGGGCATGTGCGCCCTGCCGTTGCCGCCGTTCCCAACCGGCATCATGCGAGGTCGCTTCCACCCGACCGACAGGCAACTTTACACCTGTGGGATGTACGCTTGGGCTGGGAACCAAACGGTGCCCGGTGGGTTCTATCGCGTCCGTGCCACCGAGAAGCCAGCCGATTTGCCAGTGGGTCTGCACGCCCAATCCGGCGGCGTCGACGTGACCTTCACCGACGCCATCGATCCGACGAATGCCGCCGAGGCTAAGAACTACGAGGTCAAAGTCTGGGGGCTGAAACGAACCAAAGAGTACGGCTCGCAACACGTCGGCGAACACCCGCTGACCGTCACCAAAGCATCGCTGTTGGCCGACGGAAAAACAGTGCGGCTCGCCATCCGCGACTTGGCCCCGACCTGGTGCATGGAGATCAAGTACCGTGTGAAGGGCGCCGACGGCCGGGCGATTGCGGGAGTCATCCACAATACGATTCACGAAATCGAGGGATCGGTTCAAACCGCACCCGAACAGAAACCGAAGGGGAAAGCGAAACCGGTGAAGGTGTTCATCCTCGCGGGGCAATCGAACATGGAAGGTCAAGCGGTCTCGGATCTCGCTGGTAAAGACTACAACGATGGCAAGGGGACACTGAACGCACTGCTTAAAGATCCCGCCAAAGCGAAGCTCGTTCAACACCTCAAAAACGACAAAGGGGAATGGGCCGTCCGGGACGATGTTTGGGTTCGATATCAACGGGAGAAACAACCGCTGCTGGCCGGGCCACTTGGGCTTGGGTTCAGCATCTACGGCGACAAACACCACTTCGGCCCCGAGTTGCAATTCGGCCATGTCGTCGGTGATCGGTTCGACGAGCAAGTGTTGCTCATCAAAACCGCGTGGGGCGGCAAGAGTTTGTTCAAGGACTTCCGTCCACCGAGTTCCGGGGGCGAAGTCGGGCCGTATTACAGCGAGATGCTGGCCGAGATTCGCAAATCGCTCGACAACCTCAAGACCGACTTCCCGGCCTATGCCGATCAAGGCTACGAACTCGCCGGGTTCGTCTGGTACCAAGGTTGGAACGACGGTGTCGAACCGAAGAAGGCGATCCCGGAGTACGAGAAGAACTTGATGAATCTCATCCGCGATGTCCGCAAAGAGTTGAAAGTTCCGAAGCTCCCGGTGATCATCGGCGAACTGACGGGGCCATGGGTGAAAGCGCCGAAAGAGTGGGAACAGCTCCGTCGCGCCCAGGCAGCCGCTGCCGAAACACCGGAATTCCAGGGTAACGTGTTGTTCGTCGAAACGCACGACTTCGTCCGGAAGCCCGAAGATTCCCCACACCCCGGCCATGGGCACCACGAATTCGGCAACGCCGAGACGTATTTTCTCGTCGGCGATGCCCTGGCCAAGGGGATGATCAAACTGCTGCAACCCGCGCCGAAATCGAAGTTCAAAGCCGACCTGAGCAAGCCGACATCGCGCACGGATCGGAAACTCGAAGGCTGGACGATCCGCGTCGACGACCGCTTGCTCCGCGGGCCGGACGAAGCGCTGGGCACCAAGTCGCTGCGCTTCCTCGAAGCGAAGCTGGCCGACATCGTCATGGTGGTGCCGGCGGATAAAGTGAAACTGCTGCAAAAAGTGGCGATTGTGCTCGATCTCTCCAATGGCACCCTTGGTTCGATGCAGTACCATCCGAGCGCGGGTTGGCTGAAAGCGAACGGCCACGCGATCGACCTCGAGAAGTGCGTGCACATTCCCCAAGCGGCCGATCTGCCCACGAAGCGGAGCACCAACGAGCAACCCTGGGTGATCTTGCACGAACTGTCCCACGCCTACCACGACCAAGTCCTCGGCTTCGACGAACCACGGATTGTCGCCGCTTACGAAAAGTACAAGAAGAGCGGCCGCGGCGACAAGACGCTGCTATTCAACGGCCAACGTGTGAAGCATTATGCGTTGACCACGCCGATGGAGTTCTTCGCCGAGATGACCGAAGCCTATTTCGGCGTCAACGACTTCTTCCCGTTCAACCGCGCCGAGCTGAAAGAAGCCGAACCGGAGATCGACGAACTGCTGACACACTTTTGGACAACGCCGGCCCCCGCCGCACGCGGCGTGGAAAAATAAAGAAGGATGTTTGAGGTGCTTTGGTTGGACGACGATCCGCGCACCATTCGCGTCGCGGGCGTGGGTCGGATAGGCCGTTGACAGTCCGGCCTCAGCGTGTATCTCCATTCCATCGCACCTAACCAAGCCGAACTCCATCCATGAAAATTGCCCGCATCTTGGCTTACCGCGTCGAACTGCCCCTGTTCGAGACCACGTACAAATGGTCGGGTGGCAAATCGATCACGGTGTTCGACAGCACTATTGTCCGCGTTGAAACGGACACCGGCCTCGTGGGGCACGGCGAAGTCTGCCCGCTCGGGCCGTTCTATCTGCCGGCTTACGCGGACGGAGTCCGGGCCGGCTTGCGCGAACTCGGGCCGCACCTGCTCGGGGCCAGTCCACTCGAACTCGGCAAACTCAACCGGCTCATGGACGCGGCGCTCAAAGGGCACCCGTACGTCAAGAGCGGCATCGACATCGCCTGTTGGGACATTCTCGGGCAGGCCACCGGGATGCCGGTCTGCGAGTTGCTCGGCGGTCGCTACGGCGACGACTTCCACCTGTACCGCGCCATTTCTCAAGAGTCGCCGGACGAGATGGCCAGCCGCGTGGCGGCGTACCGTGCGGAGGGGTATCGCCGCTTCCAACTGAAGGTCGGTGGCGACCCCGATGTCGATATTCAACGCATTCGCGCCGTCGCCGCAAAGTTGCAGCCGGGGGATCGACTCGTCGCCGATGCCAACACCGGCTGGACGCAGCACGAAGCCATGCGGGTGGTCCGTGGGGTGCGCGATGTGGACGTCTACATCGAGCAGCCGTGCCTGACCTACGAAGAGTGCCTGAGTGTCCGACGGCACACCGATCACCCGTTCATTCTCGACGAAAACATCGACGGGTTGGACATGCTGTTGCGGGCCAAAGCCGACTTGGCATTCGACGTGGTGAACCTGAAGATCAGCAAGCTCGGCGGTCTCACGAAGATCCGGCAGGCCCGCGATTTGTGCGTGAGTATGGGCATCGCCATGACGCTCGAAGACAGTTGGGGCGGCGACATCACCACGGCGGCCATCGCGCACCTCGCGCACAGCACGCCGACGGAATTCCAGTTCACCAGCACCGACTTCAACAGTTACGTCACCGTCTCGACGGCGGACGGGGCACCGCAACGTAAAATGGGCCGGATGGCGGCATCGAAGCAACCGGGCTTGGGCATCACCCCGAAAATGGACGTCCTCGGTTCGCCGGTCGTGGTGGTCGAATGATCGTGTCCCTAACCCCTGCCACAACTGTTCGAACGATCTGCCCCGTATGAAGCCGCACGGATTGCAACCTTACGGTTGGATGTTGATGAGTTGCGTTTGGTTCTCGGCCATGGGGCTGCTGACGCACGGGCTGAAAGAGACGTGCGACTGGCAAACGGTGACGCTGGTTCGCAGCGGACTGGCGACGCTCTTCGCATTCCTCTTGGCGATGCTGGCCGGAACCCAACTCGTCTTTCTGCGACCGCGTGTCCTTTGGGTGCGCAGTCTCGCCGGCAGCAGTAGTATGATCGGCACGTTTTACGCCCTCACGCATCTGCCGGTGTCCGATGTGCTCACACTCACGAACACGTTTCCTGTCTGGGTGGCCCTGCTGTCGTGGCCGTTGGCCGGGGAGCGGCCAACCCTTCCCGTCTGGGGTGCGGTGGGGTGCGCGGTGGTCGGGGTCGCGGTGACGCAGAACGCCGATTTCTCGCATCTGGAACCGGCGCACTTCGCGGCACTCTTCGCTTCGTTCTTCACCGCGATTGCCATGCTCGGATTGAATCGGTTGCACGGTGTGGCGTCCCTCGCCGTGGTCGTCCACTTCTCGGCCGTCAGTGTCGTCGTCGGCCTCGGGGCCTACTTCGCGTTCGACAGGCCGATCGGCACCAGCCAGCAGACCGATCCTACCGTGTTGCTGCACCTGCTCGCGGTCGGGGCCACGGCCACGGTCGGCCAACTCTTCCTCACCAAAGCGTTCCGCAGCGGCTCCGCCACACGGGTTTCGGTCGTCGGATTATCGCAAGTGGTGCTCGTGATGCTCTACGAAGGGATGGTGCAGAACCGCCAATTCGGATGGTCGCAAGTGCTGGGCACGCTGTTGATCCTCGGGCCCACGGCGTACCTCATGGCCCGCGAACGGCGGAAATCGAGTCCGCAAGCCGAGCCGGTGCAAGGGGGGTAATCGCCGCACCCGGAAACGTCACTTTACCCCCACGTGCAATGCGATGCTCCCGAGCATCAGCGGTTGGCTGCGCACCTCGCGGAAACCAGCTTGAGTCCATTCGGCGGTCAGGGCGTGGCGACGGGGGAAGTTCACGGTTGTTTTTGCCAAGTACTCGTAACTGGCCTGATCGCCGCCCATGAACCGGACGATGTTCGGCATCACGAAGCTGCAATAAACATAATTGCCGGCGCGGAAGGGCCAGAAGCTTGGGCGCGATGTCTCGACGCAGACAAACCGACCACCAGGTTTGAGCACCCGCAGAATCTCGCGGTAGGCCGCCGGGCGATCACCGACGTTCCGGAGCACCCAGCCCATCAGCACAACATCGACCGACGCATCGGGCAATTCCGTCGCATCGGCGGAGCGGACGTGCAGTTGCGGAGGGACACCGGGGTAGGCCGCGCGGATTCGCGTGTCGGCCACGGCCAGCATATTCGCGGAGATGTCCAAGCCGATGACCTGCCCACCCGGTTGGGCTGCGGAATAAGCCGGGATGTACAAATCGCCGGTACCCGTGCCGAGATCGAGGACGGTGCAACCGGGCGTGATCTCGGCCGCCGCGATGGCCTGGGTGCGCCAGCGGTCGTCGGCCCCCCAACTGATGAGCCGATTCAACCGGACGTACTTCGGGGCCAAGTTGTCGAACATCTGCGCGGCGAAGCGTTCGCGCTCTTTGCCGCTGAGCGAGGCACCATCGACGGGGGCAAGCGGTTGCGGCATGGTTCGATTTGCACGTAAGGGCTAAAGGAAATGAACCGTCGAAGAGCGTCGCACCACAACAAACCGGATCGACGGTCACCCTTCCATCCACCGTTTTGTGGATGGAAGGGACGCCTGCGGTTACTTCAGCACTTTGATCTTCACATTCTGGAACATGACGCCATCGCCGTGGCCCAAGAACGCGAAGTGACCGGTCGTGCGATCCTTACCGGGGTGCGGGCTATTGGCCATCAATTCCTTCACCGTGGCCAGGTCGCAATCGAGTATCTTCGTGCCGTTGAGTTCGACCTGAATCGTGCTCCCTTTGATCGTGCAAACTTGATAGTTCCACTCGCCGATGGGGCGTTGATAACCACGTGCGGCCGCGAACATCCCGTAGGCGCTGCCGTGGGCCTGACGCGGGTCGATCCCTTTGTAAGCGTCGTCGAGGACTTGTAGTTCGCACATGCCGCTGTACGCCCCGTCCCCTTTTCCCGGATACCGGATGCCGAGGCCGTTGTTGCCGTTCTTCGGCAGCTTGATTTCGAGGGCCACTTGGTAATCGGCGTACTCGTCCTTGGTGTACAGTACCCCGCTCGTCCCTTTTTTGCAGGCGATGGTGCCATCGACGACTTCGTAATTGTCGACCGCCCCCGTCCAACCGGTGAGATCCTTACCGTTGAAGAGGTCGGTGAAACCGGTGCCGCTCTTCTTGGCGAGAATCTCGTTGGCTTCGGCCGTCGGGATTTCGCGGATGAAGATATTCCGCCAGCGGATTTCGAGTTTCGGCGGATGCGTCTGGAACAAGATGGCCGCGGCTTTCGGCACCGGCGCTTTGCGATCCCAGAAGTTTTGCAAGCGGGCGTGATCGACCACGAGTTTGCCGTTGAGATGAACCGTGCAGCGCTCGCCGACCACTTGGATCTTGAACTGGTTCCATTCGCCGGGGGCTTTGTCCGCTTTCACCAACGGATCGCGGCCGGGGGAGGTGGCCGGCTGATTATTCCAGAGTCCGCCACTGCCCAGAGCTTTGCCGAGTTTGCTCGGGTCGGGTTCCGTCGGATCCCACACCTGAATCTGCGGCATCGTCTTCGGGTAGATCCCGCTGTCGACCGTCGCGGCGAGTTTGTACTCGACCATCAGTTCGTAGTCGCCGTAATCCTTTTCGGTGGACAAATAGGCCCCGGTGCCTTTGTTGACCAGTTCGCCGTTATCGATGGCCCAATTCTTCTTGAGGTCGGCTGTCCAATCGTCGAACTTCTTCTGCCGTTCGTCGGGGGTGAGCTTGGAGATGTCGAGCGGGCTGCCGCCTTTGTCGTGGATCGACCAGCCGCGGAAGTTAGTGAAGTCTTTGCCGTTGAACAGGGCGGTGAACCCCTTGGGCGGAGTCGGTTCGGCAGCGTCGGTAAACACCGGCAGCGCGCACGCCATCAAGCCGACCAATGCCAAGCGGAGACGGAACAGCATAAGGAACCTCGGAACGAGAGAAGGGGCAGGACTGAGATCATACGCCATCGCCCCGATGGTTGCCAATATGGCGTGCGGTGTGCCAACGGATTCGGGCCGTATTGACCCGAGTTCAGCTCGCCGAACGATTACGACTTTGCCACATGATCGATGCGCTGCAACGACACCTCTTTCCCCAAGATCGCTAAGGTGTCGAACAGGCCGAAGCCGACGCCGCTGCCGGTGACGGCGACACGCGCCGGCGTCACCAAGGCGTTCGGCTTGACCCCCTTGGCGGTGGCGAAATCGTGCAGTGCTTTGTCGGTGGTCACCGCATCGAACGGTTCGCAACCGCGCAGAACTCCGGCAAATTCGCGCAGCAACTCCAGGGCGACCGGATCTTTGAACGCTTTCTCGCGCGCTTTCGGATCGTACTCGATCTCGTCTTTCAAAATCGGTGCGGCGAAGGCCAGCACGTCGCTGAACAGTTTGATGCGATCCCCGGCCGCATCGATCACGCGTGTGAGCTTCGCCCGAGTGGCATCGTCGCAGCTTTCGCCGATCAACTTGGCACGCCGCAAGAACGGCAAACAGCGCTCAAGCTTCTCCGCCGTCGGCACCAGCTTCATGTACTCCCCTTGCAGCCAGAAGAGCTTCTTCGCGTCGTAGTTGCCGGGGGCGTCGGTCACCCGTTCGAGGCTGAAGTTCGCAATCAACTTGTCGAGCGGGATGAACTCCGATTCGCCGTCCATGCTCCAACCGAGCCGGCACAAATAGTTGATCAGCGCTTCGGGTAGGTAGCCGATTTCCCGGTAATAGGCGACCGTGGCGATGTTCAAATCTTCGCGGCCTTTGATTTCGTCTTCGGTCCAGCCGCAGGTCTTGAACTTGGCGATCTCGTCGGCGCTCAACGGCGGCAGGTTCCGCTTGCTCATCTTGTTGCTGTTGTAGTTCACCAGCGGAATGTGCCCGAACGTCGGGGGCACCGCTCCGAGCGCTTGGTACATCAGAATCTGCGTCGGCGTGTTCGAGAGATGCTCGATGGCGCGAACCACATGCGTGATGCCGAAATCGGTGTCATCCACCACCGTGGCGAAGTTGTAAACCGCCCGGCACAATCCGCTGGCGTCCGGGCCGCGCAGCAGCATCGGGTCGCGGAGCGTGTCGGTGGAAATGTCTTGCTTGCCCTTCACCGCATCGGTGAATTTCACCGACTGCCCCGGTTCCACTTTCAACAACAGCGGCGCGGGTGCCGCGGTGTACTGCCGCACGTTCTCCTCGGCGGGCACATCGCGGTTGGTACCGCGATGCACGTACGGCTTGCGGGCCAGATCGGCTTGCTTGCGGGCCTCGGCTTGCTGCTCCGGTGTCGTGTAGTCCGGGTAGGCTTTGCCCTCTTTCAGCAACCGCATTGCGGCGGCTTCGTACTTGTCGTTGCGCTGCCCTTGGAAGTACGGGGCATGCGGGCCGGTGCTTTCGCCGCTGGCGTCGGCAGTCGGGCCTTCGTCCCAGGTCATGCCGAGCCAATCGAAGCCGTCGATGATCGGCTTCACGGCGTCGGCGCGATTGCGGGAATCGTCGGTGTCGTCGATGCGGAGAATGAACTGGCCACCGTGGCGCCGGGCCAGCAACCAGTTGAACAGGGCCGTGCGGACGCCGCCGATGTGGAGGTAACCGGTCGGGCTAGGGGCGAAGCGCGTGCGGATCGTCATGGTGCGGGGTTCGGTGCGCGGAGGAAGTATTTGGAGCCGTTAGCATATGGTTCGCAGAACGGCATGCCCCGGCAAGCATGATCGGTCACTTCTTCTCGGGTGCGGCAATTGGATCGTTTTTCGTCCGCAGGATCCAGGGCGTGACGGCACCGGTCTTCGGGTCGGGCGCGTT
>JAYSYJ010000012.1:0-2565 GCA_043727675.1 Fimbriiglobus sp.
GGCAACGCAGTGTGAATCGACGGTACCGAGAGATGGTCGAAACGGAACATGGGTAGCCCTCCGAACGTGAACGATAGGATTCGTCAACGGAGTTCGACAATTGCCTGACCGGCGATAATGCTGTGACACTCGATGGCAACAGCAAATCCCCAGACGAATCCACAACAGCGGATGGCCGGAACGATCGGACAGTGTGAGATAGACAAGTCTTGGTTTTTGCTCACAATCACGAATCCGTTGACATTGGCAAAAGCTCAGACGATTAAGACATTCTACACCACATCACTCCACCTCGGCACTCATCCCTTGAGCCATGACAATGCCCGTACCGTGGTTCACCGTCCAGGCGTACTTGTGGGTGATCGCTTCGACCAAGCCGGCGGCGGACGGATGGCCATTGCCGCTCTTCTTTACTCCGCCAAACGGCAGGTGAACCTCCGCGCCGATGCAGGGCAGATTGACGTAACCCAAGCCGTACTCGCACTCCTCGCGGAAGAAGCGCATCTTGCGGTAGCTTTCGGTGATGACCGCCAGTGACAAACCGTAGTCAGTGGCGTTGGCAATTCGCACGGCGTCGTCATCGTCGCGGAAGGGGACGATGGCCACGTGGGGGCCGAACACTTCTTCGGTCAAGCAGCGCGACTTCGGATCGTCGGGCATCGAGTAGACGCAGGGTGTCACGAAGCAACCCTTTTGCCCCTTAACCGGTTCGAATTCTTGGGACTCCGTGTGAAATTCGCCGGCCTCGACCTCGGCCAGGGCACCGTACCGCAACGCTTTCTCGACCGCCTTGCGGTTGATCAGTGGCCCAGCGAAGGATCTGGGGTCGAATGGATCGCCGAATTTTACCTGCTTGACCGAAGCCAGGAATGCTTTCGTGAATTTGGCCAGCACCGACTTGTGAACCAAGATCCGGCTCGCGCTCACGCAACGTTGGCCCGTGGTCTTGAAGGCGCTCAAGACCGCCGCCGGAACCGCGAGTTTCATATCGGCATCGTTGCAGATGATCACGGCGTTTTTGCCACCCATTTCCGCAGCCACGATGCGATCCGTGAAGCTCGCGGAAATCTGTTGGATGCGTTGCCCGACCGCCGAACTCCCGGTGAATAGAATCGCGTTCACCTCCGCATTCTGCACGAGCTGTTCCCCGACACTCCCGTTCCCATGGACGAGGTTGATCGCGCCGGCGGGGAAGCCCGCTTCCACAAACAGTTCCACAAGTCGCTGTCCGATGGCCGGCGTCTCTTCACTCGGTTTGAACACGGCCGTGTTCCCTTCGAGCAGACTCGGCCCGAGCATCCAGAGTGGCACGGCGAACGGGAAATTCCACGGGGTGATGACGCCGACGACGCCGCGTGGCTTGCGCCGCACGAAAGCGTCCTTCTCGGCAATCTCGGAGGGGATCACGTCGCCGATGGGCATCCGACCGGTGCCGAACACGTATTGCACCATGTGCAATCCTTCGATCACTTCGGCCCGGCACTCATTCAAAATCTTCCCGCATTCACGGGCCATGAGTGTGGCGAGTGCATCGATATCACGCTCGATCAAAGCCCCGAGTCGGTGGAAACAGTCGGCCCGGTGAATCCGCGACAGGCGCCGCCACGCTGGGAACGCCTGCCGTGCGGAGGAGACGGCTTGGGCGACCGTACTCGCATTCGTCGATGGAAAATGCCCGATCATTTCCGCGAGGTTGGCCGGATTCGTGCTCGCAAAATCCGCCGTGTGTGCCAGCCATTCGCCGGCCACGAGATTCCGACCGAGAATGGGAGTCGTCATGACACAAGCTCCGAGAACGATTGAGGTGCATGTTCATTTTACACGGTCTCAGCCGATTCGGTGGTCAGCAAGTTGTAATCGACCGTCAATTCTTCCCCGGTGCCGATGCTCCGCAACGTGAGGAAATAGTTCCCGCTATCAATTTGGCAAAGGTTCGGTGTGTCGGAATGATTGAGGAACAGAACCAGATCGACGACTTGGAACCCGCGTGGTGGCAGGTAGACAAAGTCGTCGTCTTTTAGGCAGTAGGTGTCGACCAACTTCCGAGCGTGCGCCGGGAGTGCATCGAGTGAAGCCCGTGGAACGCCCGGCCATTCCTCGGCCGGGGAAAAGAGATCGGTGACCCCGGCGGGGATGTCTGCCAGGGCGAACACTCCGATACCGTGCAGAGCCGACGGAGCCAACCCGATGCGTGTGTTGGCAATGGTCCGGAGCAGTTCTTCGGGGTTCATATTTGGTTCTCGCAACGCAATTCAAATTTTGCGGCACCTGTCTCGAGTGGTTCGCCAATTTGACGGAATCCGACTTTGTTGAGCACGGCGACCGATTCCGGATTGGCCCATTCGGTTTCCGCTTCCACGACGAGTACCCCCGGCTGTTGGAATGCCCACTGCATCAATCCGCCGACTAATTCCGTGGCGAAGCCGCGTCGCTGAAATTGGGGCAGAACCGAGTACCCGGTCTGAACGCGTCCCTGTTGCGGAAGGCCGAGGAAACCTCCGCCACCGATTAAAGTTGGCAAATCGGCGTCCTCAATCCGTGCCAGGGCATACCACCCGAACCAGC
>JAYSYJ010000013.1:0-7872 GCA_043727675.1 Fimbriiglobus sp.
AGCCGTTCCGGAGTGATTTCAGCGGGCAATTGCAGCGCGGGGACTTTGGTGCCCGTGGCGGGGTCATATTCGAGCCGGAACGGGTCGTACATCGCCCCGAGTTTGCCGCCGCCCTCGCCGATGATCGGCTTCTTCCCCTGGTGCAGTTTCCCACCGACCACGAGGAAGGGTGGTAAACCCGAGCGATTCCCACCTTTCGCCATCGCTTTCGAAACCACTGCGCCCATGGCCGGTTGCGGAGTACCCGGCAACGCTTTGCCGTCCAATCCGGTACCCCCGGCCGCGTTCCCGGTCAAGCCGATGGTGCCCGCAACACCGTGATCGTTCGATTGGGTGTGGAGAGTGCGCAGCAGCGAGAATTTGTCGTTGAGGCCGGCGAGTTTGGGGAACAGTTCGCAGAACCGCACCCCGCTGACTTTCGTCGGGATGGTACTGAACGGCCCACGGAACTCAATCGGGGCCTTCGGCTTAGGGTCGAAGGTGTCGAGTTGGCTCGGCCCGCCCCAGAGCCAGATCAGCACCACCGACTTCGCCGAACCGGGCGTTCGGCCACCCTCTTGGGCTTTCAGCAAGTTCGCCAACGACAGCCCGAGTACCGACGACGCCCCGACTTGCAGGAACGACCGTCGATCCACAGTTTGGCATGTCCGCTGTGTCTGCCGGCCGAAGTGGAGCATAAAAAAATTCCGGTGTTCGTCGCCCTGATTATGAGCGACGAACAGCGGAAAGGGTAGTGGAATCTCGTGGACTTGCTGGTTCGAGTTTCAATTGGGTCTGGCAAATCTTTCTGGCGGTTCATTTCGGCCCTGAAAGAGCCGTTCCATTAGCCCAGGTTGGAGGTCGCGTAGCGACCGGAGGCCTGGGAACCCCCAATCGGGGAAAATAGAGACGCCCTGAAAGGGCGGTTCCAGGGACTGCTCCGAACCGTCCCTTCAGGACGGAGGCCATTTTCCGGGTCGGGGCTCCCAGGCCTCCGCCGGCGGCGCCGGCTCCGACCTGGGCTGTTGGAACGGCCCTTTCAGGGCCGAAATCCTCCGGATCTGACCGCCAGAAAGATTTGCCATACCCGTTTCAATTGCCCATTCGCATCGGACGGAGTTTGGCCATATCGAACGGTTCACCCGTCATCTCTTTCCACTTTTTGCGTTGATCGTCGGTCATCATTTTCTCAATTTTCTCTTGGCACTCACTCCGGAGGCTGGTCATTTTCTTCTGCGCCTCGGCATCGAATCCGCCGCTGAACATCTCGCGCATTTCTTTGGTCATGTCGGTGTTCACCGCTTTGATTTTCTCGGACTGCTCTTCGGTGATGCCCAACTCTTTCGCGACTTTGGCGTTGGTGAACGCGGCCATGCCCATCTGTTGCTTTTCGAGCTGCCCGAGTCGAGTTTGCTGCTCGGCACTCAACGACGACTTCATGAAAGTCACGCGATCCTTCATCAGCTTGACTTGCACTTCCATCCGGGCGATCTGCTCGTCGTCATCGCCGCCGAACTGACCGAAGCCTTTCATCGCTTCGGACTGCTTTTCGGCGAACTCTTTGAACTTGGCCACTTGGTCATCGCTGATTTTCAGCTCTTCTTGCAGCAGTTTGTTAGTGATCAGGAGTGACTTAAGGCTACCGCCGCCACCAGGGAAGCCACCGCCCGGTCGCTGGGCTTGGGCCGAACTGACCGCCGTCAGAAGGAGTGCACCCGAAAGAATCCAACGGGATAACGTACGCATGATCCGGACTCCAGAAAGGAAAGACATGGGGGTGGGTCGATGGAGAATCGACCCGAAAGTCATTTTGCAAGATCGCCGCTATCGTTCAATTCGACGTGCGCATCGGGCGAACCGTCAGCTTGCTCGTGTCGAACTTCACGCCGATCATTTCCATCCACTGCTTTTTTTGATCGGCGCTGAGCGCTTTCACCGATTTTTCCAGCGCGGCGTCGACGAGGGGTTTGGTCTTCTTAGCATACTCGGCCATCTTCTCGGCGTCCGGTGGGGTGTCACCGGCCATCGGCCGACCACCTTGTGCCGGCAATCCGAGTTCCTTCCGCAGAGCGGCCACTTCCGTCGCCATGCCGTCTGTGACTTCTTTCATGGCCGACTTCTGGTCTTCGGTGATGTTAAGTTCTTTCACGATTTCGGCGTTGCCGAAGGCCCGCAACCCCATCGCTTGAATTTCGATCTGCTTGTACCGCTTTTTCTGATCGGCCGTCAGCACGCCGTCGGTGGCTTTCTTGATCTCTTCGTTGAGTGCGGTCGCTTCTTTTTGGAGTTCCTGCATCTGGGTGCGATCCGGCTGACCACCGCCGAACAGCTCTTGCCGCTTCTTGTTCATCTCGGTTTGCTTCCCGGTCATCTCTTTGAGTTTGCCTTTTTGATCGTCGGTGACTTTCAACTCGTCTTGCAAATCTTTGTTCGTGAGGACGAGACCGATGCTCATACCACCTTGGCCACGACCACCGCCGCGTTGGGCTTGGGCAGAATCAGCGACGATCACCGCCAGTGCGGCCGCCAACATCCATCGGGCAATCATTCTCATGACAGACGCTCCTTGCGGTTCGGGGAACCGCTGATTCCGGCGCTTGGAGCTAACACGCGTGGCCCAACTCGCCGAGGAAATACTACTCAGGAGTGTGTGAAACCGTGCGTTAGAACGAAATGAGAGCAGTTTTCATTTCGGAATGAAGTTCCGCTTGACAGGTGCGTTCCGCTCGTTTACTGTACTAGATAACTGGTACACCAATTCGGCGAGACGCTGACCATGACCATCCGTGTGCGGCCTGATTCCCCCGATTCCATCTACGAGCAGATTGCCGGGCAAGTCGTCTTCGCTGTGGCGAGTGGCGACCTCGCGCCCGGTGAACTGATCCCGAGCGTCCGCGATCTGGCGGTGCAACTCACGGTGAATCCGAACACGGTCACGCGGGCGTTCCAAGAACTCGAACGCCTGGGTGTCATTGCGGCGCGGCGTGGCTTGGGTATGGCGGTGACGCCCGATGCCCCGCAACTCTGTCGCAACCGCCGCAAAGAATTGATCCGGGATCGCGTCCGCGAAACCGTCCGCGAAGCGTCGTCGGCCGGTCTGCAAGCGACCGATGTTCACAAGTTGATCGACGATGAATGGCCGCGCAAGTCACCGCGCTGAATCGACTTTTATCACCTTGAACTCAGGGGCCGAACATGTCTGACGTTCCCGTTCCGTTCGCCATCAGTATCGACCGGCTCACGGTGAAGTACCGGGGCAAGGCTGCCGTGGAAGGGTTGAATTTGAAGGTGCCACGCGGTGCCGTGTACGCGTTGCTCGGCGACAACGGCGCCGGCAAGTCGACCACCATGAAAGTGTTGACCGGGCAAGTCTCACCGAACGCCGGGCGGGCGGAAATTCTGGGCATCGACACCTGGGCGAAGGCCGCCGATCTCCGGCACCGCGTGGGTTATGTGCCGGATCGCCCCAAACTGTACGACTGGATGACCGTCGCGGAAATGGGCTGGTTCGCGGCCGCGTTCCACTTGCCCGGCTTCAAAGAACGCTACCTCGATTGGGCCGCGAAACTCGGGTTGGATCCGAACAAGCGGCTCAAGGATCTCAGCAAAGGGGGCTACGCCCGCGTCGGGCTGGCCTTGGCGCTCTCGCCCGATCCGGAAGTGCTGTTGCTCGATGAACCGACTTCGGGCCTCGATTTGCGCACCCGCCGCGAATTCTTGGGGAGCTTGGTGGAACTGGCGGCCGAAGGACGGACGATTCTCATTTCGAGCCATTCCATTTCGGAACTCGAACGGTTCGTCAGCCATGCCGCGTTCGTGAAAGATGGCAAGATCGAACTCGCGGCGACGCTCGACGAATTGGATGGGCGATTCCGCCGCGTCGGCTTCCGCGCATTGGGCCCCGTGCCAGATTTGTCGATCCTCGGCCACGTACTGGAATCGACGCGCACCGGCCGCTCGGTGCAATACCTGATTCAAGACCCCGATCCGATGGCGCTCGAAGCGCTCCGCGATTCATCGGCGGTCACCGATTTCGAGGAAGGCCCGGTCGCCCTCGAAGACATCTACGCGGCGTACATGGCTCCGCTCCACCCGGACGGGACGGCGTTCCGGCCGATGTCCGCCCGAACCACTGCGGAGGTGCTGTCATGAATCGCGCCCTCATCTGGAAAGAGTTCCGCGAACAGGGGTTGATCGTCGCGGCTCTTGTGATTCTCGGAAGTGGTGTGCTGGCCGCGGCGGGCCTCATCCTGCCGGCGCCGGTTTCCGATGGTTACGGCGACATGAAGTTGACGCTCGAACCGCGCAAGCTGGCTGTGGTGTTGCTGATCCTTGCGTCCGGGGTCGTGGTCGGCGGGACGTTGTTCGCCGGCGAACGCGAACAAGGGACGTTCACGTATTTGGAACTGCTGCCCGTGGCACGTTGGCGGACTTGGCTCGGCAAGGTGCTGGCCGGGCTGGCGTTGGTGCTCGTTGCTGCGAGTTTGCTCTTCACCGTGGCGGCGGCAGTCGATGTGGTCGGCCCACCGGAACGACTCCCATTCTGGGGGTTGATCACACTCACGCTGGCCGTGGTGGCGTTCGGCGCCGGTGCTCTCGGCTCGGCATTCACCAAAACATCGTTGGCGGCCTGCGGGTTGGGACTGCTCTCGTCCATGGGGTTGATTTTCTTGCTGTATCCAATCTGTGCCGTCGGCGTGCAGATTTACGACAGAATCGCAGGAACGACGACCGTCAAACATGCCGAATATGCCTTACTCGGCACGTTGTTCGGCCTCATGATTGTTCCGCTATTGTTGTCCGCGTGGATTTACACCGCACCGGATCGCAACCGCTTCGCCCGCGATTTCCGCACGGCCAAAGGTGGTTCGGTCGATCCTGTCCGTCGGCGCCGGGTGGCCCGAGGTCGGTTCTTCCCGGCGCTTGGCCTGCGCGCGTCGCTTTGGGTCGTCGCTCGACAGAATCTGGTGCTCACGTTCGTGTTAGGCGGCATCACGCTCGTTTCGGGGTTATCTCTGATGCAGCCGTCTGTTCCAATATTGTTCATTTGGCCCATCACCACGATGGTACTCGGCACCATTGTGGGCGTAACCGGCTGGAGCGACGAACAAAACTCCGGTGCCTTCCGATTCTGGGCGGAGCGGCGTATGCCCGTCGGCCGGCTCTGGTTGGCGAAAGTGGTCTACGGTGCGGCCGTGGTGGCACTTTTGGTGGTGCTGCTGGCGATACCGTCGCTGATAGCATCGCGGGTCGCCGGTGCGGGTCTCGTCGTGCCGACGATGTTCCATTCCCGGCTCTTCCACGACCGCGATTTTCCCATTGCCGAATACCTGTGGCTCTGGCCCGTTTACGGGTTCGCCTTCGGGCACCTCGCGGGGATGCTCTTCCGCAAAGCGGCGGTCGGCACGGCGGTGGGCATCATGACCGGCGGTGCGGTGGTCGCACTTTGGCTACCGTCACTATTGTCCGGTGGCATCCACTGGTATCAACTTTGGATTCCGCCGCTGTTGGCACTGGCCACAGCGCGGGCGCTCGTCTGGAGCTGGGCACTCGATCAACTCGGGCAACGGCGTGCCTTGCTCCGGTTGATCGGTGGCGCATCGGCGATTGTGACGGCGATGACATTCGGGATCGTCTACCGGATGCTCGAAATCCCGGTCGATGCTAACAGCGAAGCCGACATCGCGTACCGGGCCACGATCCCGCCGTTCGAGACGAACGACGCCGGTCGAGAGATCCGCCGGGGTGCCGTGCTTTATGCGCAACAGTTGATAGAAGTTCGGAATTCCGGTTCGGACTCGCCGCTGTGGTTCACGGGACAGTCGCAAACCGCGGCTGGCCCCTTAATGGAATCGCGGATTCGGTATCTGGTACAACTCGACGATGTGCTGCGCTTCGGCTGGCCCGCCAACCGGCCCGATGCGGACGCTTGGCTCGACTCGTGCATGGCCAACGGCTGGGCCGATATCTTGGGGAACGCCACCCAGATGCCACTCGGCACGGTCGAAGACCCCATCGAGTTGAATTACGGCGGCCAATTCAAACACCTGATCGCTCTGCAGTATTGCGAGTACATCTTGCTGGCGCGGGGCTTGCAATTGCAGGCTCGCGGGCAACCGGAAGCCATGATCGAATCGGTCTCCATTTGCCTGAACATCGCGCGGAATTTGCGAAACAAAAGTTTTCGGATCTGCGGTCTCACTGGTGCCCAGAAAGAAATTCGCGCGCACCGGGCCATCGAGCGATGGCTAGAGCGGCTCGGGGATCGGCCCGATCTGTTGCGGGCAATGCTCCGCGCGGTGCAAACCCACGACGCGATTTGCCCCAAACTCGGCGTCGATGGCAACTTGCCGGAACAGACCGCGATGCGAAATTCCGTGGAGTCTCCGAGTCAGTTTGTGTCGCAGCACCTCAAGCAACTCCCGATGCGTCGACGTGATACTGAGGAAGATGACACCGCAAACCTGGACAACGAAACGGAATTCGTGGCGTTCGCTTGGGCGGTGCCCTGGGAGAAAGAACGCTTACGCCGATTGGTCGGCCTCGGTAACAACCGCGCGTACTCTCGGAACGACCTCTCGTATTTCCGGGGGTTACCCGGATTAGGCGAATACGGAATGGTGGTCGCCCAATCGCAAAAGGACCAGACTTCGGATTTGGAACGGCTCGAACTCGCGTCGCGGCGGGCCTCGGTCATCTTGCTCGCGTTGCGACTGCATCGAGCGGAGAAGGGAAAGCTCCCGGAAACGCTCGATGCCCTCGTGCCGACGTATTTGCCGTCCGTTCCACTCGATCCGTACGACAGTCAGCCGATGCGGTACCGCCTCTCGAAAGGGGAAACGCTTCAGATGGAGCCACTGATGGGGCCGGCGATCCCCGCTCCGGAAACGATCGGCGGATTGGTCGGCGGCTTCGGCTACGATCTTCAAAATCAACTGACCTCCGGATTCGATTCCCCATCAGTTACAATCATTAGATCATCCGTTCCGGCATTTCGCATGCTCGAACTCCCGGCTGGACGTGGTATTGTGTGGAGTATCGGGCCGGACATGATCGACGACAACGGTAAGCGGTTGGTGATCCCAAACGGCGAGAGAACCGCCAAGGGCGACATGATTTTCCTCGTTCCAGAACCTGCGGAGATTAAGCGATGAAACGCATCCTGTTCGCCACCCTGATTGCCTGCGGTTCCCTTGCGGCACTGGCTGCACCGGTGCCGAAGGACAAAGAAGTGGAGCCTCCGCCGGCGACCGATCAGCAACGTCAACAAGCCATCAACAACCTGAAACTGATCATGCTGGCGATGCACAATTACGAGAGCGCCACATTAGCGTTACCAGCCGACTGCAGCGACAATGATGGCAAAGCGTTGTTGAGCTGGCGAGTTCTCCTTCTGCCCTATTTGGAGGAGCAGAAACTGTACGAAAAATTTGCCCGCGACGAACCGTGGGACAGCAAAACCAACAAACCGCTCATCGCCGAAATGCCGAAGGTGTTCGCCCCTGTCCGGGTCAAGGATTTGGAAGGGCACACCTTCTACCGTGGCTTTAGTGGCAACGGAGCATTCTTCGAACTCGGTAAAAAGCGTGGATTCGTCAACATCACCGACGGCACCTCGAATACCATTGGCATCATCGAAGCGGGCGAAGCCGTCATCTGGTCGAAACCGGGCACCGACATCCCGTTCGATCCCACAAAACCGCTGCCGGCACTCGGCAAAGATATCGATGGTGTCTTCCACGCGGCAACTCTGGATGGTGCGGTTCACCGAATTCGGCGTGATTTCGATGCCGAAACGATGAAGGCTGCCATCACGATCAGCGGCGGCGAGGTAATCGATTTCGACTCCTTGAAACCCGAGAAGTAACACCGATGAAACGCATTTTGTTAGTC
>JAYSYJ010000014.1:0-7834 GCA_043727675.1 Fimbriiglobus sp.
GAGCTGACCCATTCTTCAACCAACGGTGATGGTTGAGGACATGCCCGGCCGATGACGAGACCCACTAACGCTTGCCGCCGCCGCTTCGACTCCCTCCGCTACCAGGGGCGGCTCGGGTATGAGGAGCTACATATTTACCATTGGATTTAGTGTAGCCTTTTACAATAACGGAACCGCCTCGAGACGGTGAGTAGGACTGCGAGCCTGATAAGGGGAGGGGATCCTTCGTCGCCGGGGCGGTATCCTCCTTCGCAACCGTCAGCGCTCGGAGTTCTTGTGGCGAGGCTCGCGATTTTTCGAGCACCTCACGGGAGTATATCAAGGCACACCAACAACCATGGGCGCCGGGTTCAGTTTCGGGGATGACTTCGAATGTCAATCCACCGCGAGCTTGGAGATCTTTGCTTGTCTTCAACGACTTAATTAGACACCGGTCGCCAGGATTTTGGAGTAGGGATGCCAAGAACGCTAAGCCTTGTTCTTTCGCCCCGAGATTATCGCGCAGTGATTTACCAAAACGCAACTGAATACACGCCGGCGAATCGGGGTCGCCGTAAACATTGAGCTCGTAGTCGCCCGCCAGGAAAGACATATAAGGAACGTCCTTCAACAGCCATTTATCGACGACGATAGCCGGAATTTGTTCAAGTGACAAACCCCACTCTTCCACCGCAGCGAGGTCGACGCAACGCTCACCGTCAGGCATGCGGTAAGTTGGGATCGCCTTCGCCTCATCTGGATCCGCCGGCATTAAGGGGACCGGTAGCCGTTTGCCGTTACGCAGCTCTTGCGCCTCACGAGCAGCGACGGTACCCGGAAACCCTTTGATGATCTCGTCACACTCTGTACGCGCTAATCGATCAATACGGTTCGCTTCTTTAGGGTTGTCTTTGCGAGCCTGCTCTTCGCTACTCATGATCAGAGATTGGTAGAAGATGAGTTTGCGCGTAGCAAAATGTTCAGCCTTGGACAACCGATACGCAGACTCCTCTTTGGCTTGGCTCGCGTCCCGCTCCACCTTGGATTTCCGAAGGTCATCTCGGCGGAGCTTTGCTTTTGTCAATAATTCTATTCTTGCTGCATCGTCATCGGCTTTTGAGCTGCCTGCCGACGTACTTTCGACATCCGTCGTTGGTTTGGGTGTAAGTCTTCGACTCCGTTGATCTGAATCGGCCTCTAATTTAGGAGCAGATGACAATGGAGCGGAGTTTTTCCCGCCTCCGCTGCAAGCTATGATCACGCCCACCCAAACTGTCCCAAAAACAGCGAAGGCAACACGTTGTGTACAAATCATGTTATAGCACCCGTAGGAACTTTTACTTCAGCATGGTCAGTGTCAACAGTGTAATCAAATTTCTCGAAACAACTTGACAATGCACCGCATCAGAATGGGGTGAACGTGTTTTATGCGGTCGAGGCACTTGGATACTTTCGGAGTTTTCGGTTCCGAATCGACGTTCGGATCCGTGAAAATGACGTGCAACTGCTTGGGAAATGGGAATCGTCGCAGCTCGCAAGCTTCACGGAAGTAGCTCGGCGACCAGAAATGATCCGACCAATTGGCCATCCAGCATCAGCGGGATGGAATCCGAGGCGGTATAGTCTTGGCGATGGGTGTAGCCAGGAGTTTCGCTCGGCCCGCTCGGCTGGGTGTAGACTTCAATTTGCGATTCGGGGAGGTTGATGATCCAATACTCTTGGATGCCAGCACGGGCGTAAATGGGGCCTTTAACTTCGCGATCAAGTTTCAAAGACGTATCGGCCACTTCGACGACGATCCCGCATTCAGCGGCGGACGGATGGCGGTGATCAAAGGTTCGTCGATCTCCGCGAACAATTGCCGCATCAGGCTCCGGCTCACTGACTTCAAGGGTGATGGGGAGTTGATTTCGTGAGCGCCAGCCATTCGGCAGCAAACGCTTGAGATCCTCATCCAACCGATCCACTGTGGAGGCATGAGGTGTATTTTGCATGGGTTTGTTCACCAGGAAACCGTCAAGCAGTTCCACGCGGTCTGCAGTGGTCAGAATGTCATTTTCGATCATGTCGTGGTAGTTCGCCACGGACAGTCGGAACAAAATGTCCGTGTTCAAAAGCGAAACAGAGGTGGAAAGTGCTGGGGCCATTGAGTTCATGTAAAACCTCCTAACCCATCAACACCAAATTGACCGCCGACAAGCAAACCGGAGGTCGAATACCTCCGGTTTGCAGAACGAATCCGAGAGCCAATTACTTATTCCCGGCGGCCTTCTCCCCCAAGGCGGCTTGCGCCGCGGCGAGGCGGGCGATCGGCACCCGGAATGGGCTACAGCTCACGTAATCCATGCCGACGGTGTGGCAGAAGAAGACCGAATCGGGATCGCCACCGTGCTCGCCGCAGATGCCGATCTTCAAGTGTTGCTTGTGTTTGGCCGTCCGGCTGGCGCGGCCCTTCTGAATGCCAATCTTGATGAGTTCCCCGACGCCGTTCACATCCAGCGACTGGAACGGATCCACCGGCAACACCTTGTGGGCCAAATAGGTCGGCATGAACCCCTTGATGTCGTCGCGGCTGAAGCCGAACGTCATTTGGGTGAGATCGTTCGTGCCGAAGCTGAAGAACTCGGCTTCTTCGGCGATCTTATCGGCGATGATGCACGCCCGCGGCAGTTCGATCATCGTGCCGATTTGGTATTCGATCTTGACGCCGTGCTTGGCAAAAGCCGCATCGATGATGTCGATGGCCCGCTTTTTGAGGATCACCAGTTCTTCCACGATGCCGACGAGCGGGATCATGATTTCCGGGAGAACTTTCTTCCCCTTCTTCTGCACTTCGATGGCGGCTTCGATGATCGCCCGCACTTGCATGTCGCCGATTTCCGGGAACACCAACGGCAACCGACAACCGCGGAAGCCCATCATCGGGTTCATTTCGTGCAGTTCATCGACACGCTCAAAAATCTTCTCGACGCTGACGCCGATCTGCTTGGCGACGGCTTCGGCACCGGCGTGATTGTCCTTCTGCGGCAAAAACTCGTGCAACGGCGGATCGAGCAAACGGATGGTGACGGGGTAACCGTCCATGGCTTCGAAAATCCCGACGAAATCGGCCTTCTGGAACGGTTCGATCTTGGCGAGGGCCTTCTCCCGACCTTCGACGTTCTCGGCCAGGATCATCTCGCGCACGGCGGCAATGCGGTCGTCGCCGAAGAACATGTGTTCGGTGCGACAGAGGCCGATGCCTTGGGCGCCGAACTCACGGGCCTTGACCGCATCCGCGGGGCTGTCGGCGTTCGTGCGGATCTTGAGCGTGCGACACTTGTCGGCCCAGGTCATCAGCGTCTCGAAGTCGCCGGTCATGCTCGGGGCGATGGTTTCCACTTTGCCGATCATCACGTCGCCGGTGGTACCGTTGATCGTGATGAAATCGCCGGCCTTGACGATGTGCCCCGCGATGCTCACGGTCTGTGCGGCTTCGTCGATTTTCACCGCTTCGCAACCGACCACGCAAGGTTTGCCCCAGCCGCGGGCCACCACCGCCGCGTGGCTCGCTTTGCCGCCTGTGCTGGTCAGAATGCCCTTGGCCAAGTGCATCCCGGCCACATCTTCCGGGCTGGTCTCTTTCCGAACGAGCATCAATGGCTTACCGGGGTATTTGGCCGCGAATTCCACGGCCGCTTCCGCGGAGAGCACCACCTGACCCGATGCACCACCGGGGCTGGCGGCGATGCCTTGGGCTACGGATTTGACCTTGGACTTCGGATCGAGTTGCGGCTGCAACAGGTGATCCAACGAATCCGGCGGCACCCGCTTCACGGCCGCTTCCTGGCTGATTTTGCCTTCTTTCGACATCTCGACGGCGATGCGAACAGCCGCCGTGCCAGTCCGTTTGCCGCTGCGTGTTTGCAGCATGTACAACGTGCCGTCCTGCACGGTGAACTCGATGTCCTGCATTTCTTTGTAATGCACTTCGAGCTTCTCGCGGATCTCCATGAGTTGCTTGTAGACGCGCGGCATTTCATCGTTGAGTTTCGCAATCGGCTCAGGGGTACGGATACCGGCCACCACGTCTTCGCCCTGCGCGTTGATGAGGTAGTCGCCGTAGAAGATGTTCTCGCCGGTGTTCGGATCGCGGGTGAACGCGACGCCGGTGCCGGAGCCTTCGCCCATGTTGCCGAAGACCATTGCCTGCACGTTCACAGCCGTGCCTTTGAGGCCGGTGATCCGTTCGATCCGGCGGTATTCGATGGCCTTGTTACCATTCCACGAATTGAACACGGCGTTGATCGACAGCATGAGCTGCTGCTTCGGATCTTGTGGGAACTCCGACCCGACGTGTTTTTTATAAACGACTTTGTAACGCTTCACCAATTCTTTGAGGTCATCGGCGCTCAGGTCGGTATCGAGTTTGACTTTCTTTTCCGCTTTCAACGCGTGGATTTCGTGCTCGAACGCTTCGTGTTCGCAGCCCATCGCCGTGCTACCGAACATGTCGATGAGCCGGCGGTAGCTGTCGTAGGCGAAGCGTGGATTGCCCGTTTTCTTAGCCAGGCCTTCGACGCTGGCGTCGGTCAGGCCGAGGTTGAGAATTGTGTTCATCATGCCGGGCATCGACAGGGCGGCCCCGGAGCGGACGCTGACCAACAACGGGTCGGTGTTGTCGCCGAATTTCTTGCCGAAGTTGGCTTCGACCTTCTTCATCGCCGCATCGATTTCGGGAACGGCCGCTTCGGGCAGCTTCTTGCCCTGTTCGAGGTAAGCCGCGCAGACTTCCGTGGTGATCGTGAAGCCCGGGGGCACCGGAATGCCGATCTTGCACATCTCGGCGAGGTTGGCCCCCTTACCACCGAGGAGTTCTTTCATCTTGCCGTCGCCGTCCGCCGTGCTGCCACCGAAGAAATAAACGTGCTGGGTACTCATCGAACAGAATCTCGCTGGAAAAAGGGGATTGATCATCGCGCGGTGCCGAACGACCGACGACAGATTTCAATGCTGTTTTACGGATGCGGCAACCGATAGGCAAACGGGGATCGGGTGGTAGAATTTCGCGGGCGACTTACAACAGCACCGTATGTGCAGGAATCCCAAGGTCCATTTGCCCATGACTCGTATTCGCGGCCGACTGGCCCCCTCGCCGACCGGATCGCAGCATGTCGGCAACGCCCGGACTTATTTGCTGGCTTGGCTTTCGGCCCGTTCGCAAGGTGGCGAAATCGTGCTGCGAATGGAAGACATCGACGTTTGGCGGAACAAGCCCGATGCGGCGGCGCAAGCGCTCGACGACCTGCGTTGGCTGGGGTTGGATTGGGACGGCGAAGCCGTGGTGCAATCGACGCGACTCCCCGAACACGAAGCCGCACTCGCCGAATTGCAACGGCAAGAACTCGTTTACCCGTGCACTTGCAGCCGCACCGACATTGCGACCGCCGCCAGTGCCCCGCACGCCGAACACGAGGGGCCAACGTACCCCGGAACGTGCGCCCATCGGAACGTCGCCGACGCGGCGACACTGGATCGACCCTTTTCCTGGCGATTCCGCGCATCGCACACCCCGGCTTATTTCGACGTCCACCAAGGACTCATGGAACTGGATTTGAAGACGTTGGGCGGCGATTTCGTCGTCTGGCGTTCCGCAAAAGTGCCCGCGTACCAACTTGCAGTGGTGGTAGATGACGCAGCGGCCGGAATCACCGAAGTGATCCGCGGCGACGACTTGGTGCCTTCAACTCCTCGGCAATTGCTCATTTACGAAGCGCTCGACTTGACGCCGCCACGCTTCGCCCACGTACCGTTAGTAGTTGGGGAAAACGGCCAGCGGCTCGCAAAACGCCACGGTGACACGCGATTGTCGTCGCTACGCGATTTTGGAGTGAAAGCGGAACAACTGCTGGGGTTGCTCGCTTGGAGCTGCGGTTGGCTACCGAAACCGCAACCGATTGCCCTCAACGAGTTGCTACCGCTGTTCAACTGGGAATCGATTCCGAAAGAGCCGTTTGTACTCAAATTAGAAATGCTGGAGCAGTGGACGGGAATCGTGGTTCGTGGGGCCGGCTCGCCTCAACCCCCTGCTGCGACTACTCGATGATGCCATCTTCATCGCATTCGCTCACGGCCTTGGGGACGAGCTTGATGAAGTTGCGGGCACTGTGGGCAATTTGTTTCTTGGTAACCCCACCCTTGAGGACGATCGTGTAATCGAAGCAGAGATCGCCGTCGTCTTCGATGCAGGCGCGAATCATGAGAAACTGATCGTTGACGCGGTTCACCAGTTCCAGTCGGTCGATCCGTTGGGCGTCTTCCTTGATCCCGTAGAACGCAATCAGCCCGATCCGCTCCTTCGATTCGTGCAGGCTCACCCGGCACATGATGTCCTCCTTGAGCCGGAGCGAACTATTTTCTTCGTCCAGGGTCACGTCCATCATCGCGGCATCGAAGAGATCGCGGAGCAATTCGAGCGACACGTTTTCGGGCGTCACCAATTCGGCGGACGAAGTCATCGTTTATCTCCGGTTCGGGATCGGATCGAATGCACCGGCGTTCTTGACGCCGCGAATACCCAGACTACTATTATCTAGGTAGTGCGACTGTGCCTCGACATTCCGTCGGGGTTTGTTTTTGCAAGACTTTGTGAAAAAGTTCACAAAGTCACCGTAACTAAGGCAGAGTCTATGGCTTCGCCCGATCTCGTGCTGACCCCCTCGGGCCTCGAACCGGCGTTCGACATCACGTCGTATTATTCGATTCTGATCTACGCGGTGGCGGTGGTGCTCCTCGCACTGGCGACGTTGCTGGGCACCCACACGCCGATTTTGAAGCCGTGGAAGCCGACCAAAGTGAAGAATATGCCGTACGAATCGGGGATGGATCCGATAGGTTCGGCCCAGATGCAGTTCGACATTCGCTTCCATTTGATCGCGATTCTATTCCTCGTGTTCGACGTGGAATTGCTCTTTTTGTATCCGTGGGCGGTGATTGCCTACGGCGAAGGTGGCGACACGGTTTGGCAGTCGACCTTCGGTGCATTGGTCTTCGCTGAAATCCTAATTTTCCTGGCGACGCTCGGTATCGCTTACGTTTACGCTTGGCGCAAAGGGGTGTTCCAATGGCGTTGAAAGTGGATGACAATATTTTTGTCAGCAAGCTCGACGATTTGGCGAACTGGGTTCGCAAACATAGCCTCTGGCCGATGCCGTTCGCCACCGCCTGTTGCGGGATCGAACTCATGGCCACGGCCAGTTCCCGCTACGACTTGGCCCGTTTCGGCAGCGAAGCGATGCGATTCACGCCACGGCAGTGCGATTTGATGATCGTCGCCGGGCGGGTCGCCATGAAAATGGTGCCCGTGATGCAGCGGATCTGGCTGCAAATGCCGGAGCCGAAGTGGTGCATCAGCATGGGAGCGTGTGCCAGCACCGGCGGGGTGTTCGACACTTATTCCGTGGTGCAAGGGATCGACCGTTTCATCCCGGTTGATGTCTACGTCCCCGGTTGCCCTCCGCGACCGGAACAGGTGATCCGGGCCGTGCTCGATCTCCAAGAGAAGATCCAAAAAGGCGGAACGATCAACGGCCGGGAATTCGCTCGACGGGACACCTACGAAGGCCCCGGTGATCGCCTCGGCGAACTCGACCCATCCGAAGTCGTGATTGCACCCGGCAACTTCGCCACCGGCAAGCGGTTACGTGGTTTGCCGTTGGTTTCATAACTGATTGGATCTCCGGAAAGTCATCATGAACCATCAAGAAGCCATCGACGCGAAATTCGGAGCGGAGTCGGCCATAGCGACCGAATTCCGGGACAACAAGCGATTGACGGTGCCACTTGAGAAAATCTATGGCGTGTTGGCCTACTTACA
>JAYSYJ010000015.1:0-7745 GCA_043727675.1 Fimbriiglobus sp.
GCCTAGAAGCCTGTCCTAACCCCGCAGCGGCGCTTGCCAGGCTTCTTTCAATTCGCTCAGCTTCGCCCAGATCGACCATTCACCGTCGGCTCCGGCGATCCGCAAGCGTGGTTCCTTCACGGTGGTGCCGATCTTGGCGAAGGGCAGTCCCTGGAAGAGAAGCCCCAATGCTGCGGCGTTGTCCGGTGTGCTTTCGATCACGAATCGAGTTGCCGATTCACTGAACAATTTCACGTCGTCTGGCAAATTCTCGGCGCCCGGTAACGCTGACAACCCAGTGACATCGGCGCCGATTTCCCCGGCGAAGGCTATCTCGGCAAGCGCGACAGCGAGGCCCCCTTCACTGCAATCGTGGCACGATCGAATCAGGCCGGCTTGGATCGCTGCATGTAACGCCGCGAAAATTTTCGGAGCGACGGTCAAGTTCACCCGCGGCGGCACGCCACCGGGCAAATTCAGGAGTTCGTGGAGGTGCGAACCACCGAGTTCGTCGAGCGTTGTCCCCAACACGAACAGGTCATTCCCGGCCGCTTTGAGATCCATCGTGATGCAATGTCGGACATCGGGCACGACGGCTAGCGACGAAATCAGGAGCGTGTGCGGGATCGAAATCTTCGTGCCGTCCTTCGACACGAAACTATTATTCAAACTATCTTTGCCCGAGATGAATGGCGTGCCGAAGGCGAGGGCGACATCCCGGCATGCTTCCGACGTGCGTACCAAAGCCCCGAGCATGGCCGGTTCGGTAACGTTGCCCCAACAGAAATTATCCAAGATGGCCGTGCGATTCGGATCGCCGCCCACGGCGACGACATTCCGCATTGCTTCATCAATCGCTGCGGCGGCACCGGCGTAAGGGTCGAGATCCGCGTAGCGCGGGTTGATCCCGTTGCCGACAGCGAAACCCATCCACGACCCGAGTACCGGCATCACCACGGCGGCATCGCTCGGGCCATCGTTCATGACTCCGACGAGCGGTTTGATAACACTGCCCCCTTGCACTTCGTGATCGTACTGGCGAATCACCGATTCCTTCGAGGCCACCGACGGCATTGCCAGGATCTTCAACAGCATCTCTTGGGGATTGAAAGCGGGTCGCGCAACCGGTTCGGTGACAACGGCTTGCCACTCGGCTTGCAGCACGATCTTGGGCCGGCCGTCGTGGAGGAAGCGCATGTCGACGTTGCCGACGGTTTGGCCGTGGAATTTGAGGATCAATCGACCGCTGGAATCGAACGTCCCGAGACGGGCGGCTTCCACGTCCTCGGCCTCGCACAGGGCCTTCAACGCCGGCCACTTATCGGGGTGCACCGAGAGCACCATCCGCTCTTGCGATTCGGAAATCCAGATTTCCGTATAGCTCAAACCTTGATATTTCAGGGGGGCCGCGTCGAGTTCGACCGTCGCCCCGAGTTCGGCCCCCATCTCGCCGACAGCGCTGCTGAACCCCCCGGCGCCGCAATCAGTGATCGACGTATACAGGCCCAAGTCGCGCGCTTGCAAGATCACATCGAGCACTTTTTTCTCGGTGATGGCATTTCCAATTTGCACCGCACCGCCGCTGACTTTTTCCGATTCGTCGTGCAGACCTTCGGATGAAAACGTCGCCCCGTGGATGCCGTCGCGACCGGTGCGGCCACCGACGGCGATGATCAAATCACCCGGTTGCACTTGTTTGAATTCCATACCGACAGGGATCAGCCCGACCGTGCCGCAGAAGACGAGCGGGTTCGCCAAGTAGCGATCCTCGAAGACGATGGCCCCGTTGACGGTGGGGATTCCCATGCGGTTGCCGTAGTCGCGCACTCCCGCGATTACCCCGTTCATGGTGCGACGGGGATGGATCACCCCCGCCGGTAAATCTCCGATGGGATAATCGGGCCGGGCGAAGCAAAAGACATCGGTATTGCAGACGGGTTTGCCACCGAGGCCGGTGCCGAGGACGTCGCGGATGACACCGCCCAAGCCGGTGTTGGCCCCACCGTAGGGTTCGATGGCACTCGGGCGGTTGTGCGTTTCCACTTTGAAACAGAGGTGAAATCGCTCGTGGAATTTCACGATGCCGGCGTTGTCGGAGAAGACGCTGACGCACCAATCGTCGGCACCGAGGCGGGCGCGAATCGTCTGCGTCGCCCCGAAAATTGTCTCCTTCAGCAAGTTCCCGTAATGGCGCTGCGTGGTCACCCCCGCAATCGTTTCGGCGTATTGCACCTCGCCTTTGAGTGTCTTGTGGGAGCAATGCTCGCTCCACGTTTGCGCGATGGATTCGAGTTCGATGTCGGTCGGCGCCCGGCCCATACTTCGGAAGTGATCTTTGATCGTCCGCATCTCGGCGAGTGTGAGCGCGAGCGTACCGGACTTACTGACATGCATCAACCCGGCATCGTCGAGGTCGGCCAACGGGACGATGCTCAATCGGAATGCGTGCGCTGTCCCCAGCGACAAATGATCGGTGTGCAACGGCCCCGACACCACTTGTTCGATGGCGTCGTTGGCGAGCACCCGTCGGAAGAGTGTATCGCGGTCGAGCGAACTGATGCCCTCGGCACCGTAGTACCGGCGGAACGTCCGCACGGCCGAAAGCGGGACGTTCAGATCGTTGGCGGCTTTCAGCACGCTCTCGGCGGTCGGATCCATCACGCCCGGTTTGAGCAGTACGGTGTAGGCCGGGGCCGCGAATACCGCACCGAGTTCGCGCACGGTGTGCGTTTCCACGATGGCATCCACGAGCAATTCAGCGGCCAGCTTTTGCGCATCGGCTTCGGTGAGGATCGCCCCTTCGAGTAAGAAGCCACGCGTCGACCGGACGACCCAGTCACCACCGCGGTTGGTGTGCGTGATCAAATCGAATTCGTCGCAGACCCGTTCGCGTTCGCCATCGCGGCCGAGCGGTTCCAATTCAACTTCCCAGAGCATCGCGCACCCTCTTCCCTTCGGCCAGCCAATGGATCAATGCGGGGTGATCGCCACCCGCGACAATTCGACGGAACTCTTGCATGCGAGTTAGAAACTGATCGACCGCCCCCAACACAGCGGGGCCGTTCGCTTCAAAAATCGCGGCCCACAAATCGGGATCCCCCGCCGCGATCCGCGTGCTGTCGCGGTAGCCCCCGGCGGTGAGGTTCAACCAACCGGTCGGGGTCACCCCGGCGAGGGCACTGGCCGCGGCGTGGGGCAAATGGCTAGTGAACGCCAAGGCTAAGTCGTGTTCGGTCGGGGTCATGCGGAGAACGCGGGCACCGAGTTGACGCCAGAAGCATTCGATGGCGGCCGTCGCTTCATCGTCGGTGTCGGCGGTCGGCGTGGTGATCACCAGACGATCCGTAAACAGCTCGGCGTTCGCGTTCGCACTGCCACGCTTTTCCGAACCGGCCAGCGGATGGGCGGGCACAAACGTCGGCCCCGTCGAACTGAGTTTCCCAGCCAGCGCTTGCAAAATGTTACCTTTGGTGCTGCCAACATCGGTGATGAGGCAGCGGGCGGGGGCGGACTGCGCGACGGCCAGAACATCGGCGGCAATTCGGTCCACGGGAGTGCAGACGACCACAATATCTGCATCGGCCACCGCCTCGGCCACATCGGTGGAATACGAATCGATGGCGCCGGAACCGCGGGCGCGGGCGAGGTTGCGTTCATCGCGGCCGACCCCGCGCACGTGCAACGCGGCCCGTTTGGCCTTGGCCGCGAGGCCAACGGAGCCGCCGAGCAAACCGACGCCGAGGATCGTGAGTTGCGACACTTGCATGAATGCTTTTATAAGAAGTGCGCCCCGAGAGAGTCTGGCAAATCTAGGTCGTCATGAACAATAGTTGAAAGAGGATCAGCAAGGTGTTTCGTCACCCGGCTCGCCGGCACTTCGTAACTTTTGACCAAGGTTTGTTACAATTACAGCTACCCTTCCGAGGAAACGACTGATGAAGTTCCAACTTGCAATGTTATTGGTCACGTGGATGGCCACGCCGATTATGGCCGACGATTGGCCCCAATTTCTGGGGCCGAAACGGGACGGCATCTGGCGTGAGAATGGGATTCTCGAAAAGTTTCCCGAGGGCGGACCGAAGAAAATTTGGACTGCGAAACTGGGTGGGGGTTACGCTGGTGCCGCGATTGCCAACGGCAAAGTGTTCGTAGCCGATTTCCAGAAGTCCAACGATAGTAGTGTCGAACGAGTCGTCTGTTTCGATGCGAAAAGCGGCGCGGAACTTTGGGCAACGGCGTACCTCGTGGCTTACAAGATTCCCGGTGGCTATTCGAGCGGGCCGCGCTGCACACCGTTGGTCGATGGCGAATTCGTTTACACCGTCGGGGCCATGGGAGATTTGACTTGCCTCACGGCGAAGGAAGGCAAAATGGTCTGGCGCAAGGATTACGTCAAAGATTATTCGGCCAAAGTGCCGATTTGGGGCTTCGCGTCGCACCCGCTCATCGATGGCGACAAGCTCATCTGCGTGACAGGTGGGAAGGACGACAAGCTCGTGATCGCGTTCGACAAATTAACGGGTCAGGAACTGTGGCACTCCCAAGAACTCGCCGCCGATTGCGGCTACGCGGCCGTGATGATCTACGAGTTCAGCAAGGTGCGCACCGCGGTGATCTGGCATCAAAATGCGGTCGTCGGACTCGACCCGGACACCGGCAAACGGCTTTGGAAATACGACTTTCCGGTGCGCTTCGCGTTGACGGCACCGACGCCGCGCTTGTATGGAACCGACAAGCTGTTCGTCACCGCGTTCTACGATGGCCCGGTGATGCTGAAGATCGTGGACAACAAACCCACAGTCGAATGGAAGGGCAAAAGCGCGAGTGAGCAGGCGGACAAAACCGACGGCTTGCACAGTATTATGCCGACACCGTTCATCAAAGACGGGCACATTTACGGCGTGTGCAGTTACGGGGAACTCCGCTGCTTGAAGGCCGACACCGGCGAGCGTGTTTGGAGTACTCGCAAGCCGACGGTCGGTACGGCAACCGAAGAGGGCAAGCCGACGCGGTGGGGCAATGCGTTCCTCGTCCAGCACGATGATCGTTTCTTCCTCTTCAACGAAAAAGGGGAACTTGTGATCGCCAAGCTGACGCCGAAGGGTTATGAGGAAATCGACCGAGCGCCGATCCTCACCCCGACCAACAAAGATGCCGGCCGCAAGGTGGTCTGGGTCTACCCGGCCTTCGCCGGGAAGAAGATGTATGTGCGGAACGATGAGGAATTGGTGTGTGTGGATTTGGCAAAGTAAAAAAGTAAGCCCAGGACAATGCCCTGGGCTTACTTCTTATATTCCGTTCGGATGGAAGAAGTGTCACTTCACTTTGCCACCGGGTAACTTGCCGAGGTTGTCGAAGAGCCGCACGAGCGAGTTCATGAGCTTTTTGAAGTCGCCCTCGTGCAAACTTTCGTTCGGGGCGTGGGCATTACTGGCGGGGTCTTCGATTCCGAGTAACAAAGCTGGGGCACCGCCGAAGAGTTCGGCCAACGGGCCGACGAAACCGATGCTGCCACCGCAACCGATGGCAACCGGATCGCGGCCAAAGCCGTCCCGCATGGCGGAGAGTGCCGACTCGAACGCCGGGCCTTGCGGATCGGTCATCCACCACTTCCCGGCGGCACCGTGCTGGGTCACTTTCACCTCGACACCCCACGGGGCATCGGCCTGCAAAAAGTCGCGCAGCTGCTGCACCACTTGCTCAGGGTCTTGATCCGGCACAATTCGACAACTGACCACGGCTGCTGCCTTCGGGAGCACTTGGTTGGAGGCCCCTTTGATGTTGCTGGCTTCTAGGGCGATCACGGTGCAAGCCGGGCGACGCCAGGTTGTTTCATAGACGCTGTGCCCCTCTTCCATGGCGAATTTAGCGCCGGGCACCACTCCGATTTCATCCCGGAATTTGGCGTCGTCCCAGGGGAGTTTGCGGAAGGCCGCCCGTTCTTTGTCGGTCAACTTCCGCACGGTGTCGTAGTAGCCAGGGATCTTCAATGGCCCGTTGCCCCAGCAGAGCCGTGCCAGAATCACGTTGAGTGCGAGCGCTGCATCCGGGAGTGCTCCACCGGCCATACCACTGTGAACCGGGAGCTTGGCGGAGGTCACTTCTACATGCACCGCGACGACCCCGCGCAGCGAATAGGTGATGCAGGGCAGACCGACTTCGATGTTCTCGGTATCGCAGACCACGATGACGTCCGATTGCAACTTCTGCTTGTACTTGTCGAAGAACGCCATAAGGTTTTTCGAGCCGATTTCCTCCTCGCCTTCGACCACCATCTTGATGTTGCAAGGCATCTCGTTGGTGGTTTTCCGGTACGCGGCGATGGCCCCGAGGAATGCCGAGATGGCGGCTTTGTCGTCCGCCGAACCGCGTGCGAACAGGCGACCATCCCGGCGGGTGAGTTTCCACGGATCGGACTTCCACTGTTCGACATAGTTCACCGGTTGCACGTCGTGGTGGGCGTACAAGAACACCGTCGGCTTCGTTGGCCCGGCCTCCAACCACTCGCCGTAGGCGTAGGGCAAGCTGGTGCCGACTTTGAGCATCTCCACATTTTGCAACCCGGCATCGCGCATCTGATCGCAGGTGAGTTGGGCACTGCGGACGATCTCGGGATCGTGTTCGCCATCGGTGGAAATACTCGGGATGGCGACCAAATCCGCGAGGCCGCGGACGATTTCTTCGTGGTTCTTCGTTAGCCAGTTGAGGGCTTCGTTCATCGTGGGTCACTCCGGTTGGGGTCTGTTATACTTTACCGCAGAACCACGAATTGGTAAACCCGCCCGGCGAAGCAGGTGTCGCAACGGAGCTTGGAGTCTTGAAAACCTATGAGGAACGCGGATGACGCAGATGAAACCCGGGATGAAGAGGATCGGAGAAAAATCACTATTTTCAGATCCTCTTCATCCTGCCTGATTCCGTGTCATCCGTGTCCCTCTTCTTGTTGAGGGAGCATTTCGCATGATCCGCCCGTTCATCCTGAGCAGCTTGTGTTGCATCTGGCTTATACTCGGTTGCACGCGTCCAAGTGAAGTTACCCGAAACGAAGTACTCAAGATCGAAGTCGTTTTGAGGTTGCAAGAAAATGCGTGGAACACCGGTGATCTCGATGGCTTCATGGCTGGCTACTGGGACAGCCCCGATTTGGAGTTCGTCTCGGATAAAACCACGCGCGGGTTCCAACCCGTGCGGGAGCGGTACTACAAAAGTTACAAGGCGGAGGGCAAGGAAATGGGCGTGCTGACCTTCACCGACCTCAACGTGACCCTGCTCACCGATTCGGAAGCCAGCGCCACCGGCAACTGGAAAGTCGTGAAGAGTCAGGACACTTCCAGCGGCGGGTTCACGCTGAGCTTCCGCAAGTTCGACCACAGTTGGAAAATCATCAAGGATGTGACCACTTCGAACACCATTCCGAAAAAAGAATGAATCGCGCGGCCGATCAGTGTCTCTTGCTGGGTGTGAACACAGGAAACCGGAGAACATCATGCAACCCCGATGGTTCGGTACCCACCACCGCTTCTTCACCGACCCATCGAGCGATTCGGCCCTGCTCGGCCGTTACCACGACGAGCGCGACCCTGCAGCGTTCGAATGTTTAGTCTGGCGGCACAGTGGGTTAGTACTCGGAACGTGCGAACGGATGCTGCGCGACCAACACTTGGCCGAAGACGCCTATCAGGCGACGTTTCTGATTCTCGCCCGCAAGGCGGGAACTATCCACGGCGTGTTGCCCGCTTGGCTGCACAAGGTCGCCCGCCGCGTTT
>JAYSYJ010000016.1:0-23164 GCA_043727675.1 Fimbriiglobus sp.
GCCGGCACGATCACCGGGGTCACGTTGAATTACGCGCTGGGCGATAAACCTAAAATGGGCACCGACGTGAGCACTCTGCCGGGCGCGAAATCCCTGACACTCCAACTGGAGGGTGCGGTCGCCAAGGGCGAGCTGCTGCTCGCGACGACCGCCGGGCAGCTCTCGTTCAGCGCCACACCCACCGGCGTCAAGAAGAAATGGGATTCGGGCATGGCCACGCACGTTTCGCTCACTCGCGCCGCCCTCGGTGACAAGGGCCTTGACGATGCCAAACCGCCGGCGGGCTGGAAAGAACTTTCGATTGACACAGGTCTCTACACCATCTGGGTACCCGAAAAATCATCCAAGCCGGTTGAACGCACGAACAACAACCTTGGCCAAAGTTACATGATCAATTCGACATCGACGGTCACCATCGGCGACAACGGCCTCACCTACCGCCTGGAACGGGCGACCGTACTGCTCAACCGCATCGGCTCGAAACTCGACCCCGTAGCCGTACGCGAGTCGCTCTCGAAGAGCATCGCCGAAACAATGAGGGGGAAAATCGTTGAAGAATCGGATGCGAAGATGGGGATATGGCCCTGCAAAGAATATGTCATCAAAGGCACCAAACAGACGGCCGTTGTCCGCATCGTCGTATCGTTCCAAACGATTTACATATTGCAAGTTCATGGGCCCGCCAAATCCGTCACCGGCGACGACGGCACCCTCTTCCTCGATTCGTTCCGCATCCATCCACGCGACGCAGCCGCCGTCGATCCGAACAGTCCTCGGCCCATGATGCCCGCTGCTGCTGGCAACATCAATGCCAACGGCGAGACCGAGCTGATCGCCGGGGCGTTCGATCCGGTCTTCCGGGACTACGGCCCCGAAGGCGCGTTTCTCGTGGGATTTGAACTCGGCCTCGGGAAGTTCTTCGACAACGATGTGATCAGTGCGGCTCGCCCCATCTACCGATCCAAGACGGGTGAAACCCTCGGAACTGCCCACGGTTCGAGCAAAGACACCAAGACCCTCAAGGCTAAAGAAGGGTACGCGGTTGGCACCGTCACCGTGCGGAGCGGGTTGACCATTGACGGACTCTCGCTCACGTTTATGAAAATCTCCGGCAACAAACTCGACCCCAAAGACAGCTACGAAAGCGAATGGGTCGGCAGCCCGAAACAGTTCGAGCGCAAACTCGGCGGAACTGGCGCGCCTTTCATTGGCATCACCGGCAAGGCCAACGTCCAATCGAAAAACCTCACCGGTTTGGGGCTGATTCTCGATTTGCCCGAGGCCATCGAAGCCCGGAAAAATTGGAGCGTCGGCACCGACACCGACATCATCGGCGGCGTCAACGACCCGATTTACCGGGATCTCACCCCCGAAGGCGGACTGTTGATCGGCCTCGAAGTTGGTCTCAACTCGACCGACTACATTATTGCTGTCCGGCCGATCTATCTCACGGGCGGCAAAGAGTCGACCGGCAAGCAGTACGGGAAGGAGATCAAGCGGGTGGTCACACTGAAGGCGAAAGCGGGTTATGCGATCGGGGCCGTCAGCGCGATCTCAGGCCTCTGCTGCGACGGGATGTCGGTCACGTTTATGAAGGTCGTCAAGGGCGGCCTCGACCCGACGGACAGTTATCAAAGCGAGTATGTCGGCACCAAGGAGCAGAAGACGCCGCAGACACTGTCGGGCGGAGGTAAAACGGTGATCGGTATCACCGGCAAGCTGAACGGGAATAATACCGGCTTAGGCCTGATCTTGCAGGCCGAGAAAAAGTGAGAACTCATTGACCCCCCGCTTTTGAGAGAAGTTCACCTACCGCTAGGCCGGAAGGGATTTCCGACTGACCGATGTGCATGGAAAAGTGGTGAAGGGGGATTTTGGCTTGAGAATTATCAGTAAGGATTTTGAACCGCGGAGGAGCGGTGACGCGAACGAGCGGAGGAAGGCAAGCAATAATCGGTTGGCGCACCCAAACCGAAGCCGAGGTTGCACTTTACCCGGATTCCCAGAGCTGGTAAGCCGGAGGTTGTTTGTTGGCGGACGCCCGACCGCGAGGGACTGGACATGCACCGTGATTTCAACTGCCCGCGTTTTACTTTAGCTCTGATTTGCGGCCTTGTGATTGTTGGTTCCGCATGGGGGCAGTCCGAATCGCCCTTCGAACGAGTCCAGTACCTTGAGCCGCCGTTAGCCCCACCGCCCACCATTTCGGACTCTCCGACTGGCCCCAAAATTGCCACGGGGATCTCATCGACGGCGCCGCGGGCCGCCACGTTCGTGAGCGATCCTCCGACACCCGCGGTGCAATTGCAGATCCGCACGCTGGCCCATGTCGCCAACGGCAAACTTCTGGCGTACAAGCTCCTGGTCACCAATAATTCCGGGGCCACGGCGTACCGAGTGCGCGTTCGCGTGCCGATCCCCGAGAATGGCAAATTGACCAAGTCTGCTCCCGAAGCCGATGTGAAGGCGATCAAGGAGCACACGTGGGATTACAAGTCGCTCGCGAAGGGCGAGCAGAAGATCATCGAACTGGAATTCGAACCAGCTGTGGGGGTGAAGGAAGTCCGTTTGCGGGGGCACGTGTCGTTCGAGCACGGCTCGGAAGTGGTCACCACCATCGACAAACCGAAGCTGACTGTGAAGAAGACCGCCACGCCGCGGGTGTCGATGGGGGAACTGGTCACGGTGCGCGTGGAAGTGCTGAATGCGGGGACGGTTCCGATCCCGAATTCTCGGTTGGTCGAAACGGTCACGGCGGGAACCGAGTTCAAAAACGATGCGGAGTCCGAAAAAGGCGAGGACGCCAAACAACGCACCTGGCAACTCGGCACGCTGGAACCGGGGCAGACCAAAATTGTCACCTACCAACTGCTCGGCAAAACCGGTGGCGAACTGATGACTTCGTCGATGGCCGCCAGCGAAGATAAACAAGCGGCGGTGCAGTCTGAGATTGCCGTGAGCAAAACCAAAATCCTCGTGCCCGCGCTCAAGCTCGAACTCGGTGGGCCGGAGTCGGTGCCCTCGAAAGAAGCGGGGTTGTATATTGTACGTGTGCAGAACAGTGGCACCCAACCACTAGAAAATGTCCGGATTTTGGTGAGCTACCCCGAAGAGTGCGAAGTCACCAAGGTCACGTCCGGCTTCCGCCGGGATAAGGGCCAAGTGTTGTGGGTGGTTCCGAAATTGCCCGCCGGGGAAGCCCGCGAGTACCGGTTGAGCCTCGCCTCGCCGACGTCGGGGAAGAAGGTCGTCAAAGTGATCGCCCGCGAGGCGCGCCGTACCGTGGAGGACACCAAAGAATTTTCGACGACGTTTCTCGGCCGCGCCGACTTGACCTGGAAACCCGAATTCGACGACGTTAGCGTGAACGTCGGCAAACGTGGCCTGCTCACCGTCAAAGTGAAAAACACCGGCACGGAAACGGAACGGGCCATGCAGCTGCGGGTCGAACTCCCGACCAATGTGAAACTCGTGGAAGGTTCGCCGAAGCAATACGACGTGACGGAAAAGGAAGTGCTCTTTAAATCCAGACCGTTGAATCCGGGTCAGACGGAAATCTTCACGATTACGTACGAGGCGAAGCAGGCCGGCCCGGCGAATTTCCACTTGCATCTCGAAGCGGATTCACTCGGCAAGGTCCCGCTGTCGAAAGACCAACTGGTGCAGATCAACAACGCCCGATGAAATTGAGGATGCGCAGGTTCAACTCACGTCTGTGTCGAACACGGCGGGAACCCCGAAGAAGTCGGCAAGTCTGTTGGGAGCATTTTGAAGAGCGGCGGCAACGGGAAGCGACGGTGTCGGGACATCGTCACGAAAAACATTGCTCAACGGCAGCGGGTGAGCCAACGGCTCGAGGCCTTCCGTGTCCACTTCCGAGAGTTGATCGACATATCCGAGGATGCGATTGAGTTGGTCGGCCATATCAGCCAAGTCGCCCGGACTGAGTTCGAGTCGGGCGAGCGTGGCCACTTTTTTGACGTCGGCGAGACTGAGCGACATGGGACACTCAACGGTTAGACGACGACAGTGCTGAACGGTTTGCGGATGATCGGGCGGGCGATGCGACCGGAGCGAATGCACTGCACGCAGACCCACTTGCGAACGGTGGCGCCGTTTTCGTCGACGCGGATGCATTGGAGGTTCGGCTTGTAGACGCGTTTGTTGATCCCGGTGATCTTTTTGCCGACCCCGCCGAGGTACTTCGCTTTACCGCGGTAAGTCTTTTGGTTGCCCATCGCGGGCTTTTTCAGGCAAACTCGGCAATGCATACCCATCGAAACACCCCTTGCAGCCGAGCGCGGTAGTCCGTGCACGGAACCATTTTTCCAGAATATGCAGTATAGCGGACATACCGAATCCGACAAGGTACTATGATTCCGTAGGAGTGGAACCGGACTCCCGCAATCACAAAGGCGCAAGCAAAATGACTTGGATCGAATGGTACAACGGTTTGGTGAAACCCACCTGGACGCCCGCACCGGGCACCATCGGGATGATCTGGACGATTCTTTACCCCGTCATCATCATCAGTTTCGGGTTTGTGTTCGTCCAAGCGATCCGTCGAAAATTGCCATGGCGTGCGACGTTGCCATTCGCCATCAACCTCGTGGCGAACTTACTCTTCACCCCGATTCAGTTCGGACTGCGCAATTTGCCGTTGGCCGTCGCCGACATCCTCCTGATCTGGCTCACGATCATTTGGTGCATGATCACGATTTGGCCGAACTATCGCTGGATCGCACTGGCCCAAGTACCGTACTTCGTCTGGGTGTCACTGGCGACGGCTCTGCAAATTTCCATTACTTGGGCGAACTGTTGAAGCTAAAACGAATCCTGGCGATCCCGGTTAGCGTCAAAAATGGTGAACACGCCCATGCCGATCCTTCCCACATTTATCGATGTCATCGCGGCGGCCGAGCGAATCCGCCCGTTCGTTCAACGGACACCGGTCTTCACCTCGGGCACGCTCGATGAGTTGGCCGGTCGCCAACTTGTCTTCAAGTGCGAGTTATTCCAAAAGACGGGCAGCTTCAAGTATCGCGGGGCGACGAATGCTGTGCAGAAGCTCGATTCCGCCACAGCAGCGCGCGGAGTCATCACGCATAGCAGTGGGAACCATGGTCAAGCGTTGGCGTTGGCCGCACGCACCCGTGGGATTCCCGCCACAATCGTGATGCCGGTGAATGCAGCGCGTGTGAAGATGGCGGCCATCGCCGGTTACGGGGCCACCATTCTCGAATCGGGGCCGAGCTTGGCCGAACGCGAAGCGAAAGTGGTCGAAATTCAAGCGCAGTCCGGAGCCAACGTCGTTCCGCCATTCGACCACCCGGATGTGATTGCAGGTCAAGGCACCGCTGCGCTCGAACTGCTCCAAGACGTTGAGACTGTGGACGCTTTAATTGTTCCCATCGGCGGTGGCGGCTTGATATCGGGCTTCTCCCTCGCGGCCAAAGGTTTGAACCCGGCCTGTCGAATCTTCGGGGCCGAGCCGATCGGTGCGAGCGCGGCGGCGCAGTCCATCGCCGCCGGGGAACGGGTGAAGCTCGCCGGCACGAACAGTATTGCCGATGGTCTGCTCGCCAATTATGTCGGGCTGCTGACTTGGCCCATCATCGAAGCGAATGTGGAACGTGTGTTCACGGTCAGCGAGGAGCAAATTGTCCGGGCGATGCGATTGGTCTGGGAACGGATGAAACTCGTGATCGAACCGAGTGCGGCCGTCGGCGTCGCCGTGGCCCTGAGCGACGAATTCCGAGAACTCCCGGGCTTGAACCGAGTGGGGATCGTCCTCTGCGGTGGCAACGTGAGCTTGGACAAACTGTACTGGGCGAGTTGACCGACAAACCATCCCACCCAATCTGGATCTGCCGTGCACCTCCACTATTGACTGGCCTGCCACAGGGTGATTTGTTTCGGTGATCGTATCGACAGGTCAATCGGATCCGGGTGATCCCCGAACACCATTGTCTTGCAATCGTCCATCTGCGATTTAATGACCGTTGTCCACGGGGTCACTTCCTGAACGCATTCCACAACTATGCCGTTACCCAGTCCGACACCGACGCCGATGATCGCACCGAATATCAAGCGTTTACGGGACATGTTTTTCATTCCGATCTCCTAAATTAGTGTGGAATTCAACTCCACGCGGTTGGTGGATCGAATCCGGGGTGAGTAATTGTGGTTAGTTGACGACTTCCAATTTCACGCCGAGCAACGTCTCGAGTTTCTTGGCGAGCCAGACGGCATCCACGACTTCATCGATTTCTGTGAAGTATGGATCGGGAAGCGGAGTGGACGATCCATCGTCGTGGATCAATCCCAGAAAATAAGTCGAACTCGAGTAACTGTCTCCGTGCTCTCGCAACTGGAGATGGCAGCTTTTGTTCGGTCGGGTCAGTTCGGCATCCCGATAGAACAGTCGCCCCGAAGAATCTACAATCAACGGATCATTCCGAACCAACAGTGATTGCACGGCGTTGAGGAATACGAGGGACAGAATCGGGATGATCATGGGCAGCAGACACGTCAAGACCCGGGAGTCTGCACTGTAATAGAAGACGATCATTCCAATCCAAATGACCAGAAGCACGGCCAGTTTGAGCATTTCGTACTGGAATGATGCACGCGATGGGCGAATCTCAGTCGCAACAGAACTGACTTCGACCGTAAAGGCAGCATTGTCCGGTGCTGGGATCGGGGCGACCGCGGATCGATCCGGTTCGATCTCTTCACGGCACGACCCGCAAAACGCATCGTTCATTCGACCGAGTTCTTCACCGCAATGCGGACAGATCGGACTCATCGGATTCCCCCTCAGAAGTCCACCGGCCGGCCAAGTGTTGGGCGGCGGTGGAGCGAGTGAACCTAGGCAGCGGAATACTCCGCTACTTTTGCAAGTTGATTACTGAGGGAGTGGTGGGACACCCGCCGGTGGCCCTTGCAGTTGACTCTGACTTTGGGTCTGAGTCTGCGTCTGGGTCTGAACTTGCGTCTGAACCTGGTACGGGGCTGGGGCACTGTACTGGGTTGGGGGACAGTATGGGGCCGGGGCTGGGTAGGAGAGCACTACCGGCGGGCACGGGGCCGAGTTGTAATAGCTAACTGGGTAGTAGCAACACGAAGGCTGACACCAGTAGTAGTACACGCACGTCGAAGGGCACCAGTAGCAGTTGCAACCGTACTTGCTGGAGTAGCCGGAGTACGACCAATGGTTGTGCGACTGACCTTTGTAGCAGTAACCTCCGGAGAACGAAGTGCCGTGCGTTTTGTGGTAGTTCACGTAAGAACTGCTGGAGTGTTGCCCAGGCGAGCTTTGACCACCACCGTTGTGATGCCCGCTCGACTTGGGCATTTGCCAGGACGATCCGCCGGTGCGAAGGGCAGGGTTGCTGGTGTGTTGGCTCGGCGAGGTTTGAACACTACCGCTGGTATGACCTTTGCCACCTGCGGCTTGCCCCGCTCCGCTTTTGCCACCCCCAGCTGGGGGGCCAGCCATCACCACCCCGGCTGTCAAACCGGACACCACCATACTAAAAAGGAACTTTCGCATCGAACTTCCTCCACAAGGTGACCAGACAAAATGTCTGGTCTACCGAGATGAGCGAGAATCCCGAAAAAATGTTACCGAAAATTGATTCGGGAGTGGATTTTGTCAGGAGTTGGGTGCGCACGAAAAAAGCAGCGGATCACTCCGCTGCTTTGAGAAGTCGATTACTTGGGAAGTTGTGGGACACCGGCAGGTCGCGCTCGCAGTTGATTCGAATAGGGCGACTGAGTCGGCGGCTGAACTTGCTTTTGAACCTGAACCTGCTTTTGAGCTTGGTACGGTGACGAAACAGGAGGACAGTACGGAGCCGGAGCTGGAGGACAATACTTCACGGGAGCAGGAGGACAGTACGGGGCCGGGGCGGGAGGACAGTACGGGGCCGGGGCGGGAGCGCAGTACGAGACTGGCTCTGGGGGACAGTACGGGGCTGGATCAGGGGGACAGTACGGGGCTGGCTCAGGATACGAGACCACCACTGGTGGGCACGGAGCCGATTCGTAGTAGCTGACTGGGTAATAGCAGTTCGAAGGCTGACTCCAGTAGTAGTAAGCGCTCGTCGAAGGGCACCAGTAGCAGGTGCAACCGTACTTGCTGGAGTAGCCGGAGTACGACCAATGGTCGTGGGACTTGCCTTCGTAGCAGTAGCCGCCGGAGAACGACTTGCCGTAGGTCTTGTGGTAGTTCACGTTAGAACTGCCGGACTTCGGCATGCTATCACCACCGTAGGTATGGCCGCTCGTCTTGGACGGCCCGCTGCTATGAATCACAATCGAATCGACTTTGACAGGATTACTCAGTTTTAGCTGGGCAGGAGTCGTGGAGCTTGGCACGCTGGGCTTCGGCATGCTGGGCTTCGTAGGGGCAGAACTGCTGGAGTTCGGCACGGTGGACTTCGAAAGGTTCGGAACAGGAGCTTTGTTGACTGCAACTTGCCCCGCTCCATTTGTCCCAACAGCTGGGGGGCCAGCCATCACGACCCCGGCTGCCAAACCCGACACCACCAGGCTGAATAGGAACTTTCGCATCGGACTTCCTCGTCAAGGTGACCGGACAAAATGTCTGGTCTACCGAGATGAGCGAGAAGCCCGAAAAAATGTTACCGAAAATTATTTAAGAACTGGAATTTATCTGGCCAACCGACTTAGCAACCACCGAGCAAGTCTTGGAGGCGTTGGATGAGCCGGGATAACAGCACCCGGGTGGCGACGTCGGTTTTACCCAGTCGTGCGGCGACATCTTTGGTCGGGAGGCCATCGACGTAGCGCAGTTTCAACGCTTCGCGCTGTTCGTCTGGAAATGAGGCCAGGGCTTCGCTGAGTCGCCGTTGGCGTTCGCCCCGAACCGAGGCTTGCGTCGGTGACGTCAAATTCGCGGCCAACATGGCGATGAAGTCTTGGCTCCCTTCGCCGACGTGGATATTACCGGAGATTTCCCGCCCGCTGGCACGTTTCTTGGCGGCGAAGTGCCGGTGCCAATCGACGATGCATTGCTCGGACAAAAAGCAGAGCCAACCGAATGGATCGCGGCCCGACAGATCGGTTTGGGGCAGTTCGTGCAATGCCTTGACCGCCAATTCTTGGTACAGATCTTCCGGCTCCACTTTACTGCGCAAGGCGGCCCCGAGTCGCTGTTCAATGTATCCCAGCAGCGCCGGCCGCCGCAGTTCCAAATAGGCGGCGAGTGATCCCGGCTGACCCCGACGGAGTTCGTCGGCCAAAATATCAGCTGGTATTACGGTGTCCGGGTTACTCATCGGGGAATCCTCTCGGGTTCCGAGTCGTTTAAGATTCGTATTATAACCGGACTGATTCATCGTGTCGACGAACCCCCGGCTCGCCATGAGAACACCCGCCAGCCCGCCATCGACCGACCTCAAGGCCCACGCTTGGGCCGAGGTCGCCGAGCATTTGGAAGCGTTCGCCGGGGCTTGGGGCAATTCACCGGAACCGCCCGTGGCCGCCCATTTCCTCCCCGTCGGCCCATCGGATGTCCGGCAGATGGTTCTGATTGAGATCGTAAAATTCGATATCGACTGCCGACTCCGCCAGTCGATCCCGTGGAGGATCGAAGACTACGTTCAAGCTTATCCGGAGTTGGACACCGGCAGCGGGCCACCGTGTGCCCTGTTGTATGAAGATTTTCAACTCCGCCAGCAAGCGGGCTATTTTGCCGACTCCACTGATTACTTCCTTCGTTTCCCACGTCGGGCGTCCGAACTCGCTTGCTTACTCGGGATTTCGTCACCGGCTCCGGCGTTTGCCGCACAAAATTTGACCGAATTCGTCCCGGGCACGCGGCTGGATGAGTTCGACCTCCTGGCTCTGCTCGGCGAGGGCCAGTTCGCCAAGGTATTCCTCGCCCGGCAGACGTCGATGCAGCGATTGGTGGCACTGAAAGTCTCGGCCTTACGCGGTGCCGAAGCCCAGACTCTGGCCCGACTCGATCATACCAACATCGTCCGGGTGTACGATCAGCGGGCGCTCACCGCACTCGGTGTTCTGCTCGTTTACATGCCGTACTTGGCCGGCGGAACTTTGCTGGATGTCGTCCAACGGGCACGAGCCGTTCCTCCGGCCCAACGAACGGGGCGCACCTTATTAGAGGCGGTGGATGCCTCGTTGGAGCGACGGGGCGAACATCCTTCCGACAGCGCGAGCCGACGCCACTGGGCCGAGCAAACTTGGCCGGCCACCGTCTGTGCCATCGGCGCTAAGTTGGCCTGGGCACTCGATTACGCCCATCGTCGGGGCGTCTTGCACCGCGATGTAAAACCGGCCAATGTTCTCCTGACGGCGGAGGGGGAACCACTCTTGGCCGACTTCAACATCGGCAGCTGCGCCAAGTTGGATGAGGCCGGGCCGATCGCTTTGTTCGGTGGCAGTTTGGCGTATATGGCCCCCGAGCATCTGGAGGCATTCGACCCCGATCATCCACGCCATCCCGATAGTCTCGATGGACGGGCGGATGTTTATAGTTTGGCGGTCACGCTCTGGGAGTTGTTGACGGGAATGCGACCGACGTCCGATGCCCACACGGAATTGATCGATGGTGATGTGCCCGGTTTGAAGGCCGTGCTCCTCTACAGTTTGGCCCCGGACCGGGCCGACCGACCCGCTACCGCCGGAGAAATGGCCGCGGAGTTGGAACTCTGCCTCCGACCCGAGACTCGCGCTCTGGTTCGGCCCGCCGCCGGCGGATGGCGTGAGATTGTGCGAAGGCACCCGCTACTGGCCATTTATCCACCGGCGCTCGCGGTGAACTCTTTGGCATCGCTCTTCAACATCGTTTACAACTACTCGGAAATCGTCGTGCATTGGCAGAACGCCGATGCCCCGTTCCAATTGATCGTGCCGCTTGTGAACGGAGTCCTGTTTCCCGTGGCCATGCTCGTCATCGCGGTCATCATGCTTCCGGTTGTCCGCGGATTGAGTCGAATGCGTCGCGGGGAATCGACCACCCCGGCTGAACTGGCCCGTTTGCGATTGAGAACGTTGCGATTGGGGGAAACGACGGCCGGTGTCTGCGTCGCATTTTGGCTGATTGCCGGGGTGGTTTGGCCGATCGCACTCCGATTGGCGGCGGGACCTTCACCCGGGGGCTTCGGAACCTACGCCCACTTCATGCTCTCGCTCGCCGTGTGCGGTTTGGTCGCTGCCGCGTATCCGTACTTTTTGGTCAACTTCCTGGCCGTCCGCGTCTTTTATCCCACGCTTTTAGGCCCGGATGGGCCGGCGCCGACCGACGGCCCCGCCCTTCAACGAGTCGAACGGGAGTTGGGCCGTTACCGGGCGGCGGCGGCCGCGGTGCCCCTATTGGCGGTGACGCTCCTCGCGTCGCAGGCCACGTTATCGCTGTATGCGGCGGCCGCGTTGGGAATTGCAGGATTGGCCGGGGTGGCTTTGGCGTACGTCATCGAATGGCGAACACGGGCGGATCTTGCGGCACTCGCCCAATTCCCAGTCATGGGAAGTTGGGCGGAGGCGTCGAATTGATGAATTAGGCTTCGATCACTTCCATCATCACGCACGAGACGTTGTCGCGTGAACCGCTCTCGAGAGCGAGTTGGCCCAACCCTTCGGCACAGACTTGCATGTCGGTCTGTCCGTCGACGTATTCGAGCAATTTTTCGTCGTTGACGACGCCGGTCAGACCGTCGGAACAGAGCAAGAATCGGTCGCCGGCTTGGAGGGTGACGGCGAGCACGTCGGGGCCTTCGCCGACTTCTTTGCTGCCGAGGTACTTCCAGAGCACGTTCTTGAAGCGGTGATCTTTGGCTTCTGCGGCGGAGATCGTGTTCGCTTCCACGAGCGCTTGGGCTAACGAATGGTCGACCGTGAGTTGCTCGATGGTGTGGTTGCGAACCAAGTAAGCCCGACTGTCGCCGACGCCGGTCACGAACATCTCGCCCGATTTGCGCCAGAGGGTCATCACCACCGTGGTGCCCATGTTGCGCATGTCTTTGTCGAGGGCGCCCATGGCCATGATTTCTTCATTGGCCTGCACGATGGATCGCTTGATGACCCCTTTCACACCATCGCCATTCAGGTGCGAGGCGAGGTGCTTGCGAAGTTCGCGCGGAATGATGTCGATCGCTTTTTTACTCGCGATCTCACCCGCGGCTTGCCCGCCCATCCCGTCGGCCACCACCGACACGGTGATGTCCGGGAATTGCTTCACTTCGATCGAGTCTTCGTTGTTTTCGCGGTAGTTGCCCAGCAGGCTGCACTTGCCGATGTTGAGTGCGAGCGCCATGGTTGCCTCTTTGGGTTCGTCACTCGTCCGAGTGCGAAACCGCTGTTGAAGTTAATCCGGATGATTCGAAAAGTTAACGTCGCACGTTTCGGGGGAACACGATACTTGCCCGAGAGTCCACGCGATGCAACAGTCATAATGCTACAACGATACTGCGCGGAGTGCAACTTTCCTCACGGAAGTTGGTCGATCCGCAACCGAGCTCTCCGGACTCACCGGAATGTCGGGTTGTCCGAAGAATCGACAGATTCGGCCAGTTTCTTCAAGAACTCCATCGATTGCCGGGCCGTGGCCACGGCATTGTGACTGTGTCGACTCAGTTCGACGTAAACACCACCGCTGTACCCGGCATTCTTTAACCCGGTGAAAACGTCGGCGAAATCAACGGTTCCTTCGCCGAACAGCAGGTGATCGTGAACCCCCGGCAACATGTCGTCGATGTGGACATTCCAGAGCCAATCTTTCCACGGGACCAACGATTCCGAGACGGGCACTTCCTCCTGGCAGACCAAGTGGCCGATATCGATTGTCAGGCCGAAATTCGGCCGGTTGACGCGGCCGTGCAGCTCCGCGAACTTCTCCATCGTGTCGATGAACATCCCCGGTTCGGGTTCAAACGCCAGTTTCACACCTCGTTCGGCCGCGAAATCGGCCAGGCGAATGCATTGGTCGACCAAACGATCCAAGATCGTACTCGGGGCGGCGCCGTCGGTTGCCGTACCGCTCCAAAAGCTGACGCAGTCGGCATTTAACTCTTTGGCGAGTGTCACGCAATCTTGGCTGAGGAACTCGAAACGATACTCGCGGTCTTCGGGCATTTTGGAAATGAGCGTCGGCTGATGCTTGAAATGGGCATTCAGCAAAAAGCGGGCACCGGTTTCCACGACGCAACGCAACCCGCGATCTGCAAGCAGTTCGGCGAACTCCGCAACTCGACCGGGGTAGTCCGGCTCAAACGGATTCAGATGGTGCACGTCCGGCGTGATCGCAATCCCGCGATAGCCTTGGGCCGCGAGAATGCCGACAGCATCTTCAAGCCGATGGTGAGCGAAGCCGTTGGTGTTGTAGCCGAGAAACATAGGCAAATGACGTTTCGATATGACACATTCTTAAACCGGTGTCATGGCAATGGGGCACGGTTCGACAATTGTAGGGTAACAGTTTCTCCAAGAGGTTCCAGAATACTAAAATGACGCTAAATCAGCGTTTGCAGAATGCTTTAACGTACCTGAATTCCGTGGCACCTTGACTCGTGCCGCTCTCAGTGCAAAAATAGAACCAGCTCACCCCGACTCACTTTGGTTTCAAGATATGCGATTGTCGCTTCTGGCCGTGGTTCTCCTTTCGTGTTCGTTGTTGGCTGCGGAGCCAACCGGTGCGGAACTGTACGCTTCCAAATGCGCAACGTGCCATGGGGGCAAAGGTGAAGGAACCAAGAAATACAAGCGCAGCCTGGAAGGGGATCGCTCGATTCTTCAGTTGTCCAAATACGTCGCCGAGACGATGCCCGAAGACGATCCCGGAAGTGTCTCTGCGGCGGACGCCGAGAAGATATCCGCGTACTTACACGATGCCTTTTATTCCCCGGTCGCACGGGATCGCAACCGCCCGGCACGTGTGGAACTGGCCCGGTTGACGGTGCCGCAGTACCGCAACAGCATCGCCGACCTGGTGAATCAGTTCCGCTGGAATGCCAACTGGGGCGACAAGCGCGGCCTGAATGGGGAATATTTCAAAGGACGAGATCACAACAAAAATGAGCGGGTGATCGAACGGTTGGATGCCGAGGTGACATTCGACTTCGGAAAGGAGACTCCCGAGACGGGCAAATTTCCCGACCCGCATCAATTTGCGATCAGTTGGAACGGTAGCATTTTACCCGAGGAGACGGGCAGCTACGACTTCGTGATTCGCACCGAACAGGCCATGCAGTTTTGGATCAACGACTTGGAGAAACCGGCCATCGACGCGACGGTGAAGTCGGGGATGCAGTCCGAGTATGTTCACAGCGTGTACTTGTTGGCCGGGCGCGCTTATCCGATCCGCTTGAACTTCAGCAAAGCGAAGCAGGGCGTGGATGATTCCAAGAAAAATCCCAAGCGGCCGGTTTTACCCGCCGGCATCAGTTTGAACTGGAAGCCGCCGCGCGGTGCGGTCGAAACGATCCCGAGTCGGGTGCTCAGCCCGGTGAACTTCCCAGAGCAGTTCGCACTCGGAACGCCATTCCCACCCGATGACCGCAGCCTCGGTTGGGAGCGTGGCACCGCCGTGTCCAAAGAATGGGATGCCGCCACGACCGATGCCGCACTCGAAACGGCGACCTACATTTCCGCGAAGATCAACGAATTGGCCAAGACGACCGACGTGGCCCCGGATCGGTTGGCAAAACTCAAGGAGTTCGCCAAGACATTCGCGGAGCGCGCCTTCCGCCGACCGCTTTCGGACGAACAGAAGAAGCTCGTGGAGAAGCAGTTCGAGCCATCGCGTGACATCGATGTTTCTATCAAACGCGTCGTGCTAATCGTGTTGAAATCGCCGCTGTTTCTGTACCGCGAAGTCGGTGGCCAAGGGGATGACTTCGACGTCGCGTCGCGGTTGTCGTTCGGGTTGTGGGATTCGATTCCCGATGCGGAGCTGTACGGGGCGGCGACCCGGGGGCAGTTGAAAACCCGCGAACAAATAGTGGCCCAAGCGACGCGGATGCTCGAGAGCCCGCGTGCCAAACCGAAAGTCCGACAGTTTTTCCACCACTGGTTGAACGTCGAACAAGCGGGGGAACTCGGCAAAGACGCCAAGCGATTCGCGGGTTTCGATCCGCAGGTGGTGTCCGATTTGCGAACCTCGCTCGATCTGTTCGTCGGTGACATCGTCTGGGGGAAATCGGCCGAGTTCAAGCGACTCTTGACGAGCGATGCGATTCCGCTCAACGGTCGTTTGGCCAAGCTCTACGGGGCGGATTTACCGGCGAACGCCAAGTACACCACGGTGAAGCTCGATCCAGGCCAGCGTTCCGGCGTGCTGACACACCCGTACATTTTGGCGAACTTCGCGTACACAGCCGAGAGTTCGCCGATTCACCGGGGCGTCTTCCTGACTCGCGGGGTACTCGGACTATCGTTGCGGCCACCACCCGAAGCGGTGGCACCGCTCCTCGCCGACCTGCACCCGAGCTTAAATACCCGCGAACGGGTGAGCTTGCAGACCAAGGCGCAGAATTGCATGACCTGCCATGGGATCATCAATCCGTTGGGGTTCACGCTGGAGAAGTTCGACGCCATCGGCCGATACCGGACTCAGGACAACACGAAAGTGGTCGATGACACCGGTTCTTATTTGGCACGCGACGGTCAAGCGATTACGCTGAAGGGGCCGGTGGAACTCGGCAAGTATTTGGCGAACAGCCCGGAAGTCCACGCGGCCTTCGCAGTGCAAGTGTTTCACCATGTGGCCCAACAACCGATTCGCGCTTACGGCCCAAAGGCGCACGCGGACCTCACGAAGAAGTTCACGGACGGGGGTTTCGACGTGCGAAAGTTGTTCGCGGAAGCGGCCGTAACCATGGCCCTGGGGCCGGTGAAGAAATAAGTGGATCCGGACTGACGATTTGCCGCCGATCATGACCAATGTTCTCGGCTGAAGACTTCAATAAAATATTGTTACTATCGCTTAACAAACTGCAACCCCCGCCGAGATCACGATTATGACCCGTTCCCGCCGTGAATTTCTCCGCGATCTGGGCATCGGTGCTGCCGCTGTCCCGTTCGTGTTGAACCTGCCGAGTCTCGGTTTCGCCAACCAGACGGCTCGCAAGCAGCGGCTGATCGTGATGTTCAGCCCGAACGGCATCGTGCCGAAAACCTTCTGGCCGGACGAAGAAGGGGCGAAGTTCACGCTTAAAGAGAGCCTCAAGCCTCTGGAACCATTCCAGAAGCAGACGCTCATCCTCCGCGGCGTCGGGGATAAAGTCCGGGGCGACGGCGATAGCCACATGCGTGGCATCGGTTGCTTGCTGACGGGAATAGAACTGTTCCCCGGCAATATCCAGGGCGGTTCGGACACCCCCGCCGGTTGGGCGAGCGGCCACTCGATCGATCAAGAAATCAAAGCGTTCTTGCAGAAGAACGAGGCGACGAAGACCCGCTTCGGGTCTCTCGAACTCGGTGTGCTCGTCCCGGAGCGCGCCGACACCTGGACGCGGATGAGCTACAGCGGTGCGAACAAGCCGATCACGCCGATCAACGACCCGTACCAACTGTTCAACAAGCTGTACGGCCAATCGAAAGACCGCGAAGCCCTGCGGAGTATTTTGGACGACGTGCAAGCGGATCTGAAGAAAGTCGGCAGTGCGGTGAGTACGGAAGACAAGAAATTGCTCGACGAACACGCCAGTTTCGTGCGCGAGATGGAATTGGAATTGAAAGCGGACGCGAGTGCCAAGAACGTGGGGCACAAAGTACCGGAACTCGAAGCGGGGATCAAAGGTCAGAACGACAACATCCCCAATTTGTCGAAGATGCAGATCGACCTCTTGGTCAATAGTTTCGCCGGCGACTTCGCCCGCGTGGCCACTCTGCAATACACGAACTCCGTCGGCCAAGCCAAGATGAAGTGGATCGGTGTGAACGAGAACCACCACGAGTTATCGCACGAACCGGACAGCAACGCCAAAGCCCAAGAGAAGCTGACGAAGATCAACGCATGGTTCTGCGAGCAGATGGCCTACTTGGCGAAGAAACTGTCCGAAACACCGGAGCCGGGCGGCGGTGGCAGCCTGCTCGACAATACCACCATCGTGTGGACGAACGAACTCGGGCAAGGCAACTCGCACACGCTCGACGACATTCCGTTCGTGCTTGTCGGCGGCGGACTGAACTTCAAGATGGGGCAGTCGATCAAGTACGCCAAGGGCGTGCCCCACAACCGCTTGCTGTTGAATTTGGCCCAAGGGTTCGGGCACAACATCAAAACATTCGGGAACAAAGACTTCTGCGGTGCCGGCCCACTCGGGTTGAGCTGAGTTGGACAACCCTCATAGAATCCCGCGGATGACGGTTCCCCGACTGGCGGGGAGCGGCCGTTTGAAGGTGTCGTGGATTTCCGACTCCGGGTCGATTCCGAGGCAGTGGAGTGCGGTCGCGGTCAAGTCGGCCGGGGTCACTTTTCCCTCTTTGGGATAAGCCCCGACTTTATCGGACGCCCCGTACACCTGACCGCCTTTCACACCACCGCCGGCGAGTGCGACGCTGAAGACCGACCCCCAATGTTCGCGGCCACCGCTGCCATTGAGTTTCGGCGTCCGGCCAAATTCGGAAATGCACATCACCAACGTGTCGTCGAGCAGCCCGCGATCCGCCAGATCTTCGAGCAAAGCTGCGAAGCCTTGATCCACCGTGGGGCAGAGCACACCCTTCAACCGCTGGCCTTCATGGGCGTGCGTGTCCCAACAGGGCGCGGCCGGCGGTTCGTCTGGGCCGCGGAACCAATTCACTTGCACCAACCCGACGCCCGCTTCGATGAGCCGCCGGGCGAGCAAGCAGCTCTGCCCGAATTGGTGCCGACCGTAACGATCTTGGGTTTGGGGCGACTCTTTGGTGAGTTCGAATGCGACTCGTGCGGTGCGGGACCCGAGCAGGTCGAACGCCTTTTCGGTGTGCGTATTCGACGGCACCACTCGCATATGATCGAGCTGACTGAACAAATGGTGCCGAGAAACCAGTCGATCAAAGGGGACTTCGAGCGGGAGTGAGAGTTCGGGCACGGCGAAGCCGGGCGAGGCGGGTTCGCAGCGAAACAACCAAGGGTCGCTGGATCGGCCCAAGAACCCCGCATCTTGGCCGGGCCAGACGGAGAGATCGGTGTTGAAAATGTGCATCGGCAATCGCACGGCCCCCGGTAGTCCTCCGGAATCACCGCGCAACTTGCGAACCAGCGCCCCGAGTGCCGGGTAATCGTTCGGCGGGCCGGGATTGACCCCCTCGGCATTGAGCGGAGCGTGCGGCACCCCAGTCAACATGGCGTAGCCGCTCGACGAATGGGCGTTGTCGCCCGTGGACATGGCCCGGATCAGGCAGAGTTTATCGGCTTGCTGAGCCAACTTCGGGAAGAGCGAACTGAGCCGCAAACCCGGTACGATGGTTTCGGTCGGCCCAAATTCACCGCGCACTTCTGCGGGGGCATCGGGCTTCGGATCCCAGGTGGAATGCTGCGCTGGCCCGCCGAGTAAGAAGAGTACGATGCACCGCTTTGCCTTGGTTTTCTCGCCGCTAGCAGTCGCACGCTGCGCCAAAAGTTGTGGCAACGACAGACCCAGAGCAGCGAGGCCTCCGACACGGAGCGACTCCCGTCGAGTGAGGTGCAACATGGCAGTTTCCTAACGGCATCGCCTCACAACACCGGACAGGATTTGTGTTGAAGGCCATGCGGGACTGGAGCAGGGGCGGGCAAGTCCGTCGACTTGTGAAGAAGACTACCAGTGAAAATTGCGATGGTCAAGCACGCAGTCCACGAAGTTGCGATACTCACTCGTCCTCATCGGCGATGGTCACCGATTGCAGCATCGCCTTCAGAACGGTTTCATAGTCGTGGCGATCAAGCTCGCTCACCTGTCCGAAGATCAGCAAGTTCCCCTCGGTGGTGCTCACGCAACGTGACCAAGCATTGATGCTCGTATCGAGAGTCAGAAAGTCGATGTTGTGCCCGACAGCGGGGAGGCCACCCACCGATTCCACGACCGGTTCGGCGTCGAGTTCCTTGTACTCGGCTTTCATCACATCGAGTGCTTCGTCGGTGATTTGTGTCGGGCTGACGGGGCCGGGTCGCAATGAGGCGATCAGGAACGCTGTGCCCGGGCTATTGAAGGCCGCCGTCCAAGCGTCGCCGTCCTCTTCGGTTTCCAATGTCCAACTGCCGGGGTACTGGAATGCGATTCCGGAGCGGGTGAAAACTTTTAGCATGGGGAACCTCAGACGCCTTCTTGCGTTTCCGCGAGCAGTTGATCAGCCACATTGCACCTATTTTGGCCTGAGCCTTGGTCTGTTTTCAACTGGCGTACGATCCAAAAGTTGCGATTGGCCAGTATGATCGTGTAGGATATCACCATGATTGCATTCGGCCCTGAAGTTTGGGATAGGATGGTGACCGCCGTGGAAGCCGTGCGAGACCGATTACGTCGATCGACCGCCGCTCTCGAGGCCGCCGGCATCGACTACGCTGTGATCGGCGGCAATGCTGTCGCCGCCTGGGTGGCCAGGATCGATCCCGCCGTCGTGCGGAACACCCAAGACGTGGATATTTTATTGAGGCGCGAGGATATGCCCGCTGCCAAAGTGGCTATGGAAGCGGCAGGATTCGTTTACCGGCATGCGGCGAGCATCGATATGTTCCTCGACGGGCCGAGCAAAAAAGCCCGCGACGCCGTTCACATCCTGTTCGCCAACGAGAAAGTGCGTCCTGTGGATCCCGCTCCGACTGCAGACGTGATGGAATACGAATCGAGCGAAGATGGCCGTTATCGCCACCTCACCCTCGAAGCGCTCGTCCGCATGAAACTCACTTCGTACCGGCTCAAAGATCAAGTCCACCTCCAAGACATGATTAGCGTCAGGCTTATCGACGAGACTTGGCCGGCCAAATACCCGACGGTTCTTGCCGAGCGTTTGCAACTTGTGCTCGATAACCCGGATGGATGACCGAAGGAGTACACCCGATGCCGATTCACGATTGGACCCGTGTCAACGCCGGTACGTTCCACGATTTCCACCAAGGTTGGACAATCGAAATCCGCAATGCGCTCAACCGTGGCGTTCTTCCGACGGGCTATGTCGCGGCGACGGATCAGCGTGTCATGACCTTCGAACCGGATATTTCGAGCCATGCCCGAGACGTCCGTCCGCGCTCGACTGACGAACGCGGGGGATTGGCGGAAGCGCCGCCCCGGATCAAACGCGTGGCTCAACTCGAGACGGAAGCGGAAGCGTTCGCCCGGCGGGGAAATCGGATCGTCATCCGGCACGTTCGGGGTCGCCCCGTCGCCGTGATCGAAATCGTTTCGCCGGGGAACAAAGATCGGGATCATTCTGTCCAACGATTCGTCGGTAAAGTCCGCGAATTCTTAAATCAAGGCATCAGCGTGGTGTTCGTCGATATGTTTCCGCCAGGTTCGTTTGATCGTGCCGGTCTCCATGGGATCATTGCCGGGAATTGGCTTGAGTTCGCGGAACCGGTTCCCGGCAATGATCCCCCGTTGGCCGTGGTGTCATACGATGCCGGGGAACCGTTGACATCGTATCTGGAACCGCTCGCGGTCGGCGATGGGCTACCGGACGCGCCGGTATTTCTCAAAGCAGGCTACTACGTACCGCTCCCGCTGGAAGTGACTTACCAAGCGGCTTGGGACAACTTGGGCAGCGATATCCGGGAATTCTTCGAAGCGGGTTGTTAACGTGCCTCGATCAAAAATGTCGGCACCGTACTTCCGCCGCCCGCACTCACATTCAACATCGGTTCCGTTGAAATTCGCGTCAGGCAGCCGTGCATGTGGGTGCCGAACGCGACGAACGGATTCGTATCGAGCATCCGCGGGATGATTTGCAAATTCCCCTGTCCATAACCGGGGAATGGTTCGTAGGGCAGCGTCACCCGCTGTTGCACGACATAGTGCGCGGTGAGGGCTTGCTTCACCGCCTGTTCCCAGATCGGTTGATCGACCGTCCAGCCGAGTATAATCCCGCGGCCGCCGTAGTCGTCGTTGGACTTCAAAACGAAGCGATCCTTGTGCTCGTTTACGAACGGGATCAAGTCGATCATTTGGCCGTCCAGCATCGTCTTGCGTTCTTCGATCACCCGCGTCCAGGGGATGTGGTCGCGGATAGCAGAGAGTTGCTTCGGGGTGAACAACTCGGCGTTGGCTTCGTCGCTGAGCACTGCGAAACTGGCCTTCTTGAACAAGATCTTGCAGCGGAAGGTGTTCACCATGCAGACGGCGCCATCGCGGACAGCGCGGACGACGGGGTGATCCACACCGCCGCGCTCGATGAGTTCCGAAATCAGCACCCGTTTGTAAATCAACGTGATGTGGTAGCCACCGCTCATGAGCTTTCCGTTGACGTACTCCACGTCGCGCGGATCGACGTTGCGGGCCTCGACCCCCATGCTGCGGAAGTAGTCGTAGAAGAGGACGAACTCGCTGAAGGTCGGCACTTCCCGCCAATCGAGAATCGCAATCCGCGGTGCTTCGTGATTCAACCCGCGGAACTGAGCGAATGCATCGAGCAAGGCGTGCCAGACCCCGGGTTTGCCGGGGATCGGTTTGCAATCGTACTGCCGTTGAAATTCTTGGAAGACCGGCATCCCGTAGAAGACGTCGGCGAGGGCATCCGAGTAGCCGGCACCGGCGGGCGTTTCGGTGTTGAACTCGGTGAATTTCAATTCCCGTTCCGACACGAAGAACGTATCGAATCGACTGGTCGGACTGGGGCAGCGGAAGCGCGGTTCGATCGGCAGCAGTTGCTCCTCCCAATCGAGCATGCCGAACTGTTTGCGGAAGAGCGGGTCGACGAGAGCTTTGTCGTAAATGGTCTGAAACGCGGGCAGCAGCACCTTCACCCGGTCGCGGAGAAAAGAGTATTGCCCCGGTGTGAGGAACCGCGGTCGGAGGACGGTGCAGACGGGTCGGGTGCCGTAAAAGAGACCGCGTGATTCTTGCATATTGTCGAGCAGATTCTGCGAATCTGCCGCAATCGAACCCGACGCAAGAATGTCGTGGTAGCGACCGATGGCGGAGCTGGCGGTTTCCGTATCCACGTTCGTTTTTCCCCGCAGGGTCGTGATCATTTTGGCGCTCGTGAGGAGCACCACTTACGTTGTTCAGGATAAGAGATTGAGTCGAGTCGATCCAAGTAAAATTCTCCGGCCTGCTGGGAGCTGGGAAATTTGCAGCGGCGAATGGGGCCATTTGTATTTTGGTCTGTTGGAGAACGACGCTGACATGCATCCGATGTTGAGTCAGAGACAGCATTTGCTCAAACCGTTTTTGATCAAACAAAGAATAATTTCAGAAATTTGGAGTTCCCAACGAAAAACGAACACGCAGTTAAGGATGTTCAGTGCATTCGAACTCCGCTATCGTGGTACGAATCGGTCGTGCTCACGCGGAACTTTTTGTCCGAGATCGCCTGAGTTAACAACTATTTCATGCTCTTCGCGACCGTGTCCGCGAGCACGGATGACCCCGCGTCATCACCTCTGAGTGCATCCGCATCGAGTGTACTAACCTCCGGTCACAACGATTGTACACTTTCAAAAAAAATCTAAACGTTATGGTCTTGGTTCTCATATTGTAGCGCGTATCGCAATACCATCTATATCATACACAATGGTAATCTTTCGAATAACGCGAATAGATTGGCCAAGCGGCAAAGAAAATCCAATACACGGTTCATTCTTTCCAAATGCGACGTTGACTTGCTCTTCTGAAAGACCAAGAATAAGATGAGAATATCGAATTTCAGCGACGTGTAACCCCGCGCAAGCGGTTAGCAACGCCATTCTGATAAAAATATAAAACACTGATTGTTTTGTTGAAAAGATTACTGCACCTGTTATCAAATATACAATGCCATGGGCAAAATAAGTAAATCTAAAAATAGACTTCATATCAGTTTCACACTCAAAATATTATTTGAAGTTCGTTTCTTTTTTGACTGTTTACGGAGTTACGCAGTCGAAGTTACGTAACCGTTCACCCCATTCCTTTTGATCTTGCGCTTTCCCTTTGATTCCGGCATACTGTGGGCATGGACTCCCCACCCGCCCCTCTTATTCCCGATTGCCTCCGATGCCGGGAACTCGAAGCGCGTTTGC
>JAYSYJ010000017.1:0-7727 GCA_043727675.1 Fimbriiglobus sp.
TTCGTGCACAAACTCGGCGTCGAACGGGTCGTGTTGGCACGCGAGTTGTCGTTGGATGAAATCCGCAAAGTCACGGCTGGCACGACAGTGCCCGTCGAAGTGTTCATCCACGGGGCGCTCTGCGTGGCCTACAGCGGCCAGTGTCTCACGAGTGAAGCTTTGGGTGGTCGTAGTGCCAACCGAGGACAGTGTGCCCAAGCGTGCCGGATGACCTACGAGATGCTCGTCGACGGCCTGCCACGAGACCTCGGCGATAAAGCGTACCTCCTGAGTCCGCAAGACTTGGCGGCCTACGATCTCATCGCCCCGCTCATCGGCGCCGGCGTCATCAGTTTCAAAATCGAAGGTCGGCTGAAGGGTGGGCCTTACGTCGCGGCGACGACGAACACGTACCGCAACGCCATTGATGCGGCCTTGGAAGAACGCGAATTCCACCTGACCCGCCGCGAGGAACTCGACCTCGCCCAGACATTCAGCCGGGGATTGACAACCGGCTTCCTGGATGGCGTGAACCACCAGAAACTCGTGCGGGGCCGCGTGCCGAAGAGCCGGGGAATTCTGCTGGGGACAGTGGTGAGCCACATCGGCTCGACGGTGCGAGTCGAACTCGCCGAGCGAGTGCCGGATATGGTGAAGGCGGGCGACGGTGTCATGTTCGATCTCGGCCGGCCCGAAGAAAAAGAACCGGGTGGCCGCGTCTGGGAAGTCGTTCAACAGGGGCAGTTCGTCGGTTTGAAATTCGAACCCAACGCACTCGATTTGTCACGGGTGGCCATCGGCTGCGAAGTTTGGAAAACGGATGACCCAGCGCTGCGGAAGCGGTTGGAACAGACTTATTCTCAAGACCACGTGGTGCGGCGTGCGGCCGTCGATGCCACGCTTTCGGGAACCATCGGCGGAGCACTGAGTTTAGCGTTGACCGATGCGAACGGGATTTCGGCGAACGCGAATTGGCCCGGCCCATTGCCGGTTGCACAGAAGCAACCGACGACACCCGAAGTGATCCGTGAGCAACTCGGGCGACTCGGTGAGACCCCATTCGCACTCGGGAACTGCACGGTGGATGTGGCAACGAATGCGATGGTGCCGAAGTCGGTGCTGAACGATTTGCGGAGGCAAGCCACTGCGGAATTGACAGTGAAACGCACGGCGGGACGGGTGCACGATGTGGTGGATGGCGATGCGTTGAGTTCGCTGCGATCTTCCCGAGCGGTGCCGCCGACCACTCAGGACAAGACGGAGCTGGCCGTCCTCGTCCGCAATCGTGCCCAACTCGATGCGGTGCTCCCGTTCAAACCGGCGTTCGTGTACGCCGACTTCGAAGATCTCCGTCAGTATGCACCGGCCGTGGATGCGGCGCGGGCGGCGGGGGTGAAAATCGGCTTGGCGACGGTGCGAATTTGGAAACCGGGCGAAGACGGATTGCAAGCGCTGGTGGCCCGGGCCAAACCGGATGCCGTGCTGGTGCGGAACCTGGCATCCATCGACTACTTCCGCGAAGCACTGCCCGAAGGCGAGTTGATCGGCGACTTCAGTTTGAACGTCGCCAACGATCTCACCGCCGACCTGCTACTCCGGTCTGGGCTGACGCGGTTGGTGCCGAGCTTCGACCTGAATTGGGATCAGTTCACGGCGCTGCTGAATCAGTCCGATCCACTGAAGTTCGAGGCCGTGGTGCACCAGCATATGCCGATGTTCCATATGGAGCATTGCGTCTTTGCGGCGTTCCTCAGCACGGGCAAGGATCACCGCGATTGCGGCCGGCCCTGCGACACGCACAAGGTCGAACTCAAAGATCGCACGGGGGCCAAGTTCCCGGTGCTGCCCGACACCGGTTGCCGGAACACGGTGTTCAACAGCGTAGCGCAATCGGCGGCCGAGTATATCGACCGCATGAAAGCGCAAGGCCTGCGTTGGTTCCGAATCGACCTGCTCCGCGAGACGCCCGAACAAGTCGGCCCGCTGTTGGAGCAGTACCGGCGGGTGATTGCCGGCGACGACGACGGTCGGGCCACCTGGAAGAACTTGAAGGCGCTCAACCAACTCGGGGTGACCCGCGGGACATTGCAGATGGTCTAAGAATGGAACATGCTGCATCCGAGTGCCACGCGGATGATGCGTGCATTTTGATGCTGAGTACCCAAACCATACAATTACCGAATGAACCGAAGTCCCGAACCATTGACGACACCCCCTTCACCGAAGGCGAAGCGCGTGGTGGTACTCGGTTCGACCGGTTCGATTGGCACCAGCACGCTCGACGTTGCGGCGGCACTTCCGGATCGAATCCGCATCGTCGGTTTGATGGCCCATACCAAGTGGCGCGAACTCGCCGAACAGTGCCAGCGGTTCCGACCGGCCGTCGCCGTACTCACGGATCGATCGGCATTCGAACAAGTGGATCGATCCGCATTCCCCGCGGACACCGAATTGAAATTTGGAACCGATGCGGCCTGCGCCTTGGCCCAAGAGTCGGATGTCGATGTCGTCGTGTCGGCGGTGGTCGGTGCGGCCGGGTTGCACGGGACTTGGGCGGCGGTGGAAGCGGGTAAGACCGTGGCCCTGGCGAACAAGGAAACACTCGTCGTCGCCGGGGCCCATATCACTGCGCTGGCGGCCCGGCGGAATGCCAAACTGCTGCCCGTCGACAGCGAACACTCGGCGATTTTTCAAGCTCTGGCCCACCACCCACTGGCGGAAGTCGAGCGGGTTGTCCTCACGGCCAGCGGCGGGCCATTCCGGGGCCGCACGGCCACCGAACTGGAACAGGTGACGCCCGAAGCGGCGCTCAAGCATCCCACGTGGGTGATGGGGCCGAAGATCACCATCGATTCCGCGACGCTGATGAACAAAGCGCTCGAGGTGATCGAAGCCCGCTGGCTGTTCGACTTGACGGCCGAGCAGATCGACGTGATTGTCCATCCGGAATCGGTGATCCACTCGTTCGTGGAATTCGTGGATGGTTCGGTTCTGGCGCAACTGTCGCCACCGGACATGCGGCTGCCGATTCAATACGCCTTGACGTATCCGCACCGGGTGCCCGGCCCCACGAAACGCTTGGATTGGCGGGCGCTCAGCCAATTTCGGTTTGAACCGGTCGATCGCGAGACGTTCCCCGCGCTCGATCTCGGTATGGACGTCGCACGGCGGGGCGGCAGTTGCGGGGCGGTTCTCAACGGCGCGAATGAAGCGGCCGTGGCCCGGTTCTTGAATCACGAGTTCGGTTTCTTAGAGATCGCCCGCTGCGTGCGGGCGGTCTTACAATCTCACCATTACGACCCGACCCCGACTTTGGAGGGCCTTCTCGCCCTCGACCGTTGGGCACGCCAGGAGGTAGGCCGTTGGACTCCAAGCCCATTGAACCGATAGCGGTTGTTCCGAATACGCTCAGCACTTGGTTCCGCACCAATGGCATCAAACTCTCCATCCTCGTGGTGGTGATTGCCGTCGTCTGCTCGTTCTACTACCCGATGGATGTGCTCCTCGCCGGGATGGGGTTGAGCCTGATCATTTTCATCCACGAACTCGGGCACTTCCTCGCCGCGAAGTTCTGCGATGTCCACGTCAAAACGTTCAGCATCGGCTTCGGGCCACCCCTGCCGTTCTGCTCCGTCAAGCGCGGCGAGACGACCTATAAGATCGGTATGATCCCGCTGGGTGGCTACGTGGCGATGATCGGCGAAGGGGACGCTCGTAATGATTCTGTGATCGAAGACGGAGGCGGTATCGCCGACCCGGATCCGACTTACGGCCCCGAGAGCGAACCGAACTACCCGCGCAGCTTCAAGAACAAATCGGTGCCGCAGCGGATGCTCATCATCTCGGCCGGCGTGGTCATGAACATTCTGCTGGCGGGCACCGCGTTCGTCGTGGCCTACCTCAATGGCGTGGAAGAACAACCGGCCATCGTGCAGTCGGTCGACCCCGGCTCGGCCGCGTGGCGTGTCGGGGTGCGTCCCGGCTCGGAACTCGTGAAGTTGAACTCGGTCGAACAACCGTGGTTCGACGACATCCGGCCATCCGTGAACTCGACCCGTAAAGGCGAAACGGTCGATGTGACCATCGCCTACAAAGGGCAGTCGGAATCATACGCGGTGGAACCGCTGAAGCTGGAAGGGGCCTTGTTCCCGCAACTCGGGATCTCGCCCCCGCAAAGTATGACGCTGTTAAAGACGCGGCGCGACTCCATGCCGCCGTTCGACTTTGCCAGTGCCGCGGCCAACGCCAAAGCCGCGGACGGTTCTGGGTTCCAAGCGGGGGATCGCATCGTGGCGATGACCGACCCGGCCAAGGGGAAGAGCGTCACGCCGATTCAAGCGAACCGCGACGGGCTACCCGGGGCGCAGTTCGACTTCCGCCGGCGCTTGGTGCAACTCGCCGGGGAAGAAATCAAAATCCACGTCTTGCGCAAAGGTCAATCTGATACCGAGGCGCCCACGGAGTTGTCTGTGCCGGCGGTGTTTCGCAAAGACACGGGCTTGCGGATGAAGATGGGGCCGATCACCGCGCTGCGGATGAACTCGGTGGCGGCCAAGGCCGGGCTGAAAGCGCGCGACGTGGACGGCGAGAGTGAACGAGAATCGGGCGATACCATCGCCGCGGTGGAAGTCCTCGATGTTTCCGGGAAGCGTCTGCGGTACAGCCTCGATCCGAACGAAACGAGTGCCGACCCAAACACGACCGTCGAACTGCTCGATCCGTTGAAACTACCACTGCTGATGAACAATTGGGCCGACCGCTGGACGGCTCAGCCGAACCCGAACCGCAAAGTGACCCTGTCGATCCCGCGCACCATCGATCATCGTTCGCAGCCGGTGACACTTGAGCTCATCTGGGATCCGGACTACCGGGAAGATTTCGGGGGCTTGAGCCTGCCCGGAACTCCGGTGCCCCTCGGCGGGTTGGGATTGGCCTACCGCGTTTCGGCGGAGGTGAATTTCGTGAAGCCAAACAGCCCGGCCAAGGACGCGGGAATTCAAGCGGGCGACGTCATCACGCAGGTGCGTTTGAAAAGCCCCCCGGCACCACCGGAAACCGGCGTGCTCCCGAAATTCTTCCAGTGGGTTCGCAACCTCAGCGGGAAGAAAGAAGATGGCAAATACGAGGACGTCGAGCGCAATCCGACCGAAGAGAGCAGCAAACCGAAGTACTTCCGCTGGGCCTTTGTCGATTACAAGTTGCAAATGCAAACGCCGCATGCGTTCGACCTCAAAGTGCATCGCAACGGGGAAGAAGTCGAGTGCCTTAACATCGCTGCCAAAGACGACGCCACTTGGCCAGTCGCGGCGGACGGGTGGTACTTCGGCAAGGAACTGCGAGTCCAGAAAGCGGAGAGCGTCGGCGAAGCGTTGCAGATGGGATTCCACCGGACGACCCGGGCCATCCGCAGCATTTACCAAGGGCTTTACGGGATGGTCATCGGCCGAATCTCGGTGACGACCATGAGCGGGCCGATCACACTGGCACGGGCTTCGTACATCCTCGCCGGCGAAGATACTTGGAAGTTGGTTCTGCTGATCGGCCTCATCAGCGTGAACTTGGCGGTGGTCAACTTCTTGCCGATCCCGGTACTCGACGGCGGCCACATGGTGTTCCTGATTTACGAGCTGATCCGTCGCAAACCGGCCCCGGAGTCGGTTCAAGTGATCCTCACCTGGATTGGCTTGGCCATGGTCCTCTGTTTGATGATCTTCACCATCGGCTTGGATATCTGGCGGTTGGTCGTGTGAAGTCGGCTTCAGTGAACGGGTCGGACTGTTGTCCGACTCGTCAACGAAACCAGCACCAGCACGACGAAACTCAGCGGGATCGTCACGATGCCCGGCTGGCTGAACGGCACGGGTGATTGCTCCGCTGGTAGTCCGTAGACATCCTTGAATGTATCGCCGCTGAGCAGAATCCACGCCAGCGATGTGAGCATCCCCACCACGATGGACGCGATGATTCCCGCCGCGGTGGTGCGCTTCCAGAAGAGCAACATCACCAGCGCCGGTAGGTTAGCGGACGCCGCCACGCTGAAGGCCCAACCGACCAGGAAGTTCACGTTCATCTTTTCAAAGACGATGCCGAGTACGACCGCGATCAAGCCGACGCCGATGGAGGCGTACTTGCCGATGCGCACCTTGGCACCATCGGTGAGGGTCATTTTCAGAGTGCCACCGAGCAAGTCGTGGACGATGGCCCCGCTGGCCGCAACGATCAACCCGCTGACGGTGCCGAGCACGGTGGTGAAGGCCACCGCCGAGATCAGGGCGAACGGCCAAGTGCCGAAACTCTTGGCGAGCAACGGTGCGGCCATGTTGGAATTGGTGACATCGAGCGTACCACCGGTCATGGCACCGAGGCCGAGGAAGAGCGTGAGGATGTAAAATCCGCCGATGGTGGCAATGCCGACGACGGTGCTTTTGCGTGCGGCCGCAGCGTCCTTGACGGTGTAATAGCGAATCAAAATGTGGGGCAAGCTGGCCGTGCCGCAGAAGAGCGCCAGCATCAGCGAGACGAAGTTCAGTTTGGCCGGGAGGGAGTCCCCTTGAATGCCCTTGAAGGTCGGGCTGTTGCCCGGTCGCAACACATCGGCCCCAGCAGTCGGTTTGGGGGTGTACGTCGTCGTCTTGTTGCCGTCATCGGTTATGATGGTCTTCGCGGTCCAGAGTACGACTTCGCTGTCGCGCAGGGTGCTCAAAAACTCGACCGGGTTCAACGGCCCCGTTTCCGATTGGTTGCCCGGCAACTTCGCGATGTGACCGACGGGCCGCAAGTCGGTTTCCCCTTCTCCCCGGCCCTGCGGCAGTCCATTCACCAGTTTCGTGCCGTCGGGTTTGATGGTCACCGTCTGCGGTTGCAGACTCTCGGCGCTCGAGTCGGCTCGGAAACCGCGCTGCAGTATCAACACGGTCAACCCGGCGGCGAAGAGGACGAGCAAGCCCCCTTTGATGAACTGCACCCAAGTCGTGCTGGCCATGCCCGCCGTGGCGACGATGAGCGTGACCACGGCCCCGACGATGCAGACCCCGGCCCAGTGCGGGAAGCCGAGCAACGGCCGAATGAGCACCCCCGCACCCACCATTTGTGGAATGAGGTAAAAGACGCTGACGACCAGCGTGCTGATGGCCGCCGCGAGCTTGATTCCCCGCGAGTTGAACGCTTTATCGAGGGCATCCGCGAAGGTGTACTTGCCCAAGCGTTTGAGCGGTTCTGCGATCACCAGCAGCGCCACGACCCAGCCACCGAGGTAGCCGATGGAGTAGAGGAAACCATCGTAGCCGTACACGGAAATCATGCCGCAGATGCCGAGAAAGGACGCCGCCGAGAGGTAATCGCCGGCGAAGGCGACACCGTTGACGAACCACGGCACGCCGCCCCCGGCCGTGTAGTAGCCTGCGGCGCTGCGCGTTTTGCGACCGAGGTAAAAGCTGAGGGCGAGTGTGAACAGGACGAAGGTCAGGAAGACGATGACGGCGAGCGTCGACGGGTCGTGGATCATCGCGCTCCCCGGTGCGGTTTGCGGCACAGGTACGCGTAGACCAAGGCCAAAATGGCCGCGCCCAGAATCAGTGCGAAGCCGCTGACGACGGCGACGTTCAAACCACCGGCTAGTACGGTATCCATCAGTGAGGGCGCGAAGGCGTTGACGGAGACGAAGCCGAGGTAGAACGCCAAATAGACCCAGAAGAGTCGCAGGCCGACGCGGGCATTGCGCTGCTCGGTGCCGGGGTCACGCGGTTCTT
>JAYSYJ010000018.1:0-23094 GCA_043727675.1 Fimbriiglobus sp.
TTAGTATGGTGCCTGAGTTGAGCAAGGTGCCTCCGGCGCAGTTGGTCGCCTATTCACTGAGCGAAACACTTGGCCTCGAACCGAAGGACATCGTTCCGATGTTACAGGCAATGATGGGTGTTGAATTCAAGAAACGCAACGTCAGCACGTGGATCTACCGCGTCAAAATGAAAGTTAACAAGGCCCGCAAGTGCGGGCCTTGTTTTTTTGTCATAGTATCACTCAACGTCGAAGAGCTTGTCGATGATCTTCTTCCGTTCGGTTGGGCCGAACACGATACAGCGTTCCGAAACAGCCTGGTCGGCTGCTTAAGTATCGCCGTGGATGAGAAAGTGTCCCGCTTGGTCAACTTCGGATCCACAGGCAATAGCTTCATCACTCATGTCATTAGCGAATCTTATGTTTGGCAGAATTCGGGAATAATTCCACCCGCGGCGAGCGGTTGGCCGTTCCGGGGTGGGCCTGTCCGGCGTGCCATCTGGCTATCACTTCCGCAACGCCCCCCATTCTTGCAACGTCACCCCGCGTGCTCCGATGGCCCGACCCGGATTGCCACCACCGTGGCAATCGCTACCACCCGTGATGTTCCAACCGAGTTCTTTCGCCCAGGTTCTCAGATCGCGTGTTCGCTCGGCCGGTGCGGACGGATGCTCGACTTCCACCGCCCGCAGCCCGATTGCATGGAAGCGCTGGAACACTTCTAAATCGTAATGCGACGACGGATGGGCCAGCGAGGCGATGCCACCCGAAGCATGGATCAAATGGATCGCTTGGTCGGCGGCCAGCAGGGCTTTCGACGTGATCGACGGGAGTGCCGGCCCCAAGAAACGTTGGAAGGCATCGTAGCGATTGCTGGCGAAACCCGAATCGATCAACAGCGACGCCAAGTGCGGCCGGCCGGGGCAAGCGGTTCCCGCCAGTACCGCATTGACCCGGCCGCCGTCTAAGGTCGTACCGTTGCGGTGGAAGTAGTCGACGAATTCGCGGAAGCGCACGAAGCGGCTCTCGGCGATCCGGAGCATCGCGGACTTCAACGGGTCGTAATCAGGATCGACGAATAGCCCGAGAATGTGGACTTCACGCCCTTCGAACTCCGCTGAAACTTCGACTCCGGCGATGATGTCCGGGCGCCGCGCCGGTGGAAATTGCAGCGCCGCTTCCCGCGCGGCCGGCAGTCCGGCGAAGGTGTCGTGATCGGTCAATGCGATCGCTCGGAGGTTCGCCGCGGCGGCAAGAGCCACGACGTGCGACGGCGTGTAATCACCATCGCTGATCGTGCTGTGCATGTGCAGATCGGCGACGATCCTCGAACTCGTCTGCGCCATCTGTTGGCAAAACTGTGTGAACGGATCGCCACGCGGCATCGGTGAACTTCCCTGTTGATTCTCGCAACGTATGAATAGTCACTCGACCCGGGCATTCACACACTTTGCCCGGATCGACTCAGACTCGCGATTGCCAAACGGCCGGATCGGTGGCGCCGTGCAATACGGCGATGACATCGACCGTATTCCCTTCGATGCGATAGTAGACCACGAAGGGAAACTTATTCGGCATCGCAGCTCGGACACCACGACAGACCTCACCGTAGAGTTCCGGGATGCGACCAATGGCTTCTGATAGAGTCGCCAACCGTCCGACGAAGCGCTCACCCAGTCCTGGCTGGCGAAATTCGTAGTCGTCGTAAGCCCGGGAGATATCGTCGAGAGCATCGTTGGAGTAAATGACGGTGGCCATCAGCGCGGTCGCCGTAAATGAGCCAGTACTTCTTCCCAGGTGTGCCCACCGTTCTGGTCGGCATCATGTGCGGCGATCCGACGCTTCAATTCCGCCTCCAACTCTGGGGTCACGGTGGGCTTCCACCCCTTGTCGAGGAGCCGATCCCAGACTTCGAACACCAGTTCAAGCTGATCGGACTCTGCCCAAGTGCCGATCTCTTCCAGCGTCGCAGTTGTGTCCATTGTGCAATCCCCTCAAACGATAGGCTCTGTAGCAACGCAGTACTCTTTCATTCATCCCACTTCACAAATGCTTCCAGCGCGTAATACTCGGGCAATCCTAGCAGGTCGAAGGTCTTGGCGGTGCCCAAGTTGCGATCCTCGGCTCGTTGCCAGAATTCGCGGCGGTCGGCGCCGCCGGGGAACATGGCTTTGTCCTTCTGCGACTGGTGCCTAAAGATCGCCTGCTTCTTCCGCTCGATCACATCCGGGCTGAGCGGCACCGCCATGTGGATCTCGTGCGGCTCCCATTCTTCCCAAGCGCCTTTGTACAGCCAGACGTCGAAGTGTTGCTCCTTCAACCGCACTTGTCGAACCGCTTCGAAGATCGCCTCGGCACAGAGTCGGTGCGTCCCGTGCGGGTCGCTCAGTTCCCCGGCCACGTAAATTTGATCGGGCTGCAGGCGACCAAAGAGTTCGGCGATATCGGCGATATCTTGCGGTTGAATCGGGGCCTTGGTGATGGTTCCGGTGCGGTAGAAGCGCAAGTTCATGAACTCGAGTTGCTCGGGGGGGATGCCGCATGCGAGCGCCGCCGCACGGGCCTCGGTCGCGCGGATCTGCCCCTTCACCTGCAACAGTTCCGGCGTGTCGGGTTGGCCCGGCTTCTTGCTATCGAGGAACTGGTTCACACGGTCTTTGATCGTACCCGCACTCGACTTCTCGGCCGCGTCACCGAAGGCGCTCAAAAACTCGTCGACGAAGTCGATGAACCGTCGGGCGTCGTGGTCGAAGACGGCGATGTTGCCACTGGTCATGTAGGCCACGTGGACTTTGTGCCCCTGTTCGACGAGGCGGATGATGGTCCCGCCCATCGAGATCACATCGTCGTCCGGGTGCGGTGAGAAAACCAAAATGGTCTTCGGTTTCGGGATTTCGGCTTTGGGATGGTCGGCCTTCGCATTCCGCATTCCAAACTCCGCATTCGCGCGGCCCGCCGGATAGGGCTGGATCGTCGCCAAACGGTCGTGGAAGACCTCTTCGCCGATCTTCTCGGCGGGGCCTTTCTCGCGGAGGAGTTCATAAAGGTGGTGTTCGCGGAAGTCATCGTCGTTGAGTTTCTGCAAACCTTTTCGCACGGTCAGGCTCAGCCAGACCACCGCTTGGCGGACCCGCTCGGGCGTCCATTCAACCGGCCCGACTTCCCACGGTCGCTTGATCGCCGTCGTTTCGGCGGCCGCGGCGGGATCGAGCAAGAATATCGCATCCGGGTGCTCTTGCAGGAAGCTCGCGGACACCGCTTCCGACGGGGGCAGTTCGATGGCCTTGGTGACGCAATGAGCTTTGTGTTCCCCGAACGCCATCAGGAAGACTCGACGCGCGTCCATGATACTGGCCACGCCCATGGTGATGGCTTGGTTCGGGACGTTCTCTTCGCCGAAGAAGCCGGCGGCGGCATCGCGGCGGGTGATGCTATCGAGCGTGATCATCCGCGTGCGGCTGTTCTTCGGGCTCCCCGGTTCATTGAAGCCGATGTGCCCCGTCCGGCCGATGCCGAGGATCTGGATGTCGATGCCACCGGCGGCGCGGATCCGACGTTCGTATTCGATGCAGAAATCTTCGATCTCGTCGGGTCGCAGCGTCCCGTCGGGGATGTGGATGTTCTCCCACTTGATGTTCACATGGTTGAAGAACGTTTCGTGCATCCAGCGGAAATAGGAGTGCGGGTCTTCCTTCGGCAACGGTAAATATTCGTCCAAGTTGAACGTGATGACCTTCGAGAAATCGAGCTTCTCGTCTTCGTGCAACCGAATGAGTTCGCGGTACAGCCCCACGGGGGTACTGCCCGTGGCCAGCCCGAGCACGGTCGGCTTGCCGGCGGCGTTGCGGGCGCGCACGAGTTTGTCGATCTCACGTGCCACGAACCGGTTCGCCGCGGCACTGTTCGGAAGCAACAAACTCGGCACGCGGGTGTGCGGGAGAAAATGCTGGGGGGCTGGGGGCATGGGGAGAAGTTTCCAGCGAGCGGAAAGCGGACGGAGACAGTCCTTTCTTTGTACGTCTGCGGGGAACGCATGGGGAGGCGGATTCATCCACCCGATCATCGGAGCGACCGGGTGCGTATGATAACGATTTCGATCTCTCCCGCTCCCACGATTCGAGTTGCCACCCATGACTGCGCCGACCTTGTACGAACTGGCCAAGATGTTCGACCACTCGCTGTTGCAGCCAACCCTGACCGATGCGGATCTCGAACGCGGGTTGCTCTTGGCACGAGAGTACAACGTCGGTTCCGTCTGCATCAAACCGTATGCGGTTCGCCTGGCCGCGAAGTTACTCGCGGGTTCCACGGTGCAGGCCAGCACCACCATCGGCTTCCCCCACGGTGGCCACTTGCCGAGCGTCAAGATTTTCGAGAGCGAACTGGCGTTATCCGATGGAGCGACCGAACTCGACATGGTGGTGAATATCGGCAAGGTTCTTTCGGGCGAATGGAATTTCGTCGCCCACGACATCGCCGGCGTCGTTGAAGTCGCCCACCGTGCCGGGGCGAAGGTGAAGGTGATCTTCGAGAATGCCCTTTTGAAAGACGAACACAAAATCGAGTTGTGCAAAATTTGCGGAGAGCTGCGGGCCGACTGGGTGAAAACCAGCACGGGTTACGCCGAGACCGGCGCGACCATCGACGACTTGAAGTTGATGCGGCTGCACAGCCCGGCTCATGTCCAAGTCAAAGCCGCCGGTGGCGTCCGCACCTACGAGAAACTTCTGGAAGTGCGAGCCATCGGTGTGACCCGAGTGGGGGCCACCGCCACCAAAGTGATCTTGGACGAAGCGAAAGCGAAGCTGGGCCGCGTCGATTGAGAATCGGAGCAATTCATTAAAAACAGCGATGTCATTTCACCAGCGGTGCCAGATCCCAAACGCCAATGATGGCCGTATGGTCGATCCGGATGACCTGTGCTTGAGGCTGATTGAGTTGGTAGCCCGTGAATATTTGCGGCTGTCCAACTTCAACCTCCGTGAGTAATCCTCCTCGCATCCGCTCCAGACTCTCCTGCGTCCCCATCACCTGAATTTGGGAACGCTCGACGATGGCGAGTTCGTGGCGGTTGGGGGCGAACTGACCCAACAAGTCACCCGACCCACGGTGCCACGTTTTGAGCGGCTTGCCCGACTTCGCCTCCCACACGAGGAGTTGCGAACCCGTGGCACGGTACAGCATCCCATACATCAGTTTACTGTCGGTCGAGAAGCCGAATACGTGGCTGTGATAAACGTCGTCCCCGCCCAAGTCGGCGATCACGTCTCCGGTGGTGGCGTTGAGCAGTTGCGGGCTGACGGTGTTGACGGCCATCAGCTGCGCTTGTTGCCCCGGTTGCGGAACCACACCGGGCTGTAGGATTAAGAACTGGCGCGACCAAGTGGCCACCACCACTTGGCCATCAGGCGACACCTTAGGGCCATATCCAACCGGCGCATTCGGCGATGGTTGCGAAAATGTCCGCTCCCACTTCTCCTTCTTTTCGGCCCGGTCGAAACAGTGAACGACATGCTCTTCTGCCGATTGGAAGTGGGCGAATACTTTGCCGGAACCGGGGTGAACCACCGCCCCGATCAGGGTCGCGTTCGGCAGTTCGAGAGGCAGCCACTCCTCCGCGACATCGCCCGTCTTGGTACTCAACCGGAGCACTTTGCCGATCTGTGCCGGCTGGCCGTTCGGTTGGACTGCCATGCCAGGCCGTGGTTCGCTCATCACGACGAACAGACTTTTCCCGTCGGCGGAGAACGCGAACTGATTCGTCGGGTTGTCCACCTCCAAGCTCACCGCCCGATCGGGCTTGGCTTTCTTCTTGCCATCGAGCAAGTCTTTGAGGGTCCAGTAACAGAGTCGGGTTTCGGAGTTGATCCGCCCTGCTGTCAATATTGCGTAGACCTCCGTGCTGTCCGGGGTGACCCCCAACTTGGTCATCCCACCGGTCGGCATTACGAACTCGGCGATCGGCTTGGCAGGAGTGTCTTCGCCCAACTGATCGCGGTCGATCACAAACCCTTTCTCGTTCGTTGCGACGATCAAGTATTTCGCGTCGGGCGTCCAGCACACTTCGGTCACATGTTTGTTGAGTTTCACCGTGCCAAGCAACTTCGCCCGCGGTTTTGGCTTCTCATCCGGTGGAACAGGGGCGGCCAGTAACGGGGCAGCCAAGAGGAGAACCAGCAAAAGGGAACGTGCCATCGGGAACTTTCGATCTGGGTGCCAGTGGTCGTTTGAAGATCGAGCCGATCAACAAACTACCTGACCAGCAGAACGATAGCAAGGACTTCGTTACGCCATGCCGATAGCCAATTTCACACGGAGCTTCTCGCCGAGTTCGAAAATGGCTCGGGTCAACAGTCGGCTGATGCGCGAAGCGGACAGTTGCATGATTGCGCTGATCTCCTTCAACCGGAGTTCTTCGCGGTAGTACAGCGTCACCGCGAGGCGTTCGCGCGGATTCAATTGTTCAATGGCTTCCGTGAGTTGTTGAATCGATTCCCAGCGTTCGACTTCCGCGTGCGGCGGTGCCATGCTTTCCATCGGGGTCATGCTGTTCGGTTGGGCGGTCTGCTCCCAACTGACCATCCGGCTGAACCGCTCGGCCGCGAGGGCATCGGACACTTCGTCCGTGGACAAATTCGTTTCGGCGACCAGCATTTCGACGGTGATCGGCGATTCGAGTTTCCGGCACGCTTTGCGAATGAGAGCGACACGTTCGAGCATATGTTGCGGCAACGGACTGTTCCGCCGGAGTTCATCCAGAATCGATCCGCGAATCCGCATGTAAGCGTATGTTTTGAACAGCGTGTTCCGGGTCGGGTCGTACTTTCCTGCCGATTCCACGAGGCCGAGTACGCCGGCGCTCTCCAGATTTTCGACGTCGATCCCGCGCGGCAATTCGCCGATCAACCGGCCGATCACATGTTTGACCAGCGGCAGATGCGTCACAATGAGTTCGTCGCGCCGAGCTTGCTCGGCGACTCGCGATTCGGCGGGCATAGCTAGGTGGCTCACGGGCTTGGCGGTGGGTTCGGCTGACTAAAGTATTTAGTGCAAGCCGTGCCGCCAGGTGCGAGGAAACCTGAAATTCCCGAGCCATTTTGAGCGAGATTCGCGCCTGGGTCTCGCTTTTGAACACCGGCGGTGACGCAACCGAGCAATAGTGTGGCCGGCGTTGAATTCGGGGGAATCACACCATGAGTAACGGTGACGGTTCCGAACTGTAATCGAAGGGGAGATCGGACACTTCCTCGTGGTCGCCGCGATCCCGGAACACGTGCAGCACCCGGCCCCGGCTGAGGTCGTCGAACTTCGGCTGACGGTATTTCACCGAGACGAGCGGCTTCTCGGGGCTGAGATCGTGAACGATGACACGCACTTTCGGAATGCCTACGAAACTGTGATCGTCGACGCGTTTTTGACCACCGTAAACGTCGTACACTTCGAGAATCGCCCGGAATACCTGCACCAACTGCTTGAGCTGGACGCCGTCTTCTATGTAGATCACGTCGACTTCCACGCCCCGGAGCACTCGGTGCATGTGTTGGCGGGCGCGCCGGCCGAAGATGCTGCTGAAGGGTGGCCCGACGCTGCGCAAGCTCCCTTCGCCATCTTCGGCCCGTTTGCTCGAATCGCCGTCTTCGCGGCCCAATCCGTTGAAGAACCACCAATGTGGGGCCAGCCAATAGCCACCACCCTGCGACCGATCTTCGGCCTTGGCTTGCTTGAGCAACGACCGCAGCCCCCGGAAGAAGCGCCGGCGCAGTTGAATCTCATCGCGGCGGATGAAGCGCTCGCGGACGGCCCCGGCTTGCAGATCCGCCAGCGACACTTTCAACGGCCAACGCGGGTCGAATTCCGTCGCTTCCGACAACTCGGGATGAACCAAAACCAATCCCACTTCGATCGACTTCGGCTTGCCGTCGTCGGCCCGAACCCGGAAGCCCCATTTGGAGACAATCTCGGTAATTCGTTCCAGGGAATCGTTGGCACGCGGACTTTGCACGTGCAGCGTAGGCGGGGTGCGCTGTGACGGATTCGCACGCCAAACTATGTAGAGTCGGGCAGTCAAAATGGCGATCAACCCAGGTGTCGTCCAGGCGACCAACGCCGCGAGCGAACCGGTGAGGGGCATGGAATCTTCGGCTTCGATGTTCGTCAACAACCGGCCACACATCCCCGTCAAAATCAAATCGGTGTATGCGATTACGAGGACGATCACCGCCCCGGCAATGAGCCGCGGCGCTGGCACGGAATAGATGCGGCCGGAAGGGCGTGAACGCCACAAAAGAGCCAATTCCGCGGAACCGGGACGCAGACACCAGTACGAGGCGACGCACGCCGTGATTCCGCAAACCGCCATGACACCTGCGACTGGAAAATAGGCGGCGGCACCGGTGATGGCGAAGAGGTATGAGAAGCCGGCCACGATGAGAATCACCCAGCGATCCGAATCGGACAGCGATTCGCGCAACCACCGGTCGAGAAGCAGCATGGGTACGAACAGGCCGGCCAACAGTCCCGCGAAGAGCAGGCTCCAGAGTGTCAGCAAAATCAACAGGTAAAAGACGTACGACGACCGCACACCGATATCGCGCCAACCGCCCGGCAGCAGATACCAGACACCCACCGTCGCCGCACCCCAGGCCAGCAACCCGAAGGTGATCCACCACGCGAACATCGGCAATCGCTGCGGGAGCCGCGGTGTCCCACGGAAGTCGATCCCGTGTTCGTACTTCATTTTGCTCAGGCGAACTGTGGCGCGATTCACCCGATCGACCAGCCAGTTGACCCAGTCGAGAGGACGGCGGCGATGCCAGAACGTCACGACGCCGGCGAGTGTGATGAGCGCCAGTGCCCCGAGGCCGTCTTGAACGTCGGACGTGAATGCGCGACCGAGCACTTCTAAGCCCAGCACGCCCGAAAGCACGCCGATGGAAAAGAGAACCTGCCCCGACGTGCGGACGGGGAACGAAAGTGCGAGTCCGGTGGTCAACAGCTTCATAATTGAATTGTACCGCACGCCCCGGCAGCGGGGATGCATACAGAGAATCTTTCTGGCAATTCCCGGCGGTTCAATCCCATTTCAGATTCAATACGCGTGTTTTTGGAGGCCGAAGAACATCCGCCAGACTGTGAGGAGCAGAATCCGAATGTCGAACATCGGGTTCCAATGCGTGATGTAGTACAAGTCGTACTGAATCCGCTTGCGCAGGGAAGAATTGCCACGCCAGCCATTCACTTGGGCCCAACCGGTCATACCGCACTTCACGGCGTGGCGGGCCATATAATTCGGGATCGTTTTGGTGAATTTCCGCACGAAAATCGGTCGTTCCGGGCGCGGGCCCACGAGGCTCATGTCCCCGCGCACCACATTCCAGAGTTGCGGCAGTTCATCCAAATTCGTCGCTCGGAGAAACCGCCCCAAGCGAGTCACCCGCGGGTCGTTCTCGGCCGTCATTTTGGGGCCGGCCGACTCGGCGTCGATGTCCATGCTGCGGAATTTCAGCATCGGGAACGCCGTACCATTCAGGCTGCAACGCTCTTGGCGGTAGAAAATCGGGCCGGGGCTTTTCCACTTGATCAGGAGTGCGATCAGGCCGAGAAACGGTGCCAAAATCAGTAAGGCGATGACGGCGAGCACCATATCCATGGCGCGTTTGACGACGACGTTCAACCCGTGGTACGGACTCTCCCGAAGGCCGAGGAACGTCATTCCGTGAACGGTCGACGCCGTCAGGGTGAGTGCCGATAAGGCTGGCACATCGGCGACCAGTCGAACATCGACCACCGTTTGCGACAGGGCATCGAACACCCGCCGGGCATCGGCGTAGCGGTTCATCGGCAAAGCGATAAACACGTGCTCGATGTGCAATTCTTCAATCAAGCGTGGCAAGTCGGCGATGGGGCCAACGACGGGGCGATCACAGACGACTTTGCCGGGATCATCTTCTACATACGCAACCGTTTGAATTCCCATCCACGACGACAATTTGAACGAGCGGGCCGTGCGGCGGGCCAAGCGGCCAGTGCCGACGATGAGAGCGTGGCTTTGGTTGTAACCACCGGCCCGCAACCGACCAACGGCGAACCAAGTCAGGCGGCGGAACGACAGGAGAAACAGGAAGGCCAAGCCCGTGAACAAGGCAAACGCGATCCGCGATTCATATTGGTAGCGCAAAGCGAAGGTCATGGAAGCGACCAACAGCGTGCAGAGGGCCACACCCTTGGCAACCGCAAAACCCTCTTCGCGGAAACGGGTCATCCGGTGGACATCGTACAGTCCCGCGTAGCGAAAGCAGACCAGACCGAGAAACACGACGAGGGGCAGGCCACCCAGACAGAGTTCGAAATTGGGTTGGTCGTGGTAAAGTTCGAGAAGCCCCGAATCGAACCGGATCCAATAGGCACCCAGCCAGGCGCACACGGAGGCGAGCACGTCCCAGACGACGAACCAGACTTTCAACGGTTGTGAACTGCGATTGACCATACGACGGCCTCAAAGCGACCGAGCCGCTATCATACCATCGACTATTCAATACTTTTAGTTTGGCAAAAACGGCTTCCTGAGACAACCCCAACCCCGAGGTGCCCATGCTCAATTCCGACCAGTTGCTCGCGCGACTGTATGCCCTGAGAAAAGATTATGCCGACGATCCGGAAGACGAGACATTCCAAGCGTTGAACCACGCTTTTTTGTTCATCAGTTACAATCACGGGGCGTTCAAAGACTACGTGAAGAGTGAAATGAGTAAAGTGGAACCTGCACATGGCCCACCCGCCGTGTGAGACGGGTGGAACGATCAGTGCTCACGTGCTGGTTCGGCGGATGTACTTGCGAAGAATGTCGTTGGCCGCCGACGACATCTCGGCCCCGCTGAGCAGCTTCTTTTTATCGACTTTCTTGGCGAGTGTCCCATCGGGGTTGATTGCGGGCACATCCATAACCGTACTGCCATCGGGGACTTGCGGCACAGAACCCGGAGTGTCATCATCCATCCCCAAGAGCATCGCGGCAGCATCGTCGTGCTCGCTGGAATCGTCGTTGACGACGGCCGGCCCGCGAGTGATTTTCACCGGGGTCGTCGGCTGTGGCGGTAAGCTTTTGTTAGGAGTCGTCGCGGCCACGACCGCTTTGAGTTTCTCAGCCGAGCTGGGCGAGACGGCTTTGAGCGCTTCGGGAAGTGGGGTGCTGTCCGTCAACGGTTTCGTGGCAATAATGTCGATTTTGAAGTCGAGCGGCCCGATTTTCAGGCGATCCCCATTCACGACTTCTTGTTCGCCGCTGACGGCAATATCGTTGACGATTGTGCCATTGGTGCTGCTGAGATCGAGAACGAACACTTTCCCGCTTCTGATGAGCAGGGCGCAGTGCTGTTTGCTGATGGCCTGACTGGCCGGACGGAGGTTGCATTCCGGATCGCGGCCGATGATGAATTTCTCGCCCGCAATCGGGATGGCACGACCTTGGTTTGGCCCAGCTGCCGTGACGATCAGGTTAACTTTCATCATTTCTACTTATTCCTCGCCATACGTTCAATCACCCGGCTCGATCTGTGTTGAGCCGTGAAAATCCGCAAACAACTACTGGTTTTTCGGTAAAATTCCAGTGGGGTAAGAGGTACCCACACGCGACGATTATCTTTCTCTTACACTATTTGGGAATCTGTGACGATCCCCATTCAAGATTTTAACCACCGAGTTCGGAATAATGCAACCCAATTTATCTGATTCTCTTGAACCCACCATTCCGTCGCACTCACACCGAGCTTGGAAAACGTTCCGGTTTACCGCGTTCACACTGATATTCAGCTCACTTGCTGGCCTCTTATTCGGCTGCGGAGCCACCCCATCCAACCCAACTGCGGCAGTGGTTCAGAAACCGTTCGCCGGCAAAATATTAAAAATTTCCGTCTCCGATCCCGCTCTTGGGGCCGAAGTCCGTGGCCGGGCCAAGGCTTGGGCTAACCGTACCAGTGCTAAAGTCACGGTCGTGACCGAGTTACCGCCGCAAGATTTGAAAGATGCCGATATTTCCATCATTCCGCAAGAAAATCTCGCCGGCCTGGCGGCACGTGGGGAACTGGCCAGCGTGCCCGAGACACTAACGGGCAATGGCAAAGCGTTCCGGTGGGATACGCTCTTCGTCCCCTTTCAAACCTCGTTGGTGCAATGGGGATCTCATACCGTCGCCATTCCCATCGCCGGTGACGGCTTGATCTGCGTTTACCGGGCGGATCGCTTCCGCGACCCCAGCGCGATGAAAGCGTTCCGGACACAATTCCAGAAAGATCTCGTGCCACCGAGCACGTGGGAAGACATGGCCGAGATCGCCGCCGCTTTCCACCTCCCCGGCAAACCGAGTTTGCCGCCCTTGCCCACAGATGGGGCCGCTCTCGACCAGTTTCACCATTTGGCCGCTTGTTACGACCGCGTTCCCGTCGGCACAGGCACGAAAGAAGTAGGCAGTGCCGCGCGGGCGCTCTCGTTCCACATCGATGCGGAAAAGTTCCAACCCCGGTTGAATGCCCCCGCCTTCGCCGCTGCATATAGCTGGTTTCATCAGACGGCACCCTTCCGTTCGACGACGGCCGAAACTCCGCTGGCGGCGATCAGCACCGGGAGCGCAGTGGTGGCGGTGCTGACACTCCGTGAACTGTCGCAACTGCCACGCGATCCGAAAACCGGAGCCATTTCGGAGATTTTTGGGATCGCCCCCGTTCCGGGCACGCGGATGTCTTTCAACGCCGAGGGAAAGGCCGTTCAGGCTGTCACCGGCCGGAATTCCATTCCGTTCCTTGGTGGAACCGGGGCCTTTGCCGTCGTGAATCAACGGAGTACGAATACCGATGCGGCCTGGGATTTCCTGAACGATCTCGCCGGCCCCGAAGGAAGTGCCAGCACGCTAAGCGAAAGCCACCTCGGTGCCGGGCCGATCCGCGAAAGTCACATTGCCCCCCAAACGGGTCTCGCCATCTGGCAGCGGTACGGCTTCGATGAACGTCACACCAAAGATCTCAGCTCGGCCATGCAATCGTACATCAACACGGCTGTGGCGAACCCCGCGTTGCCGTTGCGCACTCCCGATACGCCTCAGGTCTACGCGATCCTCGATACCCAGCTTCGCCGTGCCTCCAGTGGACAAGCCACCGGCCCCGAAGCGGCCGCCGCCGCTGTCGCCGGGTGGGTCGCCCACGATCGCACCCAGGACGCGGAACAATTGAAACTGTGGCGCCGCAAAGCAGCCGGGTTGGATTGACCAATCGAAAGGGCAGGTGGATATTGGATCTGCAACTCGCCGGTGATGCGGTCGTCATTTTCGGGGCCGCCCGCGGATTGGGCTTGGCCATCGCCCAAGCGTTCCTCGCGGAGAACGCCCGAGTTGCCTGCGTCGATGTTTCCCCGGACGTGTTCACCGTCGCCGAACGACTCGGCGCCCGAGGTTTTCAAGCGGACGTTCTCGATTTCGCCTCCATCCGCAACTGCGCCGAGGCCATCGGCCCGGTGCGACACATCGTCTATTGCGTCGGCATCGGTTCGGGGAAATTCGGGTTCCCATTCTGGAATCTCAGCCCGACCGACTGGGATCGCGTGCTGCGGGTGAATCTCGTCGGCGCGGCTGCCGTGGCCCACAGCTTCGCGCCGGGGTTGGCCGCAGCCCGACGCGGAACCATGCTGTTCTTGTCATCGGTCGCCGGACAAATCGGCTCGCAAACCGATCCGCCCTACAGTGCCGCGAAAGCGGGGCTGATCAACTTCGCCCAGTGTGCCGCCAAAGATCTGGCCCCGTTCGGCGTCCGTGTCAACACGATCTGCCCCGGCATGGTGAAGACAGAATTGAACAAGTCAGTCTGGCAAGCTTGGGCCGACTTACAACCTGTCGGCACCCTGACGACCTACGAAGAGTGGGTCGCCGAGAAAATCCGCAAAGTGATCCCGCTCAACGACTGGCAGACTCCCGAAGACGTCGCCAACATGGCCGTGTTTCTGGCGTCGCCGCGGGCCGGGATGGTCACCGGCCAAACCATCAACGTCGACGGCGGCTTCGTGATGCGTTAATCCCCGATCACTTCGCCCCCATCGCGGGTGCATAGTGCCGCGAGGTTCGCGAGCGTGGTCGATTCGCTCAAGAATCGCACCGAGCCGTCGCCAAATGCGAAGACCGAACCACCGTCGTGGAAACTGTAGAAGTTGAAGCCCCACTCGTTGCTGGCATTGATCCGCATCGGGACTGTGGCGGGGATTGCGCCCCCGCTCCACTGCAGCCGCTGACCGATTTCGTACGGGTTGTCGTTGGTGGCCCAAGCGCCCCCGCGAGCACGGGCCGGGTTCGGCAACGATTTGTCCGTTTGAGCCGGAGTCATCACCCGTCCACGCCAGATGTCCTCCCGCCCGGCACATTCGCCGAGTAAAACTGTGTTCGAGGTACCGTCGGTCGTACTCAAAATTGTCGACGCTTCGGGGAACGGGGAGAGCATCCCCTTGGCGTTGGTCGGGTAGACGATCGAACCGAACTCGGCATTGATTGCCACGTTGACGCCTTCCACAACGAAATAGTCGCCGCAAGATCCAATTTTGTTCTGCTCCGGAGACTTTTCAGTCTTGTACTGAGTTCGATTTTGAATGGGTGTGCTCGGGCAGTTGAAAATCTTCAGCGACTTCTGCACCGTCGCCGAGTTCGGGATCGGGATCCCGGTGTAAGTCGTGGAACGCCACCAATTCTCGTTGAGGTTGTAGTTCACATCGCTGACCATGTTGGCTTGTTCGAGGTAAGGCAGGATATCCGGCGCCCAACTCCGCTGGGGCAAGGTCGCCCGTTTCGAGCACGGCAGCTTACTGTTGCCACTCTCATAATTATGAAGACCCAATGCGATCTGTTTGAGATTGTTTTGGCAACTCATGCGGGCCGCCGCCGCTCGTACCTTCTGCACTGCGGGCAACAGCAGGCCGATGAGTATCGCGATGATGGCGATGACGACGAGTAATTCGATGAGCGTAAACGCGCAACGCTGGCGATTCATGGTGTCGATCCGGTGTTGTGTTCCGGGAAGGGAATACGCAATCGGAGTGCCAAGCGAAAAAGGCTGAAAAAAGGGGGTCGGGGAACCAACTCTGTTCATTTCAGGCGCACGTGACCACGTTCGTGGTCAGAATATGGCCAAGCAATTTGTTTCATGCACGCTTCTTGATGAACAGTTACCGTTGTCAAAGTCACCGACCACTGGTCGCTCGGATGGTGGGTGGGTCGCTTGGCTTGTCGAAGTGATTTCGCAAGCGCTCGGCGACGGCTCGCACCGGGTCGGTCACCACGGGGAGCATCACGGCTTTCGGCGTGAGCTTGCCACCTTCGCGGGTCAGTTCGATCTTGAAGATGCTGCCGCTGAGCAGGCCGGTGACATCGCCGAGGGGCGTGGTCAGCCAGCGTTTGAGGGTCTGCGACCAGATCGTGAAGAACTCGAACTTCACGTATTGCCCATCCGTATCGAGTTCCCCAGAGCCGCCGAGGCTGATGGCCGATCCGAGGAGATCGAGTTTGGTGACTTTGACACGGTCGCCCTTCAATTCCAAAGTGGCGTGGGCTTCTTCGAAGGCACAGCGATCCGGGGCTTGACCTTTCAGCACTTTCACAAGATCGAGCAGGACGGGGATCTTGTACATCCGGCCTTGGGGCACGTCGATTTGGCCCTCGCCCGTTGGAATCCAGCGCCCCGATTTGGGATCGAGCGCATTGGTCACGAGGAAACTTCCCTGGGCGAGCCCGCGCAATTCGGAATCGTTCCCCAGCTTCGTGTGCCGGGCGAGTTCGTCCAGACGCACATCGGTGGCCGTGAGCCAGATCCGGTACTTCACAACGTCGTCGAGCACGATGCGCGCTTGCCCGCCGATGGTGCCTTGGAACAGAGTCGCGTTGATGTCTGGGAATTCGATCACGGGGGCGGCGAAACCACTCGGCGCGGTGGCATCCGGGAGTTGGGCACGGATCCGGTAGCCGAGCTTCACCGCCGAAATCGGCTGCTTCGCGATGGTGGCTTTGTCGAGCCAAATGTTGCCGACGATGGCCCCGATCCGATTCCCCTCGTAGCGCCCTTCGGTGGCAATCGTCCCGTAGAGATCATCGAACGGCAGGCCGGCCTCGAGACTGGTTCCGTTGATTTTCAGGCTGGCGTTCCAGTAGATCACCGGGCCGGGCTTCTCGTCGAGGATCGGCGGTGGCAACACTTTGGGCGCGACCGGCGGGGCAGGGGTGGTTTGCCACGGCAGTTTGAACGGTAGAAAGCCGGACGACGGCGCGACCGGGGTCAGTTCCACGGTAGCCGCGACCGGGGTGTAAGGCCGGCCGGGGTCACGTGGCGTCCAAACCGGCGGTTTCGCGGGCGTTTCTTGCAATGGTTCAATCGGGGCTTCTCCACGAATCGCCGGTGCCGATTTGTCGTCGGCCGGCACGGACACCACCAACTGCTTCACGAACAGTTCGGCCGAGCCACGAAACTTCAAGTCCTTGAAGCCATGCTTGACCTTGTCCGGCATCGCCTTCAAAAGCGCATCGTCAGGGATCATCGGATTCAGGCCGATGCCACCGAGGTTGGCCCAAACTTCACCGGCTTCCGTGAAGCGAATATCCGCGGCTTGAAGCTTCATCTCGGATGGGCCGTGCTTCGCCCGGAATTCGATGAGTTCGACGCGGCCACCGTGGTAGCGTAACACTCCCGAAAGCTGGTGCAGATCGTACGGGAAGAACGTCGGCGTGACGCTCGGCCCTTTGAAGTTGAGCGACAACCGCATGTCGGTGGTCGGGTTGAATGGCGGTTCGGCCGGGAAAAGTGCCACAACGGGGGCCGCCAGAGGCGACGCACTGGCCGTGACGAGGTCGGGGAGCTTTTCGGCCGGGGAAGTGCGGCCGCTGCGATCCCAAATTTCCACGTCCGCCCCGAAGGTCAGTTCGCCGCGTGGCTGGAACGTTCGGATCGCTCCGTCGAGCTTCATTTCGCGCAGGGCCGCTTTGAAATCCGCATCGATGGGGCAGTTCTCCCCCTGGACGCGCAAGGTCAACTTGCGATCCATCGTTCCGGGAACGGCTTCGTTGTCACCCGAGATCCAGAAGCGGCCACCGTCGTGCACCGCCTCGAAGTTTCGGAGTTCGACGCGGTCGGTGTCTTCTTCCGCAACGAGTGCCATCCCCGGTCGCAAGGGGCGATCTTTGGCACGGGCCGTGGCCTTCACCGACACATTCCCGCGGACCTGCTTCACCGGATACGGGAAATGCGTGTAGTTCACCGTGCCGTCGAAGACTTTGATTAAGAAAGTGTTCTCGCAGCGATTGACGCCGTGTGACTGGCGGATGTCGATGTTGAAATCGCCGCGGGCGTTGCCCCGGAGTTTGCCGAGTGACAGCGGGTATTTGCCCGGCAGTGCCGCGATCAGTTTGTCGTCGATGGGGATATCGATGCCGGCGATTTGCAACGAGATAAACGGATCGTCCCCGTCGCCGGCAACCTTCCCCACCATGCTGACACGCCGCCCCCCGGCCGTGCCGGTGAGGTCGAGGCGGAATTCGTCGGTGCCATCGCTGTCGACGACTTTCTTCACGGTGCCCGCGAGTTCGGAAATCGGATAGCGGAACTTCTCGTATTGGATGGCGAGTTTCTTCGGTCGGATTTCGACTTCGCGCTTCCAAGCGGTCTCCGTACGGTCGAACCGGACGACGACATCGACACCGCCGGCGGGTGAGAACATCCGCTGGATGATCGCCGCCTTCGGGGTGAGCCGCTGGAACAAGTCATCATCAAGTGTCAGAGCTTGAATCGTCAAACTGAACGAGTCGAGTTTCTCTTCCAGTGCCACCAAAGGTTCTTCTCCAGGGCAGACCGTCGGCACCGGTGTCGAAGACTTCAACAACTGGGCAAGCATCGGTTGCCGGAGGCGCGGCCCACAACGGATCGCACTGCTCGTGGAGCTAGAATTCAGGCAATCCGCTTTGGTACTGAGGCTGAGTTCGACGGCTGATGTTCCGAGCCGCGCCGTGGCCTTTTTCACGGTCACCCGGCCATCGTTCAGGCGGATCGTTCCTGTGAATTGTTCGATGGGCCAAGGTAATCCGTCGTGCTCGAAGCGGCCTTCGCGCACTTCAAACTTGACGTCGTAGGTCGGCGTGGCCCCGGTCGCACCGGGCCAGTTCACTTCGGCGCGGATGGTCGTTTTCGCGTGAACCTGTTGGGCGTATTGGGCCGCCGCCGGGTGCCAGCGCGCCACGACTCCGGCGAAGTCTGGGCCGATGTCGAGATCGTGGATTTCTACCTTCGCTTGGGCTTGGTTGGAATCGCGGTTCCACTTTCCGGAGACATTCACGACAATCGCCAGCGCCGTCGGATCGGGTTGCGGGTCGTTCCCCAGACCCACGTGCACTTGCCCATCGATTTTGAGCCACGGCAACGCTTCGCCCGAGAGGCTCAATCGGATGTTGCGGAGGGCTAATGCCGGGAGCGCCGCCGGACTGCGATCCTCGACGAAGACAGTGCCACCCTTGACTAGAATCGTCGGCACCGGTCTCGGAGCAGTGCTCGGCTTGGTGATGCCGACCACGTTCCAGCGACCCTCCGGATCGCGCACGAGCCGGACGATGGGCGAATCGAGTTCGATCTTGCGGATGACCAATTCGCCCCGGTTCAAGCGTTCTTTATCGTGGGTGATCACGGCGGAGGGAACGTGCAAGAACGGTTCGGTTTCGCCACGCCGGGTCAATTTGAGGTCGTAAACCGAGAGGCCACCGAACAACCGGATGTGGGCGGAGCCGACTTCGACTCGGACGGACTCGTCGAACTGTTCTTGGAGATTTTCGACAACGGCGGCGCGCACTTTTTCCGGACTGACCCAGTTGCACGCCCAAATGCCAGCCCAAACCAGGGCGGCGAGCGCGGTCAGAATTCCAGCTCGAATGAACCAAGGCCTGAACCACGACATCCGTGTCGTCTCGCGGGCCAACCACCCCGGCCAACGCAATCGGCGCCGACCTCGGGGAGCGGACAATAGACGGGGACGAAGAAAAGATCAATCGGGACTGACCGAGGGGGCGCAACTTGGGTTTGCATTATCTACCCCGTGCTGATACTGGGCACTCCTAACGACACGAGAGCGGATGGTGCCGCGCGCTGCTGAGAGGGCTGGTCGATGAGCCGTAAGTTCGGGAACTGGATCCGATTCGGACTGGTCGCGGGTGCGATTGGACTCGGTGTCGCCCCGGCCACCGCCCAATTCCAACCTGAAATCCCCAGAGCGCCGGGAACCGGTATCACCCGTGTGGCCCCGCCGCCTACGGCCATCGACATGTTGACCAACACGACGCCCCAAGTGCTGCCCCCGTTGCCCGGAACCGTGGCCGATCTGTACGGGAAAGAACTCGCCGCCCGGGAAGAACTGACGACGGCCACGCCGGAGGGGAACACGTACCGGTTCCTGCCGAACACGCTCCTTTGGGAGCCGCCTCTGGCCGTCAAACGCGATCCGCGGATGCAGTTTATGGCCAGCACACTGAAGAACTATCGCGGCGACACTGTCCTCGACACCTCCATCGGCGGCACTATCGGCCTCTTCCGCTTCGACTTCCAAGGGCGCGATGCGTCGGCCCAGATCGACATTTTCGGGCTGGTCATCACTCGGCTCGCCACGAACGACCTCGCCGCCGACGACTACCGTTTCGGCCTGCCGGTCACCTGGCGGGACGGTTGGTGGAGCGGGAAGGTCGGCTATGAACACACGAGCGCCCACATCGGCGACAAGTCGTTGCAAAACCGCGGCCTCGTCACGCGCAGCTTCGCCAAGGACGAATTCGTCGTCGGCCTGAGCCGTATTCTCTACGAACAACTCCGGGTCTATGGGCACGTGGCGTACGCCTTCGGATTCCAAGTGCCCGACGTGGAAACGACGACGCGGCACCGCAGCCGGGCTGACATAGGATTCGAGTGGTACGACCGCAAGCCCACGGGATTCTGGGGCACGCCGTTCGTGGCGGGCAACGCCGAATGGCGTGGTGATCAAGAGGGCAAAACGAACATCACACTGCAAGCGGGTTGGCTCTGGAAGAACCCGTATCAACGCTTCGGCACGGCACGAATCTTCGTGGAGCATTACCGCGGACAAAGTCCGTACGGTCAGTTCATTCAAGACCGCGAAACCTTCACCTCGGTCGGTTTCGGCTTCGATTATTGAACGAAAAAACCGAATGCGACGCCGCATTCGGTTCTTGCTCCGCTCATCTTATTTTCTGCCACTCATTCGCCGTACACGCGGGTCGATTCTTCTTTCATCACCGGCGTGCTGAGATGCTTGCTCGTCAGCGTGGCTTTGAACCGGGCGTCGCCGATCGCGCTGCCGACGACGGTCACTTTCACCACGGCTTCGGTCTTCGGTGCGAGTTCGCGGATCAACTCGAAGGTCACTTCGCCTTTGTCGTTGACGGCGTGGGTCACTGGGCCGGTGGCACTCTTGAACTTCATCTGCGGCGGCACGACACAAACCAACCGAAGATCCGCGTCGCCCTTGGAACCGGTGTTGGTGATCTTGATTTCGTAAGTCGTCTCTTGGCCCTTCTCGATGGGATCGACGCTATCGACGAGTTCCATCCGCAAGGCTGGGATGCCTTCGACTGTCGTTCGGTAATCGGCGTTGGCGGTCGTGCCCCGGCTCCCGGTCGCATCGACGCTGTGCGTCAGTGTGCCCGGCTGATTCGGGGTGCCTTCGAAGGTCACTTGCCGCGACGCCCCCGCAGCCAACTCACCGACGGGCCAGGACAGATGATCGCCGGCGGGGGACAAAACACCGTCGTTCCCGGCCATGGCCCGAAACCCCGCGGGGACGTGTTCACGGACGACCACGTCCGTGAGAGCCACATCCCCGCAGTTCCTGACGGTAATGGTGTATTGGGCCTTTTTGCCAAGCATCCGATCAGCCGGGCCCGTCATCGCGACCTCGAGTTTCGGCACTTTCACGAGCACCACGGCCTTCGCAGTCGCCTTCAAGCCGTCGGCCCCGATCACGGTGGCTTCGTAGGTTTGCTCGCCCCCGACGGTGGCCAGGAACTCGGCTTTGCCGCTGGTCGATTCGCCCGGTTTGAGCGCGGCCAGTTGCATGGGGCCTTGAGCCGAGGGTTTGAGCGACAGTTCGACCTGTTCCGCGAGCCAGTCGCCGGTGTTGGTCGCGGTGAATTCGACGGGGATCTTATCGCCGAGGATCACCGACTGCGGGGCCCGGACGACCACGGCGAGTTTCGGCTCCTTCACTTGGGCCTTCATCGCGGCGCTGCCGGTGAACGTCACCCACGCTTGGCAGCCGAGTTCGCCTTTAGTGGCCTGTTTCAAGTTGAGCTGGATCGTCTTTTCCGCGTTGACCTCGAGTGTGCCGATGTCCCAGAGATGGGTGCCCTCGACCATCTTCGCGGCCGGGGTCGTTTCGAGAATCGTCGTTTCTTTCGGGCAACGTACTTGCACCACCACTTTTTGAAGCGCTTGCTTGCCGGCGTTCTTCACGGTCAACGTGTACTCGGCCGGGCGGTTGACTTTGACCACGGGTGGCCCGGCCCAATCGAGTTTCACCGACGAATCTTGCCGTTCCAGCACCGGTAACGGCAACTGACGCTCTGGTACGGGAACCGGCACGACATCGCTCATGGGGATCGTGTTCGGAGCCTCGTCGCGCACCCATCCGAGCGAGGCCCCTCCGGCCACCCCCGTCAAAAGAATGCCGACGGCGGTTCGTTTCCAAGTGGTTCGCATGAAGCCCTCCTTCGCCGGAGAAGTTCCGCCGACTGGGGGAGACTGATAATCTGGGAGAGGGATTTTGGTCAACCCCGACTGGGGCAACTTTTTACTCTCCCATCGTGTGCGTGGACGAGTGCCAATACAATCCAGGGTCGACAAGGCGAGGGTGGACTCCGGTTAAAACGATGACTTTCCCAGGCGTGCACCATGAACATCCTGATCACAGCGGGGAACACGCAGACGCCCATTGATCGGGTGCGCTGCATCACGAATATTTTTACTGGGCGCACGGGTGCGCGGCTGGCATTGGAAGCATGGGCTCGTGGTCATGCGGTGACACTGCTGACGTCGCAACCTGAAACGGTGGCCGTTGGTGACGGAATATCGGTGAAGGCGTACCGCACTTTCGACGATCTCGAAGCATCCCTGACGGAATTGGTGCCAACGGGGGCGTTCGATGCGATCATCCATTCGGCAGCGGTGAGCGATTACGCACTGGCAGGGATTTATTCCGGGAGTGCTTCGGAACTCGTCGGGGAGCCGAACTCCGGAAAAATAAAAAGCACGCACCCCGAACTTTGGATGCGGCTCGTACGGACGCCGAAACTGGTCGATTGGATGCGCAGCCGCTGGCACTTTCGCGGTATGCTCGTGAAGTTCAAACTCGAAGTCGGTGTGAGCGACTCGGAACTCGTGACGATTGCCAAACGGTCTCGGGTTCAGTCGGATGCGGATTTCCTCGTGGCCAATACGCTCGAAAGCTACGAAACCGATGCCTGGATCGTCGACCGTGCGGATTCGGCAAGTCGGATCATTCGTGCGGAGCTACCCAAAGTGCTGTTGGATCGAATCGAGCAGATTTTTTCAGCGCCGCGCGGCAGTGAACCAAGTAAAATGTGACTGTTGGGAAAGACGTGCGCAACCAGATTTACCGGTTGTACTCACCATTCAACTCCTCGCCCCGCGTCGGCCGCCCGACACGGCATGATTTTCCGGCAAGAATGGAGTCGTCCGGTCGATCTTACCTGTAAGCCCGTTCGGAAGGAGACGACACCGATGAACCGTATCGCCAAGATTCTCACGGCCACGCTCGTTGTGGCATCGGCCCAGCAGGCCAGTGCGATCGACTTGGGCCTCGGCCTATTCAAACGTAAGTCGCAACCGAGCGCCCCCAGCGCCCCGAGCAGCTCGAAATCAGACAGTTCGCTGAAACTGAAGCAACTGGTGGCGACACTGCAATCCGATCCGGATACGGATCGACGGAAAGTCGCGGCCGAAACGTTGCGCACACTCGATCCTCGGAACAATGCCGACGTGATCCCGACTCTCGTGTCCACACTGCAGAATGACCCGAATGCCGGGGTTCGCT
>JAYSYJ010000019.1:0-22964 GCA_043727675.1 Fimbriiglobus sp.
TATCACCCGAAGGTCGTGTTCTCGGGGTGCGACGAGAAAACGTCGACCCTCGGTGAAACGGCTCCTGCCGAACTGGTGCCCGTGCTCATGGCCGGCTCGGTTCAATTTCGACTCCTGGCAGCCGGAAAGCCGGTCGCGGAAGTGGAAGTGAACGTCTTGAAGCCGGACGGCAAAAAAGAGAAATTGAAGACCGATGCGAAAGGATTGACGACGAAAGTCGAAGGGGCCGGTCGGTACGCGGCCTGGGCGAAGCAAACCGAGGCCAAGGAGGGTGAACTCGACGGTAAAAAGTACGGTGACATTCGCCATTACGCCACGCTGGTGGTGGATGTGGCCGCCGCGGAGCCAAAGTCGGGGATGCCCGATCTGCCGGAAGCATTCAGCAGCTTCGGTGCGGCGACAGTGGATGGGTTCGTTTACGTTTACGGTGGTCACGCTGGCAAAACGCATTCCTATTCGCAAGAGACGACACTCGGCAAATTCCGCCGGATGAACGTCGCCGTTCCGTCCAAAGGTTGGGAAGAACTGACCGGTGGCAAGCACCTGCAAGGCTTGGCATTAGTGGGTTACAAGCAGTCGATCCTCCGCATTGGCGGGATGGAGCCACGCAACGCCAAAGGTGATAAAGCCGACAACAATTCCGTGGCCAGCGTGCAGAGCTTCGACCTGAAAACCATGAAGTGGACAGACTTGGCCGATCTGCCATCCGGACGTTCGTCGCACGATGCCGTGGTCGTCGGGGATACGCTGATCGTCGTCGGCGGCTGGAACATGAAGGGTGCCGCCAAGAGTGAGTGGCTCACCACCGCGTGCACGCTCGATTTGTCGGACGCCAAAGCGCAATGGAACACCATCGACCAACCGTTCAGACGCCGGGCGTTGACCGCAACCGTGCTCGATGGCCGGGTGATGGTGATGGGTGGGATGAACAGCGAAGGGACGATGGATCACTCGGTGAATATTTTCGATCCGAAAACCAGCAAATGGACGACCGGGCCAAAAATCCCTGGAAACGGGATGAACGCGTTCACTCCAGCGGCGTGTGTCGTTGATGGCAAAGCGTACTTGAACCCGGCCGATGGCAAAGTGTACCGCTTGAATGGGGAATCGTGGGACGAACTCACGGCCGTGAAAACCCCGCGCTGGGTGCACCGCATGGTGCCCATTTCGGACAGTCGGATGCTCGTGCTCTGCGGGGCCACCGGCGCCGGCAGCGTCGCCAGCTGCGAAGTCGTCGGCACGAAGTGAACGATTGAGATCAACCTCGTTTCGGACGAACCGCACACTCCCATCAATCGTTGGTCGAGTTCATTTATGAGGTGGGAACCGGCGAGGACGCCGGTTCTACCCATATTCCGGCGAGGACGCCGGCCGATCAAGAATCACCCCGAACCGAGGCGAAGTGGTTTCGCCGGATTGAAATATTGTATCGGTACCACGTGAAAGTTTGATCTCGTTGCATGGTATGTACCTGTGTCCATCGGAGTTGTTCCGAGGGGCGCGGGAGTGATTTTGATGCTCACCATTCGCAAATCGGCCGAACGGGGCCATGTCCAACGTGGTTGGCTCGACACGTGGCACACCTTTTCGTTCGGGGATTATTTCGACCCAGCCCACCAGAATTTTCGTTCGTTGCGGGTCATCAACGATGACCGGATCGATGCCGGGAAGGGTTTTGGTACGCACCCGCACCGCGACATGGAAATCTTCACCACGGTGCTGACGGGGCAGTTGCAGCACCGCGACAGCTTGGGCAATGGCTCGGTAATCGGCCCCGGCGAATGGCAGATGATGTCGGCCGGAACAGGAGTGCAGCACAGCGAGTTCAACCCGTCGGCGACGGAGGCCGTGCACCTGCTGCAAATTTGGATCGTCCCGGACAAGAAGGGCTACACCCCGCGTTACGATCAAAAGTCGTTCGCAGACAAACCAAGCGGGACTTGGACACTGGTCGCATCGCCGGATGGCCGCGCGGGATCGTTAACCGTCCGGCAAGACATTCAAATTCTGGCGGCGAAGGTGCTACCGACTGAAATTCTCCGCCACGAGTTCGAAGTCGGTCGGGCCGGTTGGTTGCACGTCGCCACCGGCTCGTTGACGATTGAAGGCAAACGGTACGACGCCGGGGACGCGGTCGCCGTCGAAGGGGAACCATCCATCGAGTTGGTCGGAATCGCCGACGCCGAAGTGATTCTGTTCGATTTGGCTTAGTCCTTCTTTATGCCGAATTGGTCGAACAATCGCCCTTCGTGGTCGAACACTTTGCAATCGAGGGTGCCGCCCTGGACGGTGAAATAGCAGTAGTGGAAATCGACCCGGCCTTGGTTCTTGAAGAACGCGGGGGTCGGTTCGAACGGTTCGAGCGAGCCACCACCGCCGCCCGATGTCACGTAGGTCACGCCCGCTTTGCGATCGACTTTTCCAGCCCGGATGGGCCATGTCCGCTCGTAAGCATGGATGTGGCCATTCATCGCCAAATCGACGCGGTGTTTCTCGTATAGGGCAATCAGCGGCTTGTGGTTGAGAGCGCCGTAGGTCGAGTTGGTCTTCGCCGTGTCGCCGTAATCATCGCTGTCCGAAGAATAACAAGGGTGGTGGTGGTAACAGACTTTCCAGGTCGCGTCGGACGCCGCCAGGGCTTTGTCCAACCACTTGTATTGCTCGCTTTCCGCATCGACGGGCTTGTTGGTGTCGATGCAGAAGAATTCTCCGTTGCCGTACTTGAACGAATAGTAATACTCCGGTTTCGGCAGTGAAAAATACTTGTAGTAGTGGGCGTGGTTCTTCTCGTGGTTGCCGATGCACGGATAGATCGGCACATGGGCAAACAACTCTTGGCACGGCCTGAATAGGTCGTCCGTCCACTGCTTCAAGTCCGGCCCGTTGTCGACCACATCGCCGAGGTGGATCACAAAGTTCGGCCGGCGTTCCCACATCAACTTGGCTACCTTGCCGGTGATGACGGGGTTGCGCTGGGTATCGCCGATCACGGTGAAAGAATAGGCGTCCGCGGTGTCGACGGCGGTGAAGAACGTGGACGGTTTACCGATGAACTTCTTGCCGTCGGCGTCGGTGCAAACCATGCGGTAGAAGTACTTTGTTTTCGGTTGCAAGTTGTCGATTTTGATCTCGTGGAGCCTATCGGCTTTGTCGACTTTGGCGACTTTGTCCGTGGGGAACACGGTGCCGTATTCCAGTTCACAGGTCGTCGGTGTCGGGGTTTCGCCCATCACCACAATGCTGGTTCGCGTGGCGTATTGGAGGTACGGTTCCATCACGAACTTCGCCGTCGCGGGTTCTGGAACGATCGGTTGCTCGTCGGGGGTTGTGGCCGAGGTCGTCCGCATGAGCACTGCCAGAACGCCGATCACGGCAATGCACGAGCCGGCTAAAAGCCATTTGCGAAAGGGCATCGTCGGTACTCCAAAGGAATGGTCGTGATCGTGATTTTAACGGTTGGCTCGTTCACCCGTAATGAGCCGGGCCGTGCGATTTCGGGTGATGTAGTTCCACGACCACTGGAAGAGAACCATCATGCGGTTCTCGAAGCGGGCGAGATACAGAATGTGGATGAACAACCAGGCGAGCCAGGCGATGAACCCACTCAGCTTGATCCCTTTGCTCTCCAGGACAGCGCGCGAGCGGCCGATGGTGGCCAAGTTGCCTTTGTCGAAGTAGCTGAAGGGCTTCAACGCGGTTTGGCCTTTGAGACGACGCATCAGTGTGTTCGCCACGTACTGGCCCTGTTGCAAGGCCACCGGGGCGACGCCGGGGAGTTGTTTGCCGGCAGAATCTTTCATGAAGGCCATGTCACCGATGGCGAAGATATCCGTGCGAGTGCCGACGGTGCAATCGGGGTTCACCACGATCCGGCCGGCCTTGTCGAGTGTCACGCCGCCGATGGCCTCGGCCAGCAGTTTCCCGAGTGGATTGGCTTTGACTCCGGCCGCCCAGACCACGCACTCCGTGGCCACCGGTTCGATGATTCCACCCCGGTCGATGGTCACCCGGTCGGCGGTGATGTCGGTCACCCGGCAGTTCAACCAGAGTTCAACACCGATCTGCGACAACGACTCTTGGGCCCGTTTCGAGAGCTTCTCGGCGAAGCTTTGGAGCACCCGTTCGCTGTTTTCGACGAGGATCACGCGGGCATCGGCGGGGTCGATGCTGCGGAAGTCGCGCCGCAATGTTTGCCGGGCGAGTTCGGCGATGGCGCCGGCCATTTCTACCCCTGTCGGCCCACCGCCGACCACCACGAAGGTGAGGTGTTTTTTGCGGTTGGCCACGTCGGGGTCGGCCTCGGCACTCTCGAACGCACTGAGCACCTTGCGACGAATTTCCGTGGCGTCTTCGAGGGTCTTCAATCCCGGTGCGAACGGCCCCCAGACGGCATCTTTGCCGAAGTAATGGTGCGTAGAACCCGAGGACACCACGAGGGTATCGAAGGGGATCCGGGCACCGTCCTTCAACAGCACCTCCTTGGCGACGACATCGAAGGCGGCGACTTCGGCGAGGATCGTTTTGGCGTTCTTCTGGTACTTCAAAATCGACCGCAACGGCGCGGCGATGTTCGCCGGCGACAGCGCACCAGTGGCCACTTGGTAAAGCAGGGGTTGGAAGAGGTGGAAGTTTCGCCGGTCGATGAGCGTGATCGCGCCGGGGAATTTGCGGAGGTCGGTCGCGCACGTCAGTCCGCCGAAGCCCCCACCGATGATGACGACCCGATTCGCCGGCGCGACACTGCTCATGGACGGTTCTCGCTAGAGGTTCAACAACGATCCAATTTTACGAAGTTTGCGACCGCAACTGATACCATCGATAGCCGAGGACAACTGCGACGGCGGGCGTGAACCAGATCGGTTCGGCCAGGCCGACGATTCGGAACCCGAACCAGGAAATGAGCGCGAGTGCCAGCAGCGTCGTCCGTGGGTCGCGAGCAATGCTCAAAAGCGCCAGCACCGGTAGCGCCAGCACCGTCAGATCGAAGATCCAGCCACCGTAAGGCGCCACGAGGCACGACAGCAACACGATCCACGGTAAGGCGTTCCGCCAGTCGATCCGTCGTTTCGAAAACCAAACGATGACGAAGATGCACGTGATTCCGAGTGGAAGAAATTGAAGCCAGAAACGATTCGGATCGACGGCCCGCCGGAACTGGTAACTCAGCAGCGGGACGTCCCAGTCGGCGAGGCGAACCGTGTCCGCCGTCGTCGGTCGCCGCAGGGCCTCCAGAAACCACTGGAAAATGAGCGGCTGCATGGCCACGGCGATCACCGAACCGGCCAACACGAGCAGCAGTCCCCCGAGCAACGCACGCCGGCCATCTCGGTTCCAGGCGTCCCAAATGAGCAGCACCCCGAAGACAGCGAGCAGGTGCGGCTTGATTGCCGTGAGCGCCGCGAAGCAACCGGCGAGCACTGGCCGCGACGGGCGAAACCGCACGAAGCCCGCCAGCCCCAGCAAGATGAAAGCGGTGTTCTGACCGAAATGAAGGTTCCAGAAGAATGGACTGAATGCGAAGCCGATCAGTTGAGCCAGCCAAAGGGAACGGTGCCAGCCATAACTGCGGGCTATCAGTTCGACACTCGTCGCCAGACAAAGAGTCTGGAGGAGTAACCAAACGAGATGGGCTGTGCTGTAAGGCAATAACCCGAATGGGAGGTAGAGTGCCAGCGTGTACGGCGGCGTCCAGAGACTGACCGGTTTATCTAAATCGGCATTGTCGAGGATGTGTTGTTGCACCGGCAATAGTTGTGCACCGTCGTAGGGGTCGCCCCCGCTGGCGAATACTTTCGCGGCGGAGTAGTACTCCAAAAAATCTCGGGGTGGGAACCAGTCCGGCTTCGCTTGGAACAGCAAACCGGCGAGAATCGTGACGGCGACGAGACGGATCCACATCAGTAAGCCGCCCGGTAGATGGCCAGAATTTCGTCGGCCGAGTCCGGCATTCGCGGGTTCACCCGCATCAGCCGTTTGATGGCAAAGGCTTTCTCGGCGAAGCCGGGCAGCATCTCTTCGGTGACGCCGAGATCACGGAGCCGCAAGGGAATGCCGATCTCTTTTCGCAACTGCACAATAGTCGCCATCGCTCCCTCGGCAGTACTCGAGCCGCTCAGTCGGTAACCGATTTCGGCGAACTCGTCGGCCCGACAGTCGCGGTGGTACTCCATGACGTACGGCAACAGCAAGCCATTGCCGGCACCGTGCGAGACGTGCACGGCTCCGCCGACCGGGTACTCCATGGCGTGGACCAGTGCGACGCCCGCGTTGGCGAATGCCAGTCCGCCGAGAGTTCCCGCCAGCGCCATTCCGTCGCGTGCTTCGAGGTCGTTGCCGTCGGCCACGGCCCGCTGCAGAAATTGGCCGACGAGCTGAATGCACTCGAGTGCCATCATATCGGAGAGCGGGTTCTTACCTTGATACACCGATGGCCCACCCGGCCGTTTCAGAAACTCGGCTTGGCTCACGGCCGTGTACGCTTCGATCGCATGGGTCAGAGCGTCGATCCCCGAATCGGCGGTGACATGTTTGGGGCAACCGACTGTCAGCAGCGGATCGACGACGGCAAACGCCGGCCGCAGATACGGGCTGAGTGTGCTCACTTTCATCTTCTTAGCGGTATCGGTGAACACCGCAGCAGCCGAAACTTCGGAACCGGTGCCGGCCGTGGTCGGGACGCAGATCAACGGGAAGACCGGCCCCGGCACCCGGCTATCACCGACCCAATCCGTGGCGTCGCCACCGTGTGCCAGCACAATTGCCACAAGCTTCGCCGCGTCCATATTGCTACCGCCACCGAGGCCGAGCAGAGCATCGGGTTGGAAACTCCGGGCCGCTTCGACCCCGGCACGCACCACTTCGATGGGTGGCTCCGGCACGCACCCCGCGAAGACGTCGCACGTCACCCCGGCGGCGCTCAGCGGGACACGCACGCGCTCCACGAGGCCGGCGTTCACCAGCGTCGGATCGGTGACGATGAGGATGCGCTTGGCCTTCAGTCGTCCGGCGATCTCGCCGAGTTGATTCACGGAATTGCGACCGAAGACGAGTGATCCGGCCGAGTGGAAGGTGAAGTTGGGGAGCATTCGGAAGAGCCCTCGGAAGTGGTTCTAGCAACGATTCTTGGACTCACCAATCGCAGTCAATACCCATAATTCAGCGGGGCAGTGTCTGACAGCTATTCCTTGAACAGTTCGACGATGTGCTCCTCAAATCCTTTGCCGATAATCGGCCAATCCCCGGACCCCTCACTCCAATCGTCGAAATTGCTTGACACTACATGCTCCTTACCATTTTTATCGGTGAGGGTGACAATGACGTTTGCTTTCCACGCTGCAGCAATATCAGACTTTCGCTTCTCACCGACAGTGGGGAAGAATTTGACCAACTTCTCAATTGCTTCAGCCTTCTCCACCTTGATTGTCTTGTTCAGGACTTTGCCGGCTGATGTGCGGATATATTTTACTTCAGCCGTGGTGAATGCGGTCTTCTTGTCGTCAGCCATGGTTGCCCCCCGACCAGCGAACAGCACGGCTCCAGCGATGAGCCACATAACAAGACTTCGCATCGTAACGCCCTCCCCAACCTTCTGGCTGGAACCATTGGTACCTAAACGAACCCGAATCAACCTTCATTCAAGCGAAATCCTGTCCAACAGCACGGTGCCTGGCTAACACTTTACCGCCGTCGCTGACCTTAATCTTCTGCCCGACCAACGTCTTTTTCTCAACTCCCATTCCCTGAGCTGAATCGCCCCGTGACCGGGCCTCGTTGCCACACCCTCCGAAGTCGGCAGGATGATTCTATCCAGCCCGCTGTGTATCTTGTGGATTGCACTCCACTCGCACAGGGGCACCACCATGCGCTTCGGTTTGTTCATCGCACTCGTTCTTCTGGCCGTCATTCCCTTCGCCATTCCCGGTCGGGATCAACCGGCCAAATTCTTGCCCAAGTTGCACCCACGCGGATACGTCGCGCTGAAGGCGTCGAAGCCACCCACCATCGATGGCAAACTCGACGACGACGCCTGGAAGGCGGCACCGTGGAGCGACGACTTCGTCGACATCGAGGGGGATTTGAAACCGAAACCGCGGTACCGCACCCGCATGAAAATGCTCTGGGACGACCGGGCGTTGTACATCGCGGCGGAGCTCGAAGATCCGGACGTGTGGGCGACGATCACCGAACACGATGCGGTGATATTTCAGGACCCCGATTTCGAACTGTTCCTCGACCCCGATGGCGACAATCACCTTTACGGCGAATTAGAAATCAATGCCAAGAACAGCACGTGGGACTTGCTGCTGAGCAAACCGTACCGCGACGGTGGCCACGCCATCAACGCTTGGGAAATCAGCGGGCTGCAGACGGCCGTGGCCATCGACGGGACGCTGAACAATCCGAAGGACAACGATCGCGGGTGGTCGGTCGAAGTCGCCTGGCCATGGGCGAGCTTGAAAGAATTGAGCCATCGAACCACCCCGCCCAAAGACGGCGACCAGTGGCGTGCCAACTTCTCGCATGTGTATTGGGACACCGAAGTGAAGGACGGGAAAACCCTGAAAATCAAGGACAAGCCGGAATACAACTGGGTCTGGAGTCCGCAGGGAGTCGTCGAAATGCACCGGCCCGAACGGTGGGGTTATTTGCAGTTCAGTACTCAAACCGCCGGGCCGGTGAAGTTCGTGCCCGACGGCGATGCGGCTGTCAAAGATTGGCTCCACGATTTCTATTACGCGCAAGGGGCGTATCACAAGAAGCATGGCCAGTACGCTGGCACCGCCGCTGAACTGGGCGGAGTATTCGCGTTAAAAACTCCGTGGGGCGAGCCGACCGTGGAAACGACGAAACGTGGTTTCACTGCGACGGTCGGCGAACCGAAGCGGCGTTGGAGCATCGCCCAAGACAGCCAACTACTCCGGGAGTGACGAGTTATGATTGGCCCGATCCGCATTGGAATTGTGACCGTCTCCGACCGAGCCAGCCGTGGGGAATATGAAGACCTCGGTGGCCCGGCGGTTCAGAAGGCACTGAGTGAAATGCTGGCGTGCCCGTGGGAAGCCGTGGCTCGCGTCATTCCCGACGAGCAGGAGCATATCGAATCGACACTCCGAGCACTCGCTGACGATGAAGGCTGTTGCTTGATCGTGACGACCGGTGGCACGGGCCCGGCCCGCCGTGACGTGACCCCCGAAGCGACGGTGGCCGTGTGCGGCAAGCTTCTGCCGGGCTTCGGCGAACTGATGCGCCAGGAGAGTTTGAAGGTCGTGCCGACGGCGATCCTCTCACGCCAAACGGCCGGTATCCGCGGGAAGACGCTGATCGTGAACTTGCCCGGCAAGCCCGCCGCCATCCGCGACTGTCTACTCGCGGTGATGCCGGCGATCCCGTATTGCATCGACCTGATCGAAGGACCGACGTTGAGTACACACGAGATTGTCGTGAAGACGTTCCGCCCAAAAGGAGCCTGACCCATGCGAACACTCCGAATCGTCTTGTTCCTTCTACTCCCCCTCTCCGCATCAGAGAAGGGGATGGGGGGTGACATCTCCGCCGACAATAAAGCAACCATCCAATTCCTCGAAAGTTTACGCGACAACGAGACGGGAGCGTTCAAGCAGACCGCGAAAGACAAGTCTAGCCTGCGTGCGACCAATGGTGCGGTGAAGTCGTTGAAAGTGCTCGGCCAGAAGCCGACGGATATCGAGAAGATTCAGAAGTTCATCCTCGGTTGCTACGACCCGAAGACAGGAGCCTTCGCCGAACCGGATGGCAAGCCCGATGCGACGATCACGAGCATCGGCATCATCGTGGCCTGCGAAGTGGGCATCGACAAAAAAGAGTTCCCGAAGGCGATGGATTACCTGTTGGAAAACGCGAAAACGTTCGAGGAGGTGCGCATTGGTGCCGCCGCCGTGGAAGCGTGGGGACGAGACGGATTGAAGCTGGATGGGTTTTTGGCAATCACCAACAAGGTACAAAACGGGGCTGCTCGCGCCGGTGCCGCAATCGCGGTGACACAGCTTCGACTCGGCCAATCGATTCCATCCGAGGCGATGCGAATCATCAAATCGGACGTGCTGATTCCCGGTCAATGCGATGATGGCGGGTGGCGCAAGATCGACGAAAAAGCCTCCGACATCGAAAGCACGTATCGCGTCATGCGGGCATTTAAGATGCTCGACGCGAAACCGAAGGACATCCCCCAGCTCCGTAAGTTCCTCGAATCGCACCGCAACAACGACGGTGGTTCCGCTACCAAACCGGGCGATCCGAGCACCACCAGCGGGACATATTACAGGGTGATCGTTTCGAAGTGGCTCGACGACATGGAGAAGTGAAGGGGACTATTTCCAACCGCTGGGAAAAGATTCCCCGACCCCGTTCGAGTGCACTCCCTAAAATTCGATTGTGTTCGACTGTCCTCCCGTACTTGAGTTGGCCCGATCCATGCGTATCCTCGTCACCGGCGGAGCCGGCTATATCGGCGGTTTCACCGCGCGGCGCTTGCTCGCACGCGGGCACACCGTCCTCGCCTACGACAATCTCAGTGCCGGCCACCGTTCGGCGGTGCCGGCCGTCAACCTCGTCGTCGGCGACTTGAAAGACATCGACCATCTCGATCATCTGCTCGTCGTCAACCGCATCGACGCCGTGTTGCACTTCGCCGCAAGCACCAGCGTCGGCGAGTCGGTCACGCACCCGGCGAAGTTCTACCAGAATAACTTGATGAACAGCATCGCCGTGATGGAGCGAGTCCGCCGCCACGCCATTCCCCGCTTCGTGTTCAGCAGCACCGCCGCCGTGTATGGAATACCTCAAACGATCCCGTTGACCGAAGAGCATCCGCTGAAACCGGTGAATCCGTACGGCCAAACGAAACTCGCCTTCGAGGCGATGCTCGCCGATTATTCGGCAGCCTACGGCACGGGAACCACCTCGCTCCGTTACTTCAACGCGGCGGGGGCCTCGGTCGATGCGAGCTACGGTGAAGCGCACGACCCCGAAACGCACTTGATCCCGCTCGTGCTCGCCGCCGCACTGGGGAAGAAGCCGCACGTTGACATTTTCGGAACAGACTACGACACGGCCGATGGCACGTGCATCCGCGATTATGTTCACGTCGAAGATTTGGCCGAAGCGCATGTGCTCGCGCTCGAGCAACAGGTGGCGGGCCAATCGGTGGTCTACAACGTCGGTAGTGGGATCGGCCAGAGCGTCCGCGAGGTGATCCGCACTTGCGAAGATGTGAGTGGAAAGAAAATCCGAGTGAACGAAGCCGCACGCCGCGCCGGCGACCCACCGGTGCTGGTGGCCTCCGCCGAGAAGCTGAAACGAGAACTCGGCTGGTCGCCGAAGTTCCCCGATCTCCGTTCGATTGTGGAAACCGCTTGGGATTGGCACCGGAAAAGTTCTTGAGGAGGCCGTGATGGATCGGGCCGAATTCCGCTCGCAATTTCCGATCGTCGACACGTGGGCTTTTTTCGATCACGCCGCGGTGTCGCCGATCCCGTTGAATGCTGTGGCCGCGTTGAACGCCTACGCGGATGAAGTCGCCCGCAACGGCATCGCCACGATTCTGACTTGGGTGCACCGACTCGCGGACGTTCGCAAACTGGCCGCCAAACTTATCAACGCCCCGAGTGTCGACGACATCGTGTTCATTCCGAACACCACCGTCGGGATCGGTCTGATCGCGGAAGGGTTCCCTTGGCAGCCGGGCGACAACGTGGTGCTACCCGCCGAGGAGTATCCGTCGAACTTGTACCCGTGGATGAACTTGGCCGGTCGCGGGGTGGAAGTTCGCAAAGTACCGAGCCGGGGAAATCGGATCGCGGTCGATGATATCGTGGCCGCTATCACCCCACGGACGCGGTTGCTCAGCATCAGCGCGGTCGAATTCGCATCGGGCTTCCGCAACGATCTCGACACCCTCGGTGAAATCTGCCGGAGCCGTGGAATCTTCTTTTTCGTCGATGCCATCCAAGCGCTCGGGGCCTTCCCCATCGATGTCCAGCGGACGCCGATTGACGCCCTCGCCGCCGACGGCCACAAGTGGATGCTCGCGCCGGAAGGTGCCGGCTTCGGGTATATCCGCCGGGAATGGGTGGAACGTTTGCACCCCATCGGCGTCGGGGCGCACAGCGTGATGAATCCGTTCGAGTACCACGTCACCGACTTCAATTTGAAACCGCACGCGGGACGCTGGGAAGGGGGTGCGCTCAACGTGCCAGGACTCAGCGCCCTGGGCGAAAGTCTGGAGCTATTTCAAGCTTTCGGACACTCCGCGGTGACCGCGCGTATTTTAGAATTCACCGATCATTTGTGTGCTGGGGCCGCCCGGCATGGTTGGGACGTCTTCAGCGACCGCACCGAAGCGGCGCGCTCGGGAATCGTCGCCTTGGTTCACCCGACAGTGCCATCCAAAGTGGCGATGAAAGCTTGCCGTGAAGCGGGTGTGATTGTGAATTCGCGCGCCGACCGCTTGCGAATCAGCCCGCATGCGTACAACACCGTGGACGAGATCGACCGATTGCTCGCCGCACTGCCTTCGTAACTCCTCGCCTCGGGGCCAACATGCCGAAGAGCATTCTGAATCCGCGCATCGCCGTCTACACCGGTACCTTCGACCCCGTCCATCGCGGGCACCTCGATGTGATCGAACGGGGCAGTTTCCTCTTCGACAAGCTCATCGTCGGTGTCGGCATCAATCCGGATAAAACGACTTTCTTCGACATCGATGAACGCGTGCGCTTGATCGAAGAAGTCAGCAAGAATTTCCGCAATGTCGAGGTCGAAAAGTTCGACGGCCTCACCGTGCGTTACGTCCGCGATCGCGGTGCCCGCATCATGGTGCGCGGCCTGCGCACGCTCAGCGACATGGAATACGAATTCACGATGTCGCTGATGAACCGCAACCTCGACTCGGAAATCGAGACGGTGTTTCTCATGGCCAAGGAAGAGTTTTCCCACGTCAGCAGTTCGCTGCTCCGGCAGATTGCCCAACTCGGGGGCGACCTGACGAAGTTCCTCCCGGAGCCGGTGAAGTTGGCGTTGATCGAACGGGCCAAGCGGAAATAATCACTTCAGCTCATAGCAGACCAGCTTCCCTTTGCCGCGCACATAAAGCAATCCGCGACTCACGACCGGCGGCGCCCAGCAGGGATATTCCAGATCGGGGTTTTGCTCGCTCGTCCACTGCGCGACTTTTTCGTATTTGTCGGGGTTCAACTTCAGCAGTGTCAGCGTCCCCTCTTCGGCGAGGGTCAGCAAGTGGCCGTCGATCTTGATGGCCGTCGTCCAACGGGTCTTCGGTTCGATCCAACGCACTTGGCCGGTGGCCAGTTCAACGCAGCGGAAATCGGCCTGCGGCGAATGGCGGGAACTGCAACCGTACATGTACTGACCATCGACCATCGGGGTGCACCAGTGGGCCATGAGAGCCTTGTCGTTCTTGTCTTTTTCGAGGTCACTCCAAATGTCCTTCAAGGTGAAATCCTTCTGCACTTCGAGGCAAACGGTTCCCTTCTCGTAGCACTCGGTGATCAGGATGCGATTCTCGACCACCACCGGATTGGCGGCATTGACACTCTCGAGAATTTTGGCCCGCCACTTGTAATTGAACCGCTCTTTGCCACTTGCGGGATCGAACCCGAGTAACCCGCCACGGGCGAAATAGAGTACCGTCTTCTCGCCGTGGAACGTGGCCAGAACCGGGCTGGAATAACTGGCGAGTTCGTCGCTGAACTTATATTTCTCGGCACCGGTCTTGCTGTCGAAAGCCACGATGCCCGAACCGTCGCCCTTGGCGTCGCGGAGGTCGGCTGGCCTTGCCCCTTTGGGGCTACCGCCGATGGGGACAATCACCAGTTGCCCGACGACGAGCGGCACACTGCCTGCGCCGAAGAAATTCTGGTGGACGTGATACGTCTTCTTGGTGTCGACTTTCCATTGCTCTTTTCCATCGGCCGCATTCACCGCGATCACCATGCCATCGACCCCGTGGAGGAACAGTTGGTCACCGTCAACGACCGGGCCCGCCCGCGGCCCGGCATCGTACCCGTACAAATCTTGGTACTCGGTGGGGTAGTCGTAGACCCAAATCAGTTCGCCCGTCTCGGCATGGCGGCAGGTCAGTTGGGCGATATCGGCGAAGCGGTCGAAGTGGTACAGCTTCCCATTCACGATACTCGGCGGCGCATACCCGGCACCGAGTTTGCAGTCCCAGAGCTTCTTCAGCCCCACCTTCGGCCACGCATTCAAGATGCCTGTTTCCGGACTGACCCCGTCACCCCGTTCACCCAACAAGCGTGGCCAGTCGGAACCGGTTCGCGTCGGCGTGGCCCGCTCCGCCGCACCGGGTTTCGGTGTTTCGGTTGGCAGAGTGTAGCTAACAGGTTCAAACTTGTTTTGCGTGGCATTGCTCGGTTGAGAGCAGCCGGACACCAGCGCGGCGAGGAAAAGGAACACAACCCGTCGCATACGGAACTCCGAAAATGGGATCATCCTGTTGGCTTCAATCGTTCAAGTGTCAGTCATGACCATGATTAAACAACTTCCACAATCATGGCGACGGCGTTGCCACCACCGAGGCACAAGGATGCTAGTCCCCGTTTCAAGTTGCGGGTGTGCAGTGCGTGAACCAATGTCGTGAGAACCCGTGCGCCGCTGGCCCCGATCGGGTGGCCGAGGGCAATGGCTCCCCCGTTCACATTCACCCGGCTTTCATCGAGTTGCAATTGCTGGCCGCAGGCGAGCATTTGTGCGGCGAAGGCTTCATTCAACTCGAACAAATCGATGTCGTGAATCGTCAATCCGGCTTTGGCCAATACCTTTTGCACGGCGGACACCGGAGCGGTGAAAATATCTTTCGGTTCGACCCCGCTCGTGGCATAGGCGATCACTTTTGCAAGCGGCTTCGCACCGAGTCGCTCCGCCGCTTCGGCCGAGGCCACCACGATTGCCGCGGCACCGTCGCTGAGTTGAGACGAATTCGCTGCCGTCACCGTGCCGGTCGGGCTGAACGCGGGTTTCAATTTCGCCAACCCTTCGATGTTGGAATCGGCACGGATCCCTTCATCGCGGCTGATTATCACCGCTTTGGAGCCAGTGCCGACCGCTACGGGAATCACCTCGGCTGCGAACGCCCCGGTTGACCAAGCCGTGGCCGCGCGTTGGTGACTCTGCACGCTGAATCGATCTTGGTCGGACCGGCTGATCCCGCAGGTGGTCGCGGTGTGTTCGCCCGCGTTGCCCATCGGCCAATTTTCGAATGCGCACCAGAGTCCGTCGAGAATCAGGGCATCCTTCGCCGTCTGGTCGCCGTACCTATAGCCGCCGCGGACGTTCGGCAGCAGAAAAGGGGCCCGGCTCATGCTTTCCATCCCCCCCGCGACGATCACCGACGCATCCCCTGCGCGGATGGCTTGGGCCGCCAGCATGACGGCTTTCAAACCCGAACCGCAAACTTTGTTGATCGTCACCGCGGCAATAGTGTTGGGCAGGCCGGCGAAAAGGGCCGCTTGCCGAGCCGGTGCTTGGCCGACGCCGGCGGTGACGACTTCGCCGAAGATCACTTCATCGACAGCGTCGGGGGAAATGCCGGCGCGTTTCAACGATTCCGCAATGACGACCGCACCGAGACGGGGCGCCGGAAGCTCGGCGAGCCCGCCGAGAAACTTACCAATCGGCGTCCGAACGGCGGAGAGCAGAACGACATCCATAGAAAATCCACACGCTGACAACGGGGGTGGTAACTACACTATTCTAATGGGAAGTTCACCCGGCTTGCGCTTCGGGAATCAAAACGCTTTATGCCTGCCCCACTGCTCCACACCGTTGGTCTCACAAAAGTTTACGGGAAGTACCGCGCTCTCGATTCCCTCGACCTCTCAGTGGCACCGGGGGAAATCGTCGGACTGCTGGGGCCAAACGGCTCCGGGAAGACCACATCGCTCCGGCTCGTGCTCGGCTTCTTGAAAGCCACTCGTGGCACGGCCACCGTCGCTGGATTCGACTCGTGGACGCAGTCGGTGGAAGTCCGCAAACGACTCACGTATTTGCCGGGCGAACTCCGGCTCTACGAGACCATGACCGGCCGGGAGCTGGTGACCTTCCTGGGAAAACTCCGGGGTGACACGGTCGGGGCGGAAGTCGATGCCCTCGCCAAACGGCTCGATATCGATCCTGATCGCCGGCTCACGGAAATGTCGTCTGGGATGAAGCGCAAGGTGGCACTGTTGGCCGTTCTGGTGCCGAAAGTACCTCTGATCATCCTCGACGAACCGACGAACACCCTCGATCCCACCATGCGAGACGAGTTTCTGTTGCAGTTGAAGTTGGCGAAAGAAGCGGGCAAGGCGATTCTCTTTTCCTCGCACGTGCTGCAAGAAGTGGAAGCGGTCTGCGACCGTGTTGTGATCCTCCGTCAGGGACAACTCGTCCACCATCAAGAGATGCGCGAGCTGGCCGACATCCGCCGGGTGACGGCAACGTTCATCGGGGTGATTCCACTGAATGGCCCGACCGGCGAACTGTTGCCCGCAGACTCCGTATCTGGGATGAACCTCGATCTTGAGTACCGCGGGCCACTGCCGAAATTGCTCCATTGGCTCGGTGAGTGCCACTTGTCCGATCTCAAAATTGAACCATCCGGCCTCGGCAAAATCTACCGCTTTCACCACGGGAACGGATGAAAGATTTTCCGAGCGGCAAGCGCCAGCGCCCCGGCGATGGCCTTGAGGGTAAAAGATTTACTTTCGGAGCGGCAAGCGCAAGCGCTCCGGCGATGGCCTTGAGGGAAACCGAATTTGCGCCTCCATAACCTTGCGCCGCTCCGATTGGATCCACCGGGGCGCTGGCGCTTGCCGCTCCGAAATTACCTCCTGAACAGTGCTTTTCTATGGCAGAACCGCTGGCTCATTTCATCACGTTCTCCACCTATGGCACTTGGTTGCCCGGTCGTGATCCGGGTTATGTGGATCGCCACAATAACGAATTCGGTGAACCCGTCTTGCCACCCGACTCGCAGCTCGAAGCCCGTTCCCGATCGTTGATGACTCAGCCCGAGTACCGTTTGGATGAACCGCGACGGCGCATCGTGTTACAAACCATTAGCGATCACGTGATGTTCCGCGGGTGGACTCTCTGGGCCGTCCATGTCCGAACCAATCATTTGCACGTCGTCGTGAGCACGGATCGGCATCCCGACAAAGCGATGAATGAACTCAAAGCATGGTCGAGCCGGCGCCTGCGCGAGCAGCTCGGCGAACCGGCCGACCGACGTCGATGGACGAAACACGGTTCGACGAAATGGCTATGGACTACCGATGAACTGCGAGACAGGATCGACTACACGCTGGATCGGCAAGGCGTGCGATTGGAACACTATGACGGAAGCGGTGCTCTGCACGGCGTGGATTGAACGGGATGCTTCCGCCGGGGCGCTGGCGCTTCCCGCTCGGATTTCGACCATCTGGTTGTCGTTTCGACATGAAGAATCGAATGCTTCAAACCGTAGAGTGATCCGCGTCGCTCGCGGTTGAACAGGGGAGAGGGAAAGATGGTAGAGATCATCGCATGGCTATTTCTGAGCGGGTGGCTGAGTCGAATGGCTTGCGCGAAAGGTTGGAAGAGCAGACCAATCGCCGTTCTGCATATCGCGTTGTACGCGATCGGCTTTGCAATCGGTTTTTTTGCAACACAATTCAACTCGCCTTCGCCGAACGATAGCAAGCTGTCAGCGATACTGACCGGTTACATCGGGGCTTTCATCGGCATCACATTCGCGTTCTGCATTTTGCTGCTGCTACCGAAACGGGAGCCCATTCCCAACGATGTCGGTACACTCCTTCCGATTCTCGTGCGGAAGCTGCTCCGCGACATCCGTTGGCCGTTGCTGGTCGTCTGGCTCATCCTGTTCACGTTCTCGGCCCTCTGGGTCAAGATCGCCCATAGCGTGACCACGGAAATCGCCCCGTTCTTCAACACACTCGGAGAACTCGCCAAGATCGGCAACGTGAAAGAGACCTACGACAAAGTCGTCTTTGCCGGCCCCGGCAAAGTGTCGCAAGCCGTGCTCGGTGGCTCGAACATCAACTTCAACAACCCCCTCGATTTCCTCGCGGTTCAAATGCTCCACCCGGTGGTCATGGTGCTGGCTTGTCTTTGGGGCATCGGCCGTGCGGCGGGGGCGATTTCGGGGGAACTCGAAAAAGGGACGATGGAACTGCTGCTGTCGCAGCCCGTGCCGCGCGACCGGCTGATTTTCGCGCACCTCATCGTCGACTTGCTAGCGATCCCGTTGATCTGCACCGCCCCCGTTTTAGGCACCCAATTCGGCCTCTGGGTCGTCGGTGAATTCGTCGTCGATTACAGCACGATTGCCAAAGCGGGCTTGCCGGGTGTCGATCCGAACCGGGCCATGGAAACTCTCAAGTTTTCGGCACTCGGCCAGTGGGGTGCCGTGGTCGGGTTGATGGCGCTGATGTTCGCCATCAGCGGGTTGACGATGTTCTTCTCGGCATGCGGTCGGAGCCGCTGGCGCGTCATCGGCTGGGCGGTACTGACCATCTTGATCATGTTCATTTTGAATGTGCTGGGTCAGATTTGGGTCGACATCGCCTTCTTGCGACCGCTCAGCGTCTTCTACTACTACCAGCCGCAGAACATCTGGCTGCACAACCAGTGGCTCCTCGATCTCGGCGAAGTGTGGAACGGTGGCCAGCCGATGTTTCAGATTCCAGCAATCCCGCTCCTCTTCGCCGTCGGAACCGCCGGTTACCTGGCCGCACTGCGCGTCTTCACGAAGCGGGACTTGCCTTCGCCGCTGTGATGGCCACCTCATTCACCACCGCTCGCTTTTCGAGCGCGGCATTCACTTCGCGGACGTACTTCTTGGCGGAGCCAAACCACGGCTTCACCAAGTTGTAGTAGCCGATGTACCAGAGTGCCGCGACACCGTCCATGAAGCCGATCTTCTTCCCTTCCTCGTACGCCCGGCCGTAATACGAGATGGGTACCTCGTAGGTGCGGGCGTGCGTCTTGCAAATCATCGCCGTGATTTCGACTTCCATGCCGAAGCCTTTGCTCGTCAGAATCAACGGCTTAATGACTTCCGAGCGGAACGATTTGTAGCAGGTTTCGATGTCCGACATGTTCCGATTGGTCAGCAAATTGGACAAGCTCGTGAGGCCGATGTTGGCGATGTAATGCCGGTAGTAGAGCACCCGCGCCGCCTTGCGCACCAAAAACCGACTGCCGAAGGCCACGTCGGCGAAGCCGTTGAGAATCGGGGCGATCACGTCTGGGATTTCCGCCGGGTCGTATTCCAAGTCGGCGTCTTGGATGATGATGATTTCGCCCGTGGCCAGTTCGAGGGCTTTGCGAATCGCGGAGGTTTTACCCCCGTTTTTGGGCATCGCGTGGAAATGGCACTTTGGCTCGTGTTGCACCCGGGCGCGCAGAATCTCAGCCGTGCGATCCGTGGAGCCGTCGTCGACGATGATGATTTCCTTCACGACCTCCCCGAGCGCCAGCACACGGGTGATGATCTCGGCGGCGGTCTTCTCTTCGTTGTAAACGGGAATCAACACCGAGAGTTTGCCAGCGTGCAGGTGGTCTTGGTTCACCAAAGGATTCATCGGTTCATCGGCTCCGGGTCGGGTTCGGGAAATCGGGCGCGGATCACTTTCGCGGGCACTCCCGCCGCAATCACATTGTCGGGCAACGGCTTCGTGACCACCGAACCGGCACCCACGATGGTGCCGCGGCCAACATCGGCGAGAACGATGGCGGCGCTGCCGATCCAAGCCCCGGCCCCGATGGTGATGAGCTTCCGCTCGCCACCTTGCTCGCGGATCGGCTTGGTCGGATCGTCGAACGCGTGGGTCTGCCCACCGCTGGGAATGTGAACCCCGGCCGCCAGTAGAACATCTCGCTCCAAATGAACCCAGCCGAGCTGGCAGCGCGGGCCGACGTAAACATTTTCGTCCAGGATCGCACCGGTTTGGGAAAACAGTGTCCCGAAACTGACTTCCACCGATGAATGGCACCGGGTCAGCACGCGGGCCAAGAAGGCACGCCTTAAGAAAATCCCGGGCATCCCCGGCAACAGCGCGAAACTCTGCGATGAACCTTCCAGTGCCCGGTTCTTTCCGAGTACGGCCGCGCTGGCCCAGTACAGCAGAAGTGCGGGCACAATGCAAAGCGTCGCCACGCCGTGAAGGATCGCTTTCACCAAAAGTTTCATCCGCGGTTCGTGCTCCGAAGGATCATCGTGCGATCGCCAAACTGCGCGGGCGTGCCCGGCTTGTTTCGCGTGCCCCTCGCACAATATATGTCGGCCGACCCTTCACTTCGCGGAAGATTTGCAGCAGATAGAGTCCCATCACAGCGAGGCAACCCAATTGGATGGCCGCCAAGAGGCACCCGACGAGGATCGCCACGAGCCAGCCCGCGGGTGCCGACTGATTCCAATAACCATCCAAAATCATCCCGACACCAATTCCCATCGCTGCCAGCAAGCACGCCGCGGCGCTCCACCCCATCGCTCGCATGGGGGCCGTGCTGAAATTCACCACCCCTTCTTGGGCCAGTGCCGCGAGCTTGCGGAACGTGTATTTCGGCTGGCCTGCCAAGCGGGCATCGCGTTCGTACCGGACGCCAACTTGCCGGAATCCGACGAAGGTTCGCAAGCCGCGCACGAACCGGCTCCGCTCCGGCAGGGCGTTCAACGCCGTGAGTACTTGGCGATCCATCAAGCAAAAATCGCCGGTGTCGAGAGGGATGTCGAGTTCCGAAATGCCGCGCAACAGCCGGTAGAAGGCGAAGTAGCCGAACCGCTTGATCCAACCTTCTTTTCGCTTCGTGCGCACCGCATAGACGACGTCGAACCCTTCGCGCCAACGTTCCAGCAACAGCCCGATGACTTCCGGCGGATCTTGCAAGTCGCCGTCCAACACCACCACGGCATCGCCGGTCGCCGCTTCCAACCCGGCGCATACGGCAGCTTGATGGCCGAAGTTCCGGCTCAAGTGAATCGGCCGGACGCGCGGGTCGTCTTCGGCCAAGCGGTCGAGCAGTTCGGGTGTAGAATCTCGACTGCCGTCGTCGACGAAGACGAGTTCGTATTCGATCCCGAGCGCGGCAAAGCTCTCCGTCAACCGGCGGTATAAAGCCGGTAGATTCTCTTGCTCATTGAACAGCGGCACCACCGCCGACAACGTAACAACCCAGGGCATGACGGCATCCTTCCGACACGCAGAAACCGCAACGGCCGGATTGTTGCCATGCCCATGCGATGGGTGCAATACCAAGTCGAAACCGGGTACAGCAACGATTCTTGGGGCTATGGCACCGTGGTCACTCACATCGAGACGATTGCGGAGATCACCACGACGGACTTCACGCGCACGGCAAGCCAGCGACCTGACAGACCATAGGACATATCCGCCCAGCAATCTGAGTCGAGTTTTTGGAGCCGATTGTTGTTTGTGCTCCTCCGGACGGTCGGGGTAGTGTTGCAGCAGCCGAACCAGGATCGTTCCACGGCAGAAGCGGGAGAGGACAGATGGCGTGGCTGCGGTTGGCACTGGTGGCGGGCTGCCTCGGGGTCACGGCTTGGGCCGCCGCCACCGCGCCGTGGCAGGCCCAGCTCGTCCATACTGACTGCTCGTTCATCATCGACTTGGGGGAACACCCCGTCTGGCGGCCGCCCGCCGCCCCAGGCTACGAGGCATTCCGGCGGGTCTTCGAACGGTCGGAGGGGTTCCCACCGCCAAAGGGCTGGTACGACATCCGGGTGAGCTACTCCCCCGCGGGCGTCGCACTCACGGCGCTGTTCTCCTGTTGGCCGGTCGCTTTCCTGTGTGGCTTGGCTTACTTGGCGGTAAGGGGGCCGCGGCGGGACGTGCTCTTGCAGTGTGCGCTCGGGGGGTCAACCGGCCTGGCGACAGCGGTAGCGGTGTGCGTGGGGTTGTGGTGTGTAATCGGTGGCTGGGGGCCGCCACTATTGGTCGGGTTCGCTGCCGTGGGGGTGGTCGGGGGCGTAGTCTGCGGGCTGGCGTCGCTTGGCGAACACGCCGAACCGGGTGCTGCAGGTGACCCCGGTCGCGGAGCCGGCCCCAGCGCCTGAGCTGGGTCGTTCGGCGGCAGCACGAGGAGCAAGAACTGAGGCGGGGGTATCATCGCGGGGCCACCACCTCTCCGCGCTCGGCAACGGGTCGGTCGAGGCCTACTCGCTCGAAACCTCGCCATGCACCTGAACCACTTTTGCCGCAAGTTCGGCGACGACTTCTTACTTTAGGAACTCACGACGAGCCAACTTCAGGACGACTTGAACACGCGGGTCCGCCGGAAAGGCAAGTCGTCGGTTCCGCTCACTACGGTCACGTTGCGGTTGCAAGGCCGCAACGCGTTGGAGTTCCTCGCGAACACATTTAACGCTCACCTGCAGAGTTCAAAAGCACCCAAGATCTGTCTGCTTTGAAGGGTTACAGCGCATCACAAGCGAATGAAATCCAGCTTGGACAACGCAGTGCGGACGTCTTCGAGGTCAGGCACCGGGTCGATTTCGTACCACTTGACCATCGATGGCCAATGGTACATTTCGGCCGACAAGCCAGGGCTGCTTGAGTATTGGTAGAATCGTGATTGAAAGGGAAGTTTTGCGTCGAGCCAACGTTGAAGATTTTCGTGAGGATGCAAAATGCTGAAGCACGGCCAGACCGGAAAGATCGTATTCGATCTGTCTAACCGCTTTATGCCACATCCGCTCATCGTCGCCTTGGAGAAATCACAGTTCTTGAGGGCAATATCCGGCCAGCGTGTGGGAACACCATCGACATCCGTTGCAATACCAAAATTCGCACCGCGAAACTCGCCGAAGAAACTGCATCCCTCGTAATAGTTATCGTTAATTCTTGTCTCCACTAATTTCTTCGTTATGAATTTGCAATCGTAGAATT
>JAYSYJ010000020.1:0-7611 GCA_043727675.1 Fimbriiglobus sp.
TGTGACCAACTGCGTTTCCCAATTTTTGATGTCGGCAATGGCACGGTCGACCGCGGCCACATACGGCACCGGGTTGATCGTGTAAAGTAGCTCTCCGGCATCGACTAACTGGCCTTCTTTGGCTTTGAAGTGAACTTTTAGAATCTCCCCGGTGACTTCCGGAATAATGTCCACAGCATCGACCGCTTCGGTGCGACCATTGAACTCCAGCCAGGGCTGCAACTTTTTTTGAACCGGGTGCGCGAACGTCACGGTGGGTGGTTCCGGTGCCTGGATTTGCGCTGCCGGCTTCCCACAACCCACGGCCGCGACTAGACCAACTAAACCCAGGAAACGAAGTTGCATCACGGGATCGCCTCGGTGCCCAGAAATTGAATCGACGGTGGCTGTTATACCGCTGGCTCGATGACACCCTTAAGCAACAATCGGCCCAATTGAAAGACTTGAGGTGACGCGCCGTTCGCTGAGGAGCATGGCACCGAGCGCAAGAATTAGAGCTGTGGCGGCCCAGAATAAATTCCCGAGCGCCATGAAGGTATGGTCGTCGGTGACGGCCGAGGGGATGCCGATGGCAAAGAGGACAAGTACGAGCAGCACGCTGCCCCAGCCGAGCCAACGATCCCCGCGCCGGCGACCAGGCAAACCGCGTTCGACGCAGACGGTAAGCGGTGGGATCAACCAGACGAAGTAGTACGAAAAGGCGTACGGTGTGCCGATAGTCATGAGCAACAACAGCAGCGAGAACTCGATGGAATCGGTCGCACGGGTTCGCTTCGACCGTGCCGGCATCACGACGACGAATGCCAACCCCAACAGCGCCGAGACTCCCATCAGAATCAAACTCGCCGATTTGTAGTCGAGATCCAGCACGTTGACGTACTGCGGCGAGATTCGCGCGTCGAAGGCATCGGCTTCCGCGTTCGCCGGCCTCAAAAAGCGCTGGCCGACACCGAGGAGGGATTGGTTCCGCCAGCTCACACTCTGTTCGGGGCGCTGGCCGACGCCATTTTCACCGGTGCGGAAGAGCATTCCGTTCGCCCAGGTTTTCAGTTCGCCGAGGTTGCGTTCGAAGCCGCGCTGCGGAGCCGGTACCACCACCAGAAGGAACCCGGTGACCAAGATCATCGCGAGGGCGGCTTTCCATTCTCGGCGCCAGAGCAAATAGACGAGCACCACTGCGGGGAAGGCTTTGATGGCCGTCGCTAAGGCGAAGCAGGTTCCGGCCCAACCCCAGCGACCGCTGCGGAGGAGCATCAAGCCGCCGAGCACAAGGACCATCAAAGCGAGGTTCGGCTGGCCCAGAGTGAACATATCGGCAACGAAAAAAAGACAGACCATACAGGGCACACTCCGCAACCAGAGCGAGACCACCGGCGTGCCGGCAACTAAACGGACGCTGAGTTCAATGGCGAAAAACAGGGCGACGGCATTGAAGGCGACGAAGAGCAGAACCATGCCCTTGGGGCCGAGCAAGCTGCAGACGCCTAGGGCGAAGCCCGCGAACGGCGGGTACATAAACGGGAAGACGGCGCCGTCCGTCGGGTAAAGCGGCTCATCATGGAGGAACTTCTGGCCGGTGGTGTACCAGAGCGGGTAATCTTTGTTCGATGCGCCGTTAATGGCGTTCACGAGCGGAGTCGCTGCCATGACGATGACGATGAATGCGAGCAGCAGCATCTGCACGCGCCGCGACGGCGGGTTGACGTTCCAATTCAAAGCGGGTGACTCCTGAAATTGCGGATAATCTCGAGACGCCGGTTCTATCCGGTTCCTTCTCGGATGACTGAGGTCAGCAATGGGGCCATTCGGCCGAACTTCGTGGCGAATTCGGCTGCTGTGGGAACCAGACGAACTTGAATCTTCGATTCGTGGTGCAGAGCGATGTCTGAAAACTTGTGATCGAGGAAGGGGTTCTTGAACCGCTCGATGGTCTGTTCGGCGAACCGCGCTGCCCCATCGACGCGGCCTTCCAGCGTCGGGACAATTTCTTCGGCCAACAGTTTTTGCAACCACGCTCCCAGTTCCGGATCGTTCACCGCATCGCGGACGATGGTGAACCCGCGTGGCACCGCTCGGATCAGCAACGCTGTGTGCGCCGCGTTCAAAATCCGCACTTTTCGGAGGAAGTACGGTTGCACATGGGCCGTGAGGGTGATTGCAGGGTGTTTCAGTTTGAATTGCGAAGCGGGGTGATCTTCGAGCGCCCAAAAGGCGAACGGCTCCGCGACGATGACCATCGGGTCGGTCGCCAGCAACGGGTGGTCGGCCGGGGTACCGGTGACGATCCGATCGACGAGCGTGTGCAGGAACGGAACAGCCAACAGCCATTCGCGGAAAGGCACCGGCTCGTTCCACACCGCAGCGAGTTCGAGCACGACCCGTTTCAGAAGAGTGGCATTCCCTTCGATGAGTTCGCAGGGGATCACGGTGGGGGCCATCAGATTCGCTTCGAAGCGTGCCCGGAGCACAGCCAGCAGTTTCGCCGGGAACGACTTCGGCACCATGTCGGTCGGTGAGTCTTCGTCCAGTTTGTAACCGGCCTCAGTGGTGTTCGACAGAATCGTGTGCAAGTCCCGTGAGCGCGCGACCTTCAATACCTCGTCCCACTGCGTGCCGGCGTGCAAGGCCCGACTGATGCTGTCGCAAATCTCCACGCGATCAACGACCGCACCGTGTTCAAAGCCGCGAACAACCACATGATACCGGCCACCTTGAGCGTTCAACCCGCCCGCCCGGCCCTCCCCGGTCGATTGCACGACGACGATTCGGCCGATGGCTTGGCCCGTAGCATTCGCCTGGGAAACGAACAGATCGGCGAAGGCACGGAGGAACCGGCCGGAACCGAATTGCAGAATCGTTTCAGGAAGGGGAGGCATTTTCGGACACTCGCGTCATGAGTCAGGATCAATCGCGCAGCGTTCCAACATTTAGTTCGGCTACTCGGCCGTGTTGTATGGTTTTCACCGCCCGAATCGGGATCCACTATGGTTGGCGACGTCGATTTTATGTGTTCGGTTCACCCGTGAATGATAAAACTACAAAAAGAATTTACCACTGTCGGAGCTCCTCTGTGATTTCTGCCGCGCTCTCCGACTTGACGCTCCAGGCCATCCGTAAAGCCCTAACCCGTGTTGGCGAGATGCGCTTGCGAACGGCAAAGGTTCACGCTGACAGCCTCCTTTCAGGGGCCGCCAAATCAAAGGCGGTCAATTCCGCCGAGACTGAATGTTCGAACCCGGAACTCGGACTGTTTGATCTGCGGATGGTGACCGAGAAGAAAACGACGGTAGCCTACGCCCGCGTGACGCCGAAGGGGCTCGAACGACTGTTGCAAGTCACGCCTGCCGATGGGTATGCGGAGCTGCTGCAGTCGGCGGCTGCAGAACATCGCCCCGCGATCCAATCTGCGATCGCAGCCTCAGTCGAGACACAACTGAGGAATTTGGATCAGGAACGCGCCGGCATCGCGGAAAAGCAGACTGTGTTGCTGGATCAACTTCGCCGTGTGATCGAATCCGGACGCGAAGCCCTCCAAGCGGAAGCTGTCGCTTTGAACCAGCGGCGTCGCCGCCTCGAAGAACTGTTGGTGTTTGCTCCGCTGCCAGAAAAGGCCGACGGAGAGCCTGACACGTCGAGACCCGTCCAACTGTCGGGCCCCAAGAACGAGGTGGAGGCCGACTACCAGCGCCGGATGTGCGACCAACTGGCGGAGGAGTACAACGATTCGCCGGCGAGCCGAGACGCAATCGAGCGGGTTTTCTTCATTACGAGCGCAATGAACCGAGCCGGGGAGGTCGGGACCGAGGTGTCTTTCGACGGGCGGTTCCATCAGTCCGAATCAAAAGTGCTGCCGAACACAAAGTGCCGGATCACGACACCGGGCTGGGTGTACGAAACGCCGTCGGGCAAACCATCCTACCTGGTCAAGATAACGGTGGATCCGATCCCGGCCGGGGGCGAATCATGAGGGACATGCTCTGCATCGATTTCGGAAATTCGTTCACCAAAGTGGCAGTTCGAAAAGGCACCGAAAATCCTTCGGCACTCCTATCGGATGCCGGTGTCACGACCGACGATTTGCTTCATTCTTGTGTTCCAACTGTCGCGGCCCAGCTCGTGGGCAACAAGTGGTTTTACGGACTGGAAGTGGAAACGTTCCAGGAGGGCGTGGAAGGGCTGGTCGTACACAGGAATTGGAAACCCCAGTTCTTCCTGTCTCCCATCCATCAACTCATTCCGGGAATTGCCGGCGCGACGGCGGGGGCCCCCCGCCGTCGCGGGCGCCCGAAGAAGGTGGCGCCACCAATCGACTACGACGGGATCGGCGTCGGATACTTTCGTTGGCTTCGAAATTATTGGGACGCCCCTTGCATCATGGTTACGGGCAAACCGTGTTCGCAAATACCTGTCCGTGTGACGTTGCCGAGTTTTGGGGCCCAAAGCGGCGCCGAGTTGAAACTCAAAAACATCCTGACCGAGGCGGGTTGGACATTCGACGATAGCTTCCCCGTGCTCCCGGAGCCGCTCGCAAATGTCATCGGTGCGTTGAGCAACGGCGTCAATCATCGACATCCCAAAGTGAATCAAGCCGATTACGGTCAAATGTTCCGCGAGACCGGATTGTTCCAGCGGATGCGGCAAGCCGTCCTGGCCGATGGCGCCAAGGTGGCTTGGACCTTGATCGTCGATGTCGGTGGATTCACAACCGATTTCGCGATGCTGGGAATCGATCTCACCCTGCTGTCTGCGGAGTTGGCGGGAGAGATCGACGGCAAACCGGGACTGAGACACTATTCGAAAGCTCTCGGAATCGCGGATTTGGATCTAAGAGTCCGCAGGGTGATTCCGGCCGCTAAGCAGGGGGCCTTCGACGAAATTCTCGCCAAGCCCGGCACCCGGCGGCTCGAGGGTTTTCACGAGAATGTGTACGGCAGAACCACAAGGCAGGTGTTGAAACGCGGTGTGGTGGCCGGGGAAACCGAAGCGGAGCGTACCGCGATCCGCAATGTCATCGCAGAGTTTGCGGGGGAGGTCGCAGACGGAACGGAAGAGTTCCTCAACTATCACAACTACGACCGCATCGACGACGTCATCCTCACCGGCGGCGGGACTATGATCCCTGAAATCCGCGATACTTTGATAACCCGGCTTAAGTATTACGGGTACCGGGTTGCGCACTGCCACATCCCGACCGGCGAAGACGCCAAGCCGCCATTCCGCCGCCTCTCACGCCAGCTGCCGCGCGGTGGAACCGCCATCGGTGGCACCAGTCTCTACTTCGATTACGCCCTCGAAAGTTAACCGCTCGGCAGTCCGCCGGGTGACTCGCCGCGACTATAATGTGTCTTTCCCCCTTCATCTGAGCGATGCAGTATGACAGCTATCCTCGAACCCGCCGTCACCACTGTCCCCGACGCTCGCGGACGCTTCGGCCCCTTCGGCGGTCGTTATGTCCCCGAGACGTTGATCTTCGCCCTCGATCAACTCGATGCCGCCTACCGCGATGCCAAACTCGACCCGGAATTCCGCAATGAGTTTCACCGGATTCTGAACGACTTCGTCGGTCGGCCGTCGCGGTTGTATTTCGCGGAACGCCTCACGAAAGAAGCGGGCGGAGCGCGCATTTATCTGAAGCGCGAAGATCTCAACCACACCGGCGCCCACAAGATCAACAACGCCATCGGTCAAGCGATGCTCTGCAAACGGATGGGCAAAACCAAGTTAATCGCCGAGACGGGCGCGGGGATGCACGGGGTCGCCACGGCCACGGCGGCGGCGCTGTTTGGTCTGCCGTGCCGGGTTTACATGGGCACCGAAGACATTCGCCGGCAAGAGTTGAACGTCTTCCGCATGAAAGCGATGGGGACGGAAGTTTACCCCGTGACCAGCGGCAGTTGTACCCTGCGAGACGCGGTGAACGAGGCGATGCGGGCCTGGATGAGCAGCGTGGAAGATACCCATTACATCATCGGCAGCGTCATCGGGCCACACCCCTTTCCGATGATGGTTCGCGATTTCCAAAGCGTGATTGGCGAGGAGACCAAGCAGCAGAGCCGTGCCCAACTCGGGCGGTTGCCCGATGTCGTGGTCGCCTGCGTCGGCGGAGGCAGCAACGCGGCCGGGATGTTTTACCCGTTCGTCGGGCACCCGGAAGTCGAGTTGGTCGGCGTCGAAGCGGGCGGACACGGGCCGAAGCTCGGCCATCACGCGGCGACGTTGAACTGGGGCCAACCGGGTGTGCTCCATGGCACCTTCACCTATGTTCTGCAAGATGACGATGGCCAAACGGCGGATGTCCATTCGGTGAGTGCCGGCCTCGATTATCCGGGTGTCGGCCCGGAACACAGCTACTGGCACGAGAGCCAACGGGTGCGCTATTGCAGCGTGACCGACGACGAAGCTCTCGATGCATTTCACCAGTGCAGCCAGCTCGAAGGGATTCTGCCGGCACTCGAAACAGCCCACGCCGTCGTCGAGACGATGCGGATCGCGGGGAGTCGCTCGCCGGACGATATCGTGGTGCTCTGTTTCAGCGGCCGCGGCGATAAAGATTGTGCGGAAGTCGCACGAGTGATGGCGGGACGTTCTTCGTAGGACAGGCATCTTGCCGGTTCGCATTCCATTTTCGGGCAGGCAAGTTGCTTGTCCTCTAAGGCGTCACTCATGCACCGTTCGCTCCTCGCACTCCTCATATTTGCACTCCCGACGTTCGCCGCCGAGCCATTGCCCACCGTTGCGGAGGCGTCCAAATTCACGGCGACTTCGACGCACGCCGAAGTGCTCGCATTCAGCAAGGAACTGGCGAAGAGGCACCCGGGTCTGGTGACGTATTCGGAGTATGGCAGCAGCGTGGAAGGCAAGAAACTTCCCGCACTGATTCTGCAAATGGGGGGTAAAAACAACCGGCCGACTGTGCTGGTGTTCGCCAACATTCACGCCGGGGAAGTCGATGGTAAGGAAGCGGTTCTGGCGCTGGCCCGCGATCTTACCGTCGGGAAAAGCGACCTGCTCAAGCAGCTCCGCATCGTGATTTTGCCGAACATCAATCCGGATGGCAACGACCGCATCGATCCCAAGAATCGCACCGATCAGAACGGCCCGACAGCGGGTGTCGGCATCCGAGAGAATGCCGACGATCTCGATCTCAACCGCGACTTCGTGAAGCTAGAGAGCGTGGAAATCCGGGCGTTGCTGAAAGTCATCCAACAGTACGATCCGGTAATGGTCATCGATTGCCACACCACCAATGGCAGCCAGCACCGTTACAAACTCACCTACGATGGCCCGCGTTATGCCGCGGCGAACCCGGATTTGATCGCGTATTCCACGGGCAAACTCTTCCAGGATGTTTCGGCGAAGGTGGCCAAGGCGACGGGCTTCGACACGTTTTGGTACGGTAATTTCAACCGTGCCCGAACCGAGTGGACGACGTACCCCGCCGGCCCGCGTTTCGGATTGCAACTCTTTGCGCTCCAGGGGCGGCTCGGCATTCTCAGCGAAAGTTACAGCTACGCCACCTATCAAGAACGCATTCGGGCCACCTCGGCCTTTGTCCAAGCGAACCTCGAACACGTTGCCGAACACCCCGAGGAAATCAAGAAGCTCGTCGTC
>JAYSYJ010000021.1:0-2462 GCA_043727675.1 Fimbriiglobus sp.
CGGCGCTAAAATTGGAGCCGGAGTCAACGTTGGCGTTTCCGCAATCCGGGGGCGCCAAACCAGTGAGGCACCCGGTACTGTGGGGGTAATCGGTGTCGAAATCACAACGGGGGCCGGCAGAGTTTTGGGTTCGATTCGCACCGCCGGTGCCGGAATCGCTTCCGCAATCGGTGCTGGAATGTACGTCACTTTCGGGGCGGGCTGCTCATGCAACGGCACTGCAGGCATCACCATCTTCGGCAGTGACTGAGGTGCCTGAACGGTCGGTGTGACTGGTTCAACGATCGGCAAAGTTGCCACGGTCGGTGTGCTGATGGGGGCGACAACCGGCGGTGGGGTTCCTGCACCGTTGACTTTGGGCAGCATCGCCACGACTTTCCCCGGTAACGTAAAGATTTGTCCGGAGACGACGTCCTGCACTTCGGCAATCGACTCTCCGTCGGCGTAGTTCGACAGCTTCAGCACCTTCAATTGGCGATCCGCCTGCCCAGCTGTCCGCATTAAGACAACGGGCAAATCGCCGACGGGTGCATTACGGGTCTGAGCCAACGCAGCGGGGGCCGTTGAAGACGTCGGCGACGGTTGCGACAGGACTTCGCAGGCGCCCATCATCAAAAGTACCACGGCCCCACGGGTGATCCAACGTTCCAACATGGCGCAGCTCCGTGCGGCCTCGAAACGACTCTGTGCGTGAATATATCGGTTGGCACGATTGCGCGGGTTGAGCCGGATTGGGGGAATTCAAAAGGGATGTTGGATACCGAACCAAAACTGCACCGGCGAATCGGCGTTCACCGTTTTGGCAATATCCAGCCGGATGGTCGCCCTTTCGATGAAGCTGAAAATCGCAGTATCAACACGGAGGCCGACGCCGACCGCATGGGCCACGCCCTTCACCGATTGGCCGTTGGCGTAGACGTCGCCGACATCGTAAAAGGCGGCCATCCAGACGTTGCGCACGCCGAGAAAGCTATCGAGGACGTTGAATCGCGACTCGCGGATGATGGGCAAGCGGGCCTCGGCATTGGCGACCCACAGGAAGCTCCCTTGGCGTTCTTGGAGGTCGAAGCCTCGGAACGTCGTGCTGCCACCGAGAGCGAAGAATTCGCCACGATTGGGCCAAGCACTGGCTACCACGACCCGGCCGGCCATACGGGTGTCCGAGAAGTAGCCGAGGCCCTCCGGCAATTTGCGAACGACGGCGATTTCCCCACGCAACTGATTCGTGACCACACTCTCTTTGAATTTGGCCGTACCCGCCGCGTAGGTGAGATCGACCCAGAAGCCGTGCTCCGGATCCCAATACGGGGTGTAAATATTCGCTCGGAAGTGGATGCCATTGAGCCAAGTCGAACGGTAGCGTTCGGCCCCATCGGCACGCACTCTCGGCGTCGGTAAAAAGTTGTCTTGGTACGTGGTGTACAGTTCCGCATAGCTCAGCGGTGGCAGGTAGAGGCTGAGCCCTTCTTGGATGATGTAACGCCCGTACAGAGACGCTCGCTGGGCCGTATTGCGGCCTTGATCGTCGAAAAATGGCCCCGCCAAGCGACGTTCGTAGTTCACACCGACGGTCGTTTTGGGAAATGGCCAGCGGTTCAACGTGGCGTCGATCCCGGCCACCACATCGCGAAAATCGGTGCGGTAAGCCCCGTAAACGCCACCTTGGAAGGTTTGTGTGCGAAACGCTCCAGCACGCACCCCGAGCATCGTGGAACGGGTGTACCACGGATCCTGATACGACGCGCCCCAGATCCACGGCCCCACCGTCAAATTCCAACGGTCATAGTCGGCCGTCAGGTCGGTCTCGTTCAAAAACGTGTACAACGGTGTGATCGTCAAGTTCGGCGTCCGATCCCAGGCGTTATCCCCAGGATTTGCATCCAGCAGAACCCGATCGGGGTCGATCACCACATCGATCGGCTTGCGCGGCAACGTGATAGTGATGCGGCTGCGGTTCGGCCCGTCCGGTTCCACGACCGCTTCGAATTCCGGCAACTTCAACGACCGTGCCGTCGGCCCGATGGGAATGCGGATCGGGAAACCTTTTTCGTCGGCGAAGCGGAACCCGAGGGTCGTCGGTTCGTCGTATTCGCCCTTTTGGTGCGCGATCACTTCGACCCGGTATTCCAACCCGTCCACGGCCGCGAGATCACCGCGTTTACGACCGATCGCCGGTTTCCGTTGCCCGTCGATACTCACTCGCTCGACGGCCCAATCGGTCATGCCGCGCTGGTACAACCAGCGGTCGAAGAAGTCGCCCCACTTCTTGCCGGTGTACTCTTCGAGTTCATTTTGGAACGCTTTCGCGGACAGCACCCGGAATGAATACTTGGCCACGACTCCCCGGAAAAACTCGAGTGCCGCCGTTTCACCGAGTCGCTCTTCGATCACGCCAAAGAACTTCGAACCTCGGTCGTAGGCACCGGTGAACAGGTTGAACAGGTTGCCGTATTCCGGGAGTG
>JAYSYJ010000022.1:0-2461 GCA_043727675.1 Fimbriiglobus sp.
GGCGACCCGAAGAAAATCTGGAACGAAACATTCGCCAAGGCAGTGAACGAGCCACAACTGATTGTGAACACCATCGACATCTTGAATGAGTCGCAGGAATTCGACCACACCACGGAAGCGTTGAAAGCGACGCTTCGCCACGGTCGTGCCAACGCTGGTTGGACCCACGAGGCACTGGCAATTGCCCTGCAATCGAGCAAAGCGTCGGCGTCGGAAGTCGAGCGGGCCTACCTTTCGGGGATCGATCTCGATCCGACGAATGCGAAAGAGTACGTCAAAGCCGCGAAAGCGGAAAGCGACCTCGGGCAGCACGTTACGGCCATCAACTTGTGCAAGCGGGCTGCCACTTTGGAGCCGAACATGCCCGAAGCGTACGCCAACGCACTCGTGTATGTGGATCGTTCGACGGACGTTGCCACCGACGTTGTGAGCTGGGCTTCGGAAAACTTGCTGAAGCGTGACTGGCTGAACGACGGTGTCGATTACACGAAGCAGACCAAAGCCCGTGTGACCAAGATCGCCAAGAAGCTCTCCGATGCCGGCCGCAATGCCGACGCGGATAAGCTGACCAAAGGGTTGAGCGAATCGAAGAACCGCGACTTGCTCGTGGAAGTACGCTGGCAAGGTGGCGACCTCGATATGAGTGTCGCGGAACCGAGCGGTGGGATCGCATCCTCCACCAAGAAACGCACCAGCGGCGGTGGCGTGTTGCAGTGCGACATCTTGGAACAAAACGACGACGACCGCTCGGAAATCTACTCGGCAGCCGAAGCGTTCAGCGGGATTTACAAAGTCACCGTGAAAACGAGTCTCGGCCGGGCGATCGGCAACAAGGCACTTGTGAAAGTCACGAAGTTCCCCGGAACTCCGAAGGAAGCCTTCGAGATTTTCAGCATCGACATGAACAATCCGAAGCCGGTCGAGTTCGCGTTGGTGGGAGGCACCCGCAAGGATTTGGCAGACGTATCCGCCGATGACGATTCCGCACGCCAACTGACAACGGCGTCGCCGAAATCGTACGTTCCAACGGGGATCGCCGGCGGAGCCGGTCTTGCGAGTCCCGATCTCACCGTGTTCACCGGTGGCAACGGCACTTCGAACATGCCCTTGCTCACACCGTCGGTCGAGACGAAGTTCGATAGCGTCTCACCCGTGCTGCCCGGCGTCCGAATCGTCGGTAAAGTGTCGAGCGACCGCAACAACCTCGAATACACGGCCAGCACCGTGTTCACCGGCCCGGCAATCGATATTCCGGTGCCAAGGGTGAACATGCTCCCCGGTTCGAATCGCAACAAATAACTGTTCGGGATCGACCCTGAATCGTCAAAAGGCCCGGTACTTCGAAAGAAGTACCGGGCCTTTTTCGTGACCAGCTAGCAGAGTTGCGGTGAGGAAACATGCAGACAAGTAATGAGAAGACTCTCATCTTTAACAAATTTTCTCAAAAAATCATCTTTTTAATTTGACAAAGTCAATTCGCGTGAACATTCTAATAAATACGCAAGGAAAAGTCTGATTTGATTGAAGCCCTTGGGTCGTCATCCCCCAACATTTGGGTGGCAGTTTCTGATTCAGAGGAATTGATCATGGGAACTAGGTTCGCGGTTCGGTTGACACGGGCGGCCATTGTGGTGGCTGTTCTCGCGTGCAGTATTGGGGAGAGCCAAGCGGCTTTCATCCGGGTCGGCGTGTTGCCGGATTTCGGGAACAATGCGGTCGCGGAGATCTTCAGCAGTGGCGATTTGACCGGCACGGCCACGACGTTGGACGTCGCGAGCTTCAACGCTCTCAGTGTGGCAGACCTCCGGGCCAGCTACGACGTGTTGTACATTCCCTGGCTTTCGGGGGCGGCTGCGAACCTCGATTGGACGACTCGGGTTCTGCCCTATCTTCAAGCCGGTGGCGGCGTTGTTTTCGAAGACCCGGATTCTGTCGGGCAACTCGCCCCGGCCGTCATCGGGGCGGTTGCTGAAAACGGTGCGGGAAATCTGGTCATCACTGCCAATGTGCCAGGACTGACGGATGGAATCGATCCATCGACGTTCGCAAACACGCACATTGCCTTCTCAAGTTGGATCGCGGGTTTTTTCCCGTTCATGGTTGACACTTCCAACGGCAACACTGTCGGATTGTACAGCACGGCGTTCGGTGGCCACATCGTGTTGACGGGGCCGGATCAAAACTTCCACTCGATTCGTGGGTCGAATCAGTATCAGTTCGAGATCCAAGAGATTCAGTTTGCCTCGGCGGGCGCCCCGTTAACCGTTACGCCGGCCCCGCCGTCGTTAATTCTCGCGGTGGTCGGGTTCGGAATGGTCGGATTGGTCGGATTGGGCGGCATGCGTCGTCGGCTGTCGGCCTTGCGGTTCCGGTAAAACACGTTCGATAACGGCCCTCGTATTTCGAGGGCCGGTTCCTCTCACTTCTGCCACAGTTTCCGATCCAGTGTCCGGTACCCTAT
>JAYSYJ010000023.1:0-22737 GCA_043727675.1 Fimbriiglobus sp.
TTGACCGAAGTTCTCCCCGCGGCCCGCGCACTCTTCGACGAAGCTAACGAAATCCTCGGCTATGATCTGCTGAACCTGTGTGTGACAGGCCCAGCCGAACGGCTGAACGAAACCGACGCCAGCCAACCGGCCATCTTCGTGGCGAGCTTAGCGGCGCTGGAATCGCTGAAGGCCACATCGCCCGAACTCGTCGCCGGAGTGACGGCCACGGCGGGGCTGAGCTTGGGGGAATACACGGCTCTCGTGTTCGCGGGGGCACTCTCGTTCCGCGAAGCCTTGCGAGTCGTGAAAGCCCGCGGCGAGGCGATGCAAGCGGCGGCGGTCGCAACGCCGAGTGGCATGATCGCGGTGCTCGGACTCGAACCGTCCGAAGTGGAAGTCCTCGTCGCGGAAGCTCGGTCGGCCGGAATTCTCGAAGTGGCCAACTTGCTCTGCCCCGGTAACACCGTGGTGTCTGGCACTCTCGCCGCGCTTGAGAAATTCGAGCAAATTTGTATTGCCCAAGGGGGGATTCGCACGGCTCGCTTAGCCGTCGCCGGAGCCTTCCACACAACCTTGATGAAACCCGCCGATGAGAAGTTAGCCGAAGCATTGGCGCTGGTCACGATCAATGTTCCGCGCATCCCGGTCTGGTCGAATGTCGATGCACTTCCCCACACCGACCCCTCCGAAATCCGGCAACTATTGGTGAAGCAAGTGCTGTCGCCGGTGCTCTGGGAAGCGACGATTCGCGGCCTGATGGCGTCGGGCGTCGACAAATTTTACGAGATCGGCCCCGGCCGCGTTCTGGCCGGCTTGCTCAAGCGAGTCAACCGCAAAGCGGACATCACCAACATCGGGGTGTGAAACGTGAGTGAACTCGTTCCAATCCCAGCTCCGACTCCTCCGAAGCGAAAGCCCAGGCGTTTCTGGCGTTGGGCCAAGCGTGTCGTGTTGGCAGTCGTGCTGTTGCTCGCAGGAGCGCTGCTCATCGGCTTCGGCGAGATGAAGTGGACTCGTCACTCCGGCCAGAAGAAACTCGAAGCCATGACGGCGAAGCTCGACGCGGACGATCCGAGCTGGCGTTTCGAGGACATTCTCGCGGCACACAACGCAAAGGTGTCGCCGGACGAATCGAACTCGGCGATGCGGATCGTGGGGATTGTGAAGGGCTTTCCGAAATTTGAACCGCACCATACCGTCTGGCAGCGGACATCAGAATTGGATGATGGGCGCCTCCCGAACGAGCTGCCGGATCTGGAGAAGTGGAAGGAACTCGACATCGACTATCCCGCGCACGAGCCGGGACTGGTCGAATTGCGGAAGTGGAATGCGGCGACTCCGCAGGGGCGGTTCAAAATCGAATACTCGGGCGAATACCCCTTTAACATCCGATTCGGCAACTGCCAAGAGGTTCGAAACGCGCTGACCTACCTCGCTTGGGATTCCCTCCGCTTCGCCTACGCCGGACAGGGCGATCGTGCGCTCGCGAGCGCGATGGCCGGGCTTCACCTCGTCCGATCCGTCGATTCTGAGCCCTTCACATTCCCGTATCTCAATCGGATCGGCGCCGTCAATCAGGCGATCAAAGCGGTCGAGAATGCGCTGGCTTGGTGCCCGATCACATCCGATCAGCAACTCGCGGCGATGCAAGAATTGGTTCGCCAAGAAAGCGTCGGGTTTTCGATTCGGTCATTCCTCCGCGGCGAACGGGCCTACATTCTCAAAGGGTTTGAGTTAGCCGATAGTGGTGAGTTAGACTTGGAACAATTTTTGGATTTGAGGAACAGTTCGACCAGCGAGCGTCTGGGTTTCCGATACTTACGCCAGTTCCTCCCAGCTAATTCCGCCAACGTCATCGAGCGCTTCGACGAATTGCTGCTCAAACTCGACCTGCCGCCGGGCGAAAAAATGCAGGCGTTCAAAGTTGGCGAACGCTTGGGGATTGATCGAGAAAAGATGTTTGCCCGAATGGTATTCACGCCCATAGTTATTTTGGCGAAGTCCGAAATTCAACACCAGGCGAGGTGCCTTTGCGCCGCGGCTGGAATCGCCTGCGAGCGGTACCGCCTGAAGCACAACAAGTGGCCTTCGCAACTCGGCGACCTCGCCGAATGGGTCGATCCGAAAGAGCTGGTCGACCCGTTCGACGGCAAGCCGCTCCGCTTGAAGACTCTCGACGATGGCGTCGTGGTCTACAGTGTCGGCAAGGATGGAGTCGATCACGAAGGGGACGTCATCAGCCGTTTCAAAGACTTCGATGACACGAAAGATGTCGGCTTTCGGCTGTGGAGCGTAGATCGGCGCAGAGTGCCACCGATGGCGGAACCGGCGCGTGATGACTTTCCGATACCATGACCTGAAATACCAACGAGGTGCCGACGCCCGGATTGAAAATGTGACCGGGCAAAGTCCGCAGGATAGCGGGGGCAGACAGCCCCGAAGTGATCGTCAAGAATCCAAAACTCGGCGAGAAAGCGGCCGCCACTCCCGCCATCGCCGGCGACACTCTGTACGTCCGCACGGCGAAGACACTCTGGGCCTTCGCCGAAAAGAAATAATGGTCACCAACGTGGGCGGCTCAGGTGGGCCGCCCGAACGTTCCCACTACTTGTCACTTTTCTTCGGTTCCACTTTCTCGATCTCCTTCACCGATTCGCACGTGATCGCCACGCAAAACGGGGCGCAGGGCTGCTCCAAGTCCGTTGTCACGAAGTCGATGGTGGCGATCTCTTTTTCCGGATTCGGGTTCGTCCATTCCATGTGGTACAGCCGGATCTTGGCTTTGAACTCCTTGGACGCTTCATTCTCCCCTTCCCAGACGATCTTCGACCGTGTCGGTGCGTCTTTGTCCGGGTAGGCCCACCAATCCACCACGTCTTTGCCGTAGACAATCTCGATTTTGGCGGTCGATTTGTCCGTGTAATGGACGACGTATTTGCCAACCACGGTATCGTCCGCGGTGCTGAAGCCGGCACCTTGGAGGAAGTGGAGTTTGTTCGCCGTGCGACCGATTTTGATCCCTTCGAACTTCTCCGGTTTCTCGAGGACCAACTTGCTGCCGAGTTGCAAAATCCCGTCGCCAATCTCGTAGGTCACAGCGCCGAGCTTCTGCTTGCCGGGTTTCAAATCTTTCAAGTTGTTGTTCGGCCGTTCTGCCGAGTGGAGGTTGTCCACCAACTTGACGTTGGTGTGCTCTTTCAGCTTGATGAAGTCGTTGTTTTCGACTTTCGGCACCGGTGCGGCGAACGCCACAATCGGCGCAAATGCCAATGCACTGCTCAACAGCAAACAGTAACGATTCACGGTGAATCCTCGGAAGAGAGAGAGTCCTACAGACCGAACGGGGTCAGTATGACAGACAGTGTATCGATTGAAAATGGTGAAAGTGTAACGGACGTGTCACAGAAGTGTTGGCAGTCGGAGCGACCAAAATGGCACGCCCCGACTGAATCGCGGTGCAGCAATTCTTTCGGCGGTCGGCTCCGGAGGATTTCGGCCCTGAAAGGGCCGTTCCAATAGCCCAGGTCGGAGCCGGCGCCGCCGGCGGAGGCCTGGGAACCACGTACCGGAAAACGGCATCCGTCCTGAAGGGACGGTTCGGAGCAGTCCTTTGAACCGCCCTTTTAGGGCGTCTCAGTTTTTCCGGATCGCAGTATCCAGGCCTCCGGTCGCTGCGCGACCTCCGACCTGGGCTGATGGAATGGCCCTTTCAGGGTCGGAATCGACCGCCAGAAGGATTGGCACGCCCCGACTGAATGGCGGCGCTTACTTTCCGTCGTGCTTGGCTTCGAATGCGAAGCGGTAGAGCAAGCCGGCGGCGGCGGCACCGGCAATCGGTGCCGCCCAGAAGAGCCAAAGCTGCTGGAGTGCCACCCCTCCCACGAACAGGGCCGGGCCGGTGCTGCGTGCCGGATTCACCGACGTGTTCGTCAGCGGGATGCCAATCAGGTGGATCAGCGTTAGGCCCAAACCGATGGGGATCGGAGCGAAGCCACCGGGGGCACGGCGGTCAGTCGAACCGAGAATGATCAACAGGAAGAAGAACGTCAGGACGAATTCGCCGAGGGCGCAAGCCGCAACGCTGTACTTGACCACACCGGGCGAATGATTGGCGTAGCCGTTGGTGGCGAACGACCCGGCACCGCTACCGACCGTCTGGGCGACGCCGTTCACTTCACCGTTGGTGAAGATGAAAAAGAGGACGCCGGCACCGGCGATGGCTCCGATCACCTGCGAACCGATGTACGGTAGCAAATCCTGTGCTTTGAATCGTCCGCCGAAAAGCAGTCCGATGGAGACGGCCGGGTTCAAGTGGCACCCGGAGATGTGGCCGATGGCGTAGGCCATCGTCAGCACCGTGAGGCCGAAGGCGAGCGAAACGCCGACGAGTGCAATCCCCAAGTTGATCGGGGTGCTCCCTTCTTTGGCGATGAACATCGCGGCGAGCACGGCCGAGCCGCAGCCACCGAATGTGAGCCAGAATGTACCGAGGATTTCGGCCAAACACTTCTTCACCAACATGACACGACTCCGCATGGGAACAGAATTTGATTGCAGCCCCGCTAACTTACGAGCAGGTCGTCGAAGAGCTTGGCGAACTTGCGTTCGATGGCGTCGTTCGTGAATTTCTCTTGGTAGCGCTTCCAGCCGGTCTGCAGGTGCTGTTCTCGCATGTCCGGATCGGTCAGCACCGCATCGAGCCGCTCGGCCAGCGCTGCGGCGTTCCCTTCCGCGTAAAAGGCCGCATCGCCTCCGGTATACCCAACGGCGGCGTTGGGCACGGCGACCACCGGTACCCGCAAGCCCATCGCCTCGATCAACGGCACACAAAATCCTTCGTGCAAACTCGTGACCAGTAACACGTCGGCCGTGAGGTACAGTGCTTTCAGTTGGGGAACGGACACCTTTCCGGTGATCAACACATGGCCGTCGAGTTTGTGTTTGGCAATCGCGTCGTGGACTTCCGCGGCGTGGTTGGGCACCGGTTGATCGCCGACAATCACCAGACGCGAACAGGGGTTGAACCGGCGACGGTACTCGGCAAACGCTTCGAGTGCCAACGGGATGTTTTTGTTCGGCACGACCCGGCCGATCAGCAAGAGATTCGTCGTCCAGTCGTCGAGGCCCGAGGCGGCTCGATAATCCGGTTCGAGCGTCAGCAGTTGATCGGCATGGTGAAACGGCGGCAGTTCATGGAATACACGACCGGGCCGGAACTCTTGAATGTGTTCGCCGTTGTACACCGAATCTGCCCAGAGGATAGCGTTCGATTTTGCCAACCGGCCGACTTGGGCAATCCCTTCTTCGCAGGCTTGGGACACCTCGTCGTTCAACCCTTTGAAAAATTTCGGCGGCGTGACGTTGTGGTATTTCACCGCTTTGCGTCGACACGGGGCCGATTCGATGGCCTTCACACCCGGCTCGTACCCGATGGAGTGGTGATAAATCACGACATCGTCGGGCGAACGCATCACTTTGTGGAAGTCGTGCATCAACCGCGTCGCTTCGGCAATGTGGCTGCGGGTGACGAAGAACTCCACGTCGATGCCGCGACCGCGGATGTGCTTGGCCATCCCGAGAGCATCGTTGCCAACGGCGTCACCATCGGCGAGTGTGGGAATGACGATTCCGACTTTCATGGGTGTATCCTTGCCAATGGACAATGGAGTCCGGAGCCTCATAGGGGCACCGGCGGGACGCCGGTTTCCCCGTCCTGGGTAGTACCGGCGTCCCGCCGGTACCCCCGTCAAAATACCTCGATGGAAATCATCTCCACTCCGACGTGATCCCCGAACCGGCGGGACGCCGGTGCTACCCAGGAAGTGGCCACCCAGAAACCGGCGGAACTCAACCCTTTAGAAACTGGTGTTTCACCAACGCTTGGTGGAGTTGCCGGCCGGCGGCTTTCCAACTGAAGTTCTTGGCGCGGGCCGCACAGCGCTCACCGAGTTCTTGGGCTTCCGCTTGATTCGCGAAGACACGGTGCATCGCCGCGATGAGGGAATCGTCCGACGGGTCGGCCCATTGCCCGATGTAAATCTCGTTCTTCACCGGCACGAGTTTGTAGTCGATGGCGTAGCCGAGGGATGGCTCGAAGAACGCCGTGAGGCCGGAGTAGTTCGAAGTGATCAGCGGCCTGCCGCAGGCCATCGCTTCGATCAAGTGGAGACCGAAGCCTTCGCCGAACGAACCGTTCACATAGGCGGTCAACGAGCGGTACCAGTTCGCTAACTCCGCGTGTGGCAGCACGGCCCGAACGACGTCGATTCTGCGATCGTCGTAGGTTTCGATAGTCGGCGAACTCGGCGAAATCTTGACTCTGAGCCGCACATTGTTTTCAGAGGGGAAAGCCCGTCGGAAAAGATCGATCATCCGCTGGGCATTCTTGCGAACCCCCCCGGCCGCCAGTGCCCCCGCTGTTCCGAACGTGCAGAGTTCCGGGAATGAACCATCGGCGTTGAAGACGAGTTGATCGCAGCCGAGCGGTGCCACTTCCATCGGGACCGTGACCCCGGAACGCCGGAAACAATCGACGCTCCATTGACTCGGCACAATCACCAATCCCGATTTGTTCAACGTGCGAACGCAGCCCGGTGGCAGGGCGTCCGTCTCCCACATGGTGAAGAGCGCCGTGTTGATATCGATGTTGAACCGATCCGCGAGAAACGGCGGCGAGATCGCGAGCTGCTTCTGGGCCGGTGTACGCCCCTGAATTCGCGGGAGATATTGCGGCGGAACCAAATCGGCCCGGATCTTCGACACCGGGTGCTGGCGGAACCGGACACCGAACGACGGCAATCCCCGCAACACCGAATAGACCACGTGATCCCAGCCGGAAATCCCGGCGAGATCGCCGGCAATGTGGAGCCGTTGAATCCGGGTGCGGGGGGCCGTGCCGACGCGGGCACGGTCGATGAGCGGGCTATCGTCGAGCGGATACGCCAAGATCGGCTCGAGCGTTTTGCGATCTGTTAGCGGCAGTTCCTCGCTGACCCACTTGGCCACATCGGCCGGCTGAAACGATTCCGGGGCCGTGTCGCTGAGCCGCCACGTGCTCGTCATCCAAATCGCAGCCGCGTCCGTCGCATCGGTCGTCAGGCGTTCCAGTCCGTCGTAAATCTTCCCGGACGCCGATTCGAGAGTCGGGTTGTTTTTCAATGCTTCGGCGAAGTGGAACAAGGTTCCCTCGCCGAATTCGACCCCCGGTGGCAGCATAATCACGCGGTCGCAATCGGTACCCGCAATCGCTTGGGCGATGGCCGCACCGAGGCCATCGTCTTCGTCCACCAACGAGATTTTCAAGCGGGTATCGTCGCCCAACAGCATGGCCAAATGCGGTTGCAGCCAAGCCGGGCCACTGCAAGCCAGCAGCAATTCCCAGTGCGGATAAATTTGTCGACGCACGGAGTGCGCAGCCAGGCGCACTTGATCGAACTTCTTCGGATCGACGAGCAAAAGCACCGCCAACGGCGGCGGGGCGGTCATGGCGTCGCAGGCTTGGCGAATGAGCTCCGCTTCTTCGGGGGCCAAGGCGTGCCGGCGCCACCACGACGCATCGACCTCATTGGTCTTGTAGGCCCCCACCCGCATCACCCGACTATCGGCGAGTCCCTTGAGGACCTTGGCCCGGAAGGCTCGGAACTTCCCCCGCAACAACAACCCCGCCCCACGTTTCAGTACCGGTTTCAAGCAGTGGTAAGCGTTGATGAGCCGGAGTTTCTCTTGGAATGCCGCCACCGCCACCATGGAATCCGAAATCCGCATCAGCTCGAACCGTTCGAGATCGAATGCCCCTTCCATGTGGAAAAGCGATAGTGTCATCCGCCCCGATTCGCGCGGCAAATGCAGCAAGAATCGCTCTTCGAGCGTCCGATTCCACGCCATCACGTCGACCGAAATCGGCTTGCCGATCCCTTCCGTCGCCTCGAATTTGAGTTCGGCCCGCTTCCGGATGGTGAAATTGCCGTCGGAGCGCAGCCGAAGCTTGAGTTGGTACCAGCCCGCGGCCAAGGGTTGCTCGGAAGTGAACTGCACCCGGTTTTGCTCGGCGTGCCAGCCCGCGGCAACCGGGGTCAGCCCTGCGGATGGTGTGAGTTGCCCGAGGTTGAGCGTGCGGTTCGACTGGGTCGCGGTGGACACGGCGCACTCCTTGTGCCGGGGAACGGACATCCATGTGCGCCTAGCCTGAAGCTTCTGGAATTCGGAATCAAGCCCAATCGGCCTTGTCGCAACAATTCTTGGAGTTTTGATTGGCGGGACAGTCATCATGGTAAGCTCGATTTGATAATTTAGTTCAGTAATGGATATACGATGCAGAATGAAGGCTGTCAAATGATTGATGTGAAAATTTGTACAAATTGTTGAAAGTGTCCTCATTTGTGGCGAATCCGAACCGACGTTCGGGGCGCCGTGCCACCCGATTCCGCTAAGATCATCTCTTCCTTCACTGGAGTCGGCAAATGGGTTTGTTGAGGTGGTTCACCAAAAATTGGGCAAATACAACGGAACCGACGCACCCCGACTTGGTTCCACTCCGATTGCCCGGCAGCCTGCCTCAAGTACAAGCCCGTATCCACACGGCGTGCCGGACGCTGCGGGGCTGGGCCGTGGAATCGACGGATTCCAGCGCAATTCATCTCGTGCGACGGACACGGATTGCCCGGTTCGCCGATGACATCCGCTTGAAACTTACCAGTGATGGCGACGCCATCCGGATCGATGCCGAAAGCCGGAGCCGACTGGGCCAAGGTGATTTCGGGCAGAACCGCCGGAATATTCTCGAACTATTTGCAGCCTTGAAGGCCACAGCGGATCACTCATGAAAATCAATGTCGTCGTCGTCGGAAAAGGTGGCCGCGAACATGCGCTCGTCTGGAAGTTGTCCCAAAGTCCTCAGGCCGGCACCATCTACTGCTGCCCGGGAAACGCCGGTACCGCCAAAGACGGGGTGAACATCCCTTTCGACGGAACCGACTTCGAACGCCTGAGCCGGTTTTGCCTCAAAGAGAACATCGGCTTGGTCGTCATCGGCCCCGAAGATCTACTGGCACTAGGGCTTTCCGATTACTTGCGCGAGCGGGGTATTTTGGTCTTCGGCCCAACCAAAGACGCCGCGCGAATCGAATCGAGCAAGGTGTTTTCGAAGAATCTCATGCGGCACGCCGACGTTCCCACCGCCGATTTCCGCGTTTTCGATCACCCCAGTTCGGCTCACACTTACGTCGGGAGCCGCGATTACCCGGTGGTTGTCAAAGCCGACGGGTTGGCCGGGGGCAAAGGGGTCGTCGTTTGCAAAGATATCCCCGAGGGTTTGAAAGCCGTTGAACGGATCATGATCGATGAGGAGTTCGGCCGCGTGGCCGGTAAGCAGATCGTCGTCGAGAAAAAGCTCGACGGGGAAGAAGTTTCGATGCTCGCGTTGGTGTCGGGGCGCACCATTCTGGCACTGCCACCGACGCAAGACCACAAGGCCGTATTCGACGGCGACACCGGGCCAAATACCGGCGGCATGGGAACCTATTGCCCCGCACCGATTGGGACGCCGGAACTGATTCTCGAAGCCGAGGAGAGCGTGTTCGTGCCAATCGTCCACGCGATGAAGCGATCGCGCAACCCGTTCAGCGGGGTACTGTTTGCGGGACTCATGCTGACGAAACAGGGCACCAAAGTACTCGAATACAACTGCCGCTTCGGCGACCCCGAAACGCAAGTGATTTTGATGCGGTTGAAGTCCGATTTACTGGAGCTTTTACTCGCCGTCGCCCAAGAACGCCTCGGTGAACTTCCGGACGACGCCGTGGTTTGGGATCCGCGTCCAGCCGTGTGCGTGGTGATGTGCTCGGCCGGTTACCCCGGCAAACTCGAAGGGAGCAAGCCGATCAGCGGGCTGGAAGCGGCCGGAGTATTGCCGGATGTGAAGGTCTTCCATGCGGGAACAAAAGTTGGCTCCAAACGGACGGAAACCGACGGTGGCCGCGTCCTCGGTGTCACGGCAATCGGGAACACGCTCGCGGAGGCCAAAGCGAAAGCGTACGAAGCGGTGAAGCTGATTACGTTCCAAGGTGCCCATTACCGCACCGATATCGCGGATAAGGCACTGCGGAAGAAATAAGCCCGCTCGGTTCAAACCACTTTGAACAGTCCGATGGCCCCGGCGCCGCTGCCGACAGCGATCAGCTGATCGTTGCGGCTCCAATTCAGGGCGCTGATTTCGGTGCCCTCGAAGGTCGCACCACCGATGAGGCCCGAGCGGTTCGCCGGTTGCCACAAGCAGACACGGCCATCGATGTCACCGGAGGCCAGCAACGTGCCTCGTCGCTGCCACATCACGGCACTGACGGTGCCAGTGTGCCCTTCCATCATGTTCGGTTTGCTCCCTTCCGGCCCGGCCCCGCTGCAATCCCAAATGCAGACGGCATTTCCGCCACCGGTGGCTAAGTACCGACTCCGGAAGTCCCAGCTCAACTCGCGGATCTTGCTCGGATAGCCGGACATGTTCAATTCTTGGGAATCGTGGGCGTACCAAAAGTGGACACTCGCGTCTTGATTGCCGTGGGCCAACATTTTGCCATCGGCCGACCAAGCGAGTTTCAAGGGCGAACCACGCCATTCGTACTGTTCATCGGCTTCGACTTTGGTGGTGTCGTAATGGAACACCCCACCGTACACGGCCACGCTCAATCGGCCCGCACCCGGCTCCCAAGCGACATCGGCGATGGTGCTGGCATGCCCGCCGTAGTCTCGCACCATCGTTCCCGTGGGCCAGTCCCAAACGCGAACCCCTTTCCCCGCCGAAGTGGCGAGCGAGTTACCATCGTGGTTCCAAGCGAGATGCTCGACCCAAGCGGCTCCACCCTGAAGTTCGAGTGTCTGTTCGCCCGTTTCCAAGTTCCACACACGAGCATGGCCGTCTTGCCCACACGATGCCACCGTCGGCGAATTCGGATGGCACTCGATGGCCATCGTGCCGGAGGCATGCCCCTTCAATTCGTGTTTCAATTGTCCCGTGGCCACGTCGTAGACGAAGAGAGGCCCACTGACACTCGCGGCGACGAGGAGTGTCCCATCGGCGGAGTAATCCAACCCGATCACGTGATCCGGTAAGCCTGCCCGCCAGAGCTGTGCCAAGCTGTTGGTGGGTCGTTTCGATTTTCCGAGGATCATGGGCGTTTCCGGAACATGGTTTCGTAATTTAGATTTTATGAAGCGCATCCGCCGCGATGACACAGATTCAGCGTGCGGCATACCGTTTGCACATTTTTAGGCACCCGGAAACCTCGTACGGTCGGAACGAATCCATGGCTGTTCTCTTCGGTGCTTTATCGCTCGATCAAATCCACACGAGCTATTGGATTTTGGCCAGCCTCGGTGCCGTGATTGTCGTCGTCGGGTTGCTTCAAACCTCCGGTTTCATCGACTGGGTTCTGGGCACCGTCTCCAGGATGGTTCGCGGAATCGTGCGCACGGGCTTTCGCATTTGGGCACGGACGCTCTCTTGGACGGGCTGGCTCGGTTTAATCGTCCTTTGCACCGGCCTGATCGTGGGTTGCGTCGAGTGCATCGGCACGGGCTTGCCGTGGATCGCGGTGCCGGTGGCAGCACTCTTGATCGCCGCCGGGGCGGTGACATGCTTGGCGTACATGTATATTTCTGTGGAACGGTACGAGGTCGGACGCGGATTCAAAGCACTATACAACCCGGAAAAAGGCCAGCAGCTCGCAGTCGATCTGATCCGCTACGGCCCGAATCTCGGGGTGCTCACTCTGGCCTCGGCGGCCGCCGTCACCGTCTTCAGTTTTGCGCTGCTGAACTTAGCGCTGTACGAATCGGGCGGTCAATCGTGGTACCAGTTTACCGATCCGGATGCCCATCCCGTTTACCTCGATTTCTTGGCCTACACGTTCGTCAATTTGCTCAGGATCGTCGATGTGTTCGATCTGGCGAAGTCTTACGAATTCCTCAGTGTGAGTTTGATCCGCCCCGTCGGCAAACCCGCTTCGCTGCTCATGACGGGATTCCGCTCGTTCTTCATGCTCGTGCTGCTCCAACAAATTTTCGCATCGGTTCGCCAAGGCCGTTTGTTGGCCGATACCGTCAGTGATTTTTGGTCACCCCACGTGCCGATCCGCGAACGGGCCCGCTCGGTACTCCCCCAATTCGGGCACGATGCGGTCGTCCCCGTTTTGGTCGCCCTCCGCTCGACCGCCACATTGACCCTCGAACAACGCGAGTTGCTGCCAGTGGTGTTAGCGGGCATCGGCCCAGCGGCCATCCCCGGTCTGCTGAGACATTTGCACGACCGCCACGAGACCACCCGCATCGTCACGGCGGTGGCCCTGGGACTGTTGAAAGTCCGCGATGCCGTGCCCGATTTAGCCCGACTGTCGGATGATCCTTCGGAAAGTGTTCGGCTCGCGGTCGCGGAGGCACTGGGGCGAATTGGCGAAGCCCATGCAACGCAGAATGCGTCATCCGCATCGATTCAATCTGTCCGGTGGTGGAAGCGTGCGGCCCGGCGGATTCGGTACCCCCTCGGCCAACGCCGGAAGCCCGGTTACGGCAAGGAAGTCGAGTTGGCCGTCGAACTGCTTCGCACGGCTTTACGCGATCCCTCCCCCGCCGTGCGCGGTCGTGCGGCCACGGCCACTGGGCAAATTGGTTCGATGGCCGCGGAGGCAACCGAAGAGCTCATCGAGTTGCTGCGGGCCGATACCGACGATGTGAGAATCGAAGCCGCCACCGCACTCGGACAGATTCGCACTTCGGGAACCGTAGCGATTTCCGCTTTAGTACTGGCTCTCGCCGATCCGACTCCCGAAGTTCGCACGGCCGCCGCGAATTCCCTCGGCGAATATCGGGCGACCGCCGCGGACGCTGTCTCCGGGCTGATCGGGTTGCTCCAAGACACCAACGAAGCCGTTCGCACTGCCGCCGCGGAGGCGATTGCCCGCATCGGTGTGCAAAACGAGCAAGCGACCCAGCAGTTGTTGAATGGCCTCTCGAGCGAAGACAATGTCGTCCGAGCGCAAACAGCCGAATCGTTGGGGCGCATCGGTATGGCCGCGGAAACGGCAGCACCCGCACTCGCCGTTGCCCTGACCGACACGAACGACCGAGTCCGGGCCAAAGCCGCCGAAGCGCTCGGACGCATCGGTGCTTCGGCGGCACCAGCGGCCGTCCCCGCCCTCATGCGGTTGCTGCGCGACGAAGACAATTGGGTGCGTGCACTCGCGGCGGAAGCGCTCGGGGAAATGGGCGAAGCGGCCGAAAATGCCAGTCCGGCGCTGCTGCGATCCCTTCAACATGCGAACCCGCACGTGCGTGCCAACGCGGCTGAATCATTGGGGAAACTCCGGTCGGAACTTTCGCGTATTCCGCTGGAAGTGGCCTGTACCGATCCGGATACCAACGTGCGGGCCAAAGCCGTCCAAGCCGTCAGTCGGCTTGTTCCGCTCGGTTCGACGACAAAAAACGTCCTGATGGCCGCGTTGACCGATCCCGCCCCGGAGGTGCGATCCTTAGCAGCCGAAGGTGTCGCCGAGTGGGCTGCGGATTGGCCCGAATCGGTCGGTGCTATCGTGGCTTTGGTGGCCGATGGCAATTCCGATGTGGCCGCATCCGCACTGGAAGCGTTGCACAAATTCCAGAGCTACCCGGACGAGGCCGTCGAGGCGGTGCTGGTTCGATTGCGCGATCCAAACGATACCTGGATTCAATCGGTCGCCGCCCTGACGATAAGTAGGATGGGGAAAATCGCGACCGGTGCCGGTGCCGACTTGGCACTGGTCGCCTCGACCGGGGATGTCGAACTCCGGCAAGCGGCGATGCGGGCGATGGCGATTCTGGAACCGGAGGAAGCCCTCGGGGCGTTCTTGGTCGGACTCCACGACGCCGAAGCGGATGTGAGGAAGGTGGCCTCAGCCGGGTTGCAGAAACTGGGCCGTGTACCCGAAAGTGGAATCGATGTCGTGATCGAAGCGTTGCGCGATCCGGATATCCGCGTGCGCACCACCATCGCCTCCGTCCTCGGCCGGCTCGATCCCGTACCCTCGGCTGCAATTCCGTTCTTGATCGAGAACACATCAGCGGCCAGCGACGACGGCTTGAGGCTCGCGTCGACCATCGCACTGCGTGCGGCTGGCTCGGACGTCCCCAAACGAGTGATGGTGAGCCTGCTCAAAGACGCGAATTTGCGGGTGCGCCTCACCGCGGCCAGTGCGGTTCTGTCCGGGGAGACCGATCACGAAGATGCCGCTGTGGTGATCCGCGAAGCACTGAACGACAAGAATCCACGCCTGCGCGAATTGGCGTTGTCGCTGATCGAACCACTCGGTTCGGAAATCCCGACATTCCTGAACGATTTGGAGTCGACCCGCACCGTCGAAACGGACGGTGGTATCCGAGAACGAATCGAGCGCTTGATCGCGGCGATACCGGTTCCGGCGAAACTCGAACTGCTTCCTACGGCGACCGGCTGATCAGTCGTAACGTGGCGGCGGGAGTCTCGGCAATCGGCGGGACGACTGTAGGTGGTGGGAGTTCGTTGTTGAACGTCGGCATCGGCACACGCGGAGCAAGACCGGGCAACGGCGTGACGTTCACGTCTCGATCCGCTTCGTACTCCCGACCATCGGCCAAGGTGAAGCGGACGACGACCCGGATGCGAGCCGTCGTCGGGGCACGATCCCATTGCAACGGCACCGTGTAACCACCGCCGAAGAGGCCCGACTTCCAGGTCTTCTTGAGTTGGTCAGCGGCCACTTCCCATTTTCCGATGGGCTGTTTGAACCCTTCTTTCGTGATCTCGAACGCCGTCACCGTGGCGCGTCCGGGGATCTTGATCGCGGTACCTTCTTCATCTTTGGGCACCAGCACCACTTGTAAACCTTCGTCGCCGGGGATGCCGTCATCGTCGCGGCCACCGGTGCCGTTGCCCAATTGAAAATCGCGGAGCGTGAACGGGGCGGAACCCGTTTCGTGCAGGGTGCCTCCCGCCGGGAACGGAATGGGTTGACCGTAAACCGGGCCTTGCCGTTGATACACGTCGCTGAGCAATCGGAGTTGCTGGAGTTCGGCACGGGCTTCGAGGAGTTCTCGCTCCCGGGTACGCAACTCCGCTTCGAGAAGATCGGGCTTCTCTTGTTTGCCCGTGAGCTTGGTGATCGACTTGCAACCCGTGACGAAAATGGAAAGCAGCAACAAATTAGCCGCAAGACGGAGTCGAGCGCGCCACCTGGGAACCACAGAAGTGAATCTGATGTCCTCGGGTGGCACGCTCGACTCCGTCTCGCGGCTAAGCATTTTTCTCCGTCCGCCGGTCGGTCGTTAGCCCTCCGATTTGCGGGCCAACCCTTCCGGCATCTTTTCCAACACTTGGTCGATCAGTCCGTAATCGCGGGCCTCGGCGGCCGTCATGAAATTATCGCGATCCGTATCCTTTTCGATCTGCTCGAGGGTCTTGCCCGTGTGCGTCTTCATCAGGTCGTTCAATTTGATTTTGAGCTTCCGAATGTTCTTCACATGGATGTCGATCTCGGTCGCATTTCCTTCATAGCCACCCAGCGGCTGGTGGATCATGATCTCGGCGTTCGGCAATGCGTACCGCTTCCCCTTCGTCCCGGCCGTCAACAGCATCGCCCCCATACTCGCGGCGAGTCCCATGCAGTACGTGGCCACCGGGCAGCTCACGAATTGCATGGTGTCGTAAATCGCCATCCCGGAGCTGACCGAACCACCCGGACTGTTGATGTACAGGTGGATGTCCGCCTTCGGATCTTCGAACTGCAAGTAGAGCATTTGGGCGACGATCAAGTTCGCCATTTCGTCCCGCACCACCCCTTGCAGGAAGATGATGCGTTCCTTCAGCAGGCGACTGTAAATGTCGTACGCTTGCTGTTCGCGGCCCTTATTGTCCACGACCATCGGGATCAGCGGCATAGTTCGTCCCTCGTTTTGCAAAGGACGGCCGCACGTCTTGTATCGGCGACCGGCCCGCGTGGTATGTCGGAGTAGTCGGTTGAATTTGTTATCGGATCGGTCGGCACCGTCGGTTCCTGCGGTGCGGGCCGGTTGAGCGGGTCGGTGAAGCTGGGCTACTTCTTCACTTCTGCGGGCGGTTTGATCAGCACTTCGTCGACGATCCCGAAGGCTTTCGCTTGATCGGCCGAGAAGTATCGATCCCGTTCGGTCTCTTTGGCGATCACTTCCAACGTTTGACCGGTGTGATGGGCCAAAATCTGATTCAGTCGTTGGTGTTCCTTCAAGATCTCGTTGGCCTGAATCTCGATGTCCGACACTTGCCCGCCGACTTGACCGTACGGCTGGTGGCACATCACTTTGCTGTTCGGCAACGCGTAGCGCTTCCCTTTGGTACCGGCGCTCAACAGCACCGCGGCCATGCTCGCGGCGATTCCCATGCAATAGGTGTTGATCTGGCAGTCGATGAACTGCATGGTGTCGTAGATGGCCAGACCGGCCGTGATCGATCCACCGGGACTGTTGATGTAAATGTGCACGTCGGTCGACTTTTTGTCGGTGACGAGCCAGAGCAGCTTCTGGATGACCACGCTGGCCATGTAGTCGTTGATGACCGGACTGCCGCCGGTCTCCATGCTGCTGCCGATGAAGATGATGCGGTTTTCGAGGAGCAAGTCGGCGAGCGTCATTTGACGCTGGCGGGTGTAGCCTTGTTGCATCAGGGGTTCGATGGGACCGAAGTTCTGGGCCATTGCCATCGGGGTGCCGTCGGATCGAGACATGGTAGCCTTTCCAGCTTCGGGGAAAGCGACACGAGACAGAGTCCCGAAACACCGCGGGGTCGGCCCGTTCGGTTTCGCGTCTCGTGTCTCGTGGCGGCGGTATCAGAGATAGTTTACGCAGCGAGTCAAACGTCGCCATCGGTCGCGGTGGCATCCGTCGTCGCAGTCGCGTCATCGTCCTGATTCATTGGATTGAATTCATAGTCTTCGTAGACCGCCGTTTCCAACAGCAAATCGAGCGCCTTGCGTTCCAGCAACTCGGTGGCGAGACTCTCGATGAGGTCTTCTCGCTCCATCCGGCCACGGACTTTACGGGGACTTTCGCCGGTGCGGTCAGCGATCGCATCGATTTCGGCTTCGATATCCGCATCTTCGATTTCGAGCTTCTCGAGATCGGCGATTTTCTGGAGGACGAAGTGCTCTTTCAACGCATCGGCGGTGCTGCGGATGGCATCTTGGGTGAGCGCTCGTTCGCGGCTCGTGATTTGTTCATCGGTCATCCCGGCGCCGCGCATTTCCATCACGCGGCGCGAGAGTGTCTTACGGGCTTGGCGTTGCAATAAATCTTGCGGGAGTTCCCACTTGGTGTTACCGGCGAGCGATTGCAGCACTTGCGTGCGGGCCGTCTGGCGTTGGCTGTATTCCAGGAACCGTTCCAACCGCGTGTTCACGACTTCATCGAACTGGTCGGCGTTGCGGACGTTGAATTGACTCAGCAGGTCGGCCGTGAGTTCCGGTAACCGCATCACTTTGATGTCGTGGATCGTGAAGTGGGCGACGACCACTTTGCCACGCATGGCCGGGGAAACCCCCTGCGACAAGGTGATATTCACGGTTCGGGTGTCGCCGACTTTGGCCCCCACGAGGTTCTTACCGAAATCTTCGGCGACGCCATCTTCGAGAGCGAGCCGCTTTTCGACTTTCAGACGAACTTCGTTCACCTTGTTCATCTCGTTTTCGCCGTCTTTGATGACCAACGTCGTCGTCACCAAGTCGTCCATGGCCACGGTGACATCCGCGCCTTCCTTCGGCACGAGCGTTCCGTACGGCTCGAGAATCCGCTTCGTTTCCCGTTTCAGGTCGTCCGGTGTGAACGTGTGAACCGGCCGGCGGATCTTCAGGCCTTTGTAGTTTGGCAGGTCGAACTCGGGCCGGACTTCGATGTTGAACTCGTACACCATCGGCTCGTCATCCGCTTCGGGAATGATCACCTTCGACGGATCGAGTTCCGGCGGGCTGAGCGGCGAAAGTGTCTCTTCCTCGGCGAGCTGCTCGAGGCTCTTCATCAAAATTTCGTTCTTGACCTCGGCGGCGATTTCTTTGAAGAATTTCTTCACGACGATTTTACGCGGCGCTTTGCCGGTGCGAAAACCGGGTACTTGCACCGGGTTTTTGACCATCATATCGGAGAACTTTTCGTCCATCCGCGTGTTGATCGCGGCCCGTTCGACCGTCACTTTCACATGTTTTTTGCAGGGGCCAGCGTCGGTGATGACAACTTGCTGTGCCAGCTTGGCAGGGGCCTCGGCCAATTCGGTGTCCGGGGAATCCGTCGGTGCGTCCACGAGGGCGGTGCTCAATTCGCTCGACATCGTCGTCTCTCCTAGCCGCAACGGCCATCCAACTGGGCGATTCAGAAAAGGAATGATACGGAAACAATTCGAGCCGGCGAAGTTGAGAAAACCGTCGGGTCAGTACCCGACCGGTTCCCACCTCTTCCCGGCTCGTCTCGATTCGTCGACTCCGCCAGACAATCAGAGCGGGAGATGGGATTTGAACCCACGACAACCTCGTTGGCAACGAGGTACTCTACCACTGAGTTACTCCCGCCTACTCCGACAAAAATAAGTTATCGCGCGGATTGCACCTTTCAAGTGGAACTGCTCACGATCCGCGATTTTTACCATTGACAGTTGAGGCACAGAAAAGTTCGGGGGAATGCGAAAAAGCGGTGGATTTGCCGAATGAGAATTCAAGAAACGAGCAAAAGTAATACAGGGTGGCACGCTGAGCGTGCCACCCTGGTAATGGCTCACCCGTTCGCGGCGAGCATCGGAAGCAGAGTCCGCGTTGTCGAGGAGGCTGGCGGTGTATCGGTGCTGCCGCAACTACCACTCGGGGCGTCTTCGACCAATTGAAGTTTGCGCCGGCGGGCCATCCGCTCGTTCCCTTCGGGCATCAACGACGTCTTATCGCCTTGGATCAAGGCACTCACGCCGCGAGTGGCCGTCTTCTGCGACGAGACCGGTTTGTCTTCCGCTTGGTAACGGACGAGCATCCCTTCGTAGTTCCGCAGAATGACCGCATCGTCAGACATGCTGACCATGTAGTTCGGCATCAGTGGAATCTTACCGCCACCGTGCGGACTATCGACGACGTAAGTCGGGATGCCGATGCCAGACATGTGGCCGCGGAGGCCCTCCATGATCTCCATCCCCTTCCAAACGCTCGTGCGGAAGTGACCGGCCCCGGTCACAGGGTCGCAATGGAACAGGTAGTACGGCCTCACTTTGATGCGGAGCAGGCCGCGAAGAAGTTCCTTCATGGTGCCGAGGTCGTCGTTGACGCCTTTGAGCAGCACGGAGTGGTTATTGATCATCATGCCGTGGCGGAGCAAGCTCTTGCAGACGCGGGCCGCTTCCGGGGTGATTTCTCGAGGGTGGTTGAAGTGCGTCTGGATGTAGACTTTTTCGGCGCTCTCGAGCAACTGCAACAGTTCCGGATCGTAGAGTCGTTGCGGCATGGTCACCGGCACGCGGGTCCCAATCCGGATCACATCGACGTGCGGGATCGCTTTGAGTGCGTCGAGGTAGTACTTCAACTTGCTGAGGGGTAGCGTGAGCGGATCGCCGCCGCTGACGATCACATCTTTGATTTCCGAGTGATTCCGGATGTAGTCGATCATCAGTTCGTCATCTTTGGAGATGCCTTCCCAACCACCGCGAGTCAGAGTCGCACGCTTGCGAGTGCAGTATCGGCAGTACATGGTGCAGTTCGGGGTCGTCAGCATCAGCACCCGGTCGGGGTAGCGATGCGTCAGGCCGGGCACCGGGGAGTCCTTGTCTTCTTCGAGCGGGTCTTCGAGTTCAAAGCCACCTTCGCCTTCGAGGGACGAGGGAACCGATTGCAGTCGGATGGGATCTTCGGGATCATCCGTGTCGATGAGAGAAAAGTAGTAAGGCGGGATGGCGACTTTATAGTCGGCTTCCAGCTTACCGATCGCTTCCAGCTCATCGCGGGTGAAGGGGAGAAGACTGCGGAGTTGACGGACAGACCGGATGGCGTTCGCTTGCTGCCATTTCCAATCGTCCCACTGATGGTCGGGCACGTCTTGCCATTGGGGATGGCGAGACGGTCGGCTGAGCCGACTCGGAGGTTCGTCGTCTTCGAAGCCGCCGGACGCCGAAAAGGCAGTGCGTGCGGACGGGAGAGGATCGTCAACCTCAGACTCGAGGAACATAAACCGCTTGACCTCTCAGGGTCTCGGAAGCCCGCGGGACGAACGACACTCGTTTGTCACTCACCGGGGAGCGAGTCGCGATCGGCATTCCGCAGACACGCGACATCACTACAAGAAAGAATCCTAACGCCCGCTTTGAGAATTACAAGTTAATGCGTGCACATCTCACCCATTGTTCCAAAAAAGATCCCGCGCATGCGCATCACTTCCCCAAACGTCGGAACGCGAACTCGACGCCATTTAGTATGCGCACACTGCGTAAAGAGCGCAATACCGATCACTCCACTTCTCGTCAAGTCGTTTGGGCTTGCACCGCGACGCGGTCACTGCTATGCCGTTGTCACTATGAATATATTCCTGCTGCCCCTACTATTTCTAGCACTTCCTGCACTCGGCCCGCTCGCCGCGCCGACGCCGAGTGTCGACAAGGGCGAAATAAAATCTGGCCCGTCACTCGTGCACGAATTCGAAATGAAGCACTCCGGCGATCGCGGCATCGTCACCATCACCGCCGTGAGCACGGCCTGCGGCTGCTCGAAGTGGGACGTCACACCGAAAGTGTTGAAGCCGGGCGAAATTGCAAAATTGTCTGTCGTCATCACCACGTTGACGCAGTCCGAAGGCCCCGCGAATTGGAAAAGCACGGTGAAGTACACTCTCACGCCCGATTCCGGCGAAGCATCGACGCACGAAATCGACCTCGCCGTCTCCGCGAAAATCATCCGCGAGATCACCGTCGAACCGCCGTTGATCTCGGTCAGTACCAGCGGCGACACCGAACGAACGCACACGATCACGATGACGGATCGGCGCGGCAGTTCCGCGCTCGCCATCTCGAAAGCGTTCTGCACCGATCCGAAAATTAAAGTCGACATCAAGCCGGCCAAAGAGATCGGCACCAACACCGTTCAGGCTATTGTGGTGACGGTTCCGGGAGACTTGCCGACCGGTTCGCATGACGACATGATTACGCTGACGACGACCGACCCGGCCTGCCCGGAATTGAAGATCCCACTGAAGATCGCCAAGCGTGCCGCCGGGGATATCAGTGTTTCGCCCGAATCACCGACCGTGCGCTTCACGAAGGGGCAAGCCGAGGCGTCGACGCTCGTGCAACTCCGCGCCGGCGGCAAACCCGTGTCGATTGCGAAAGTGGATTGCAAACAAGAAGGGGTGACGCTGAGATTCTCCGAAGGCAGTGGCATCGTGGCCACCGTCCGCGTGGTGGTCAACCTCGCCAAGGCGGGTTCCTTGGGTCAAGCCGACGTGACCTTGCATCTCGCTGAACCCGCCGGGACGGTGATCGTCCTCCCGGTGAGTTGGTACGTGCCGTAATCATCGAGCCGGAATACTCCCGATGTGCAGGCATTCGGTTTCACCCTCCTTAAGTAACAAGGCGCCGAGGTGGGTGCGGCTGCGCAGGAATTCCTGAGTCCAATCGGCACCGGCGACGAAGAACGCCGTACTGATCGCGTCGGCTTCGGCGGCGCTGCCCGCCAGGCACGATGCACTTTGGGTACCCACGGCGGGTCGACCAGTTCGCGGGTCGAGCACATGGCCGTACTTCTTACCGTGGAATTCAAAAAATTGGAATGTCGCCGCCGACGTACCGAGGCCTTGGTTTTTGAGGTGCACCACATCAAGGGCCGGTCGGTCTGCCTCCGGGTGACGGATCGACACCGGCCATCCGCGGAGATCGTTCGGCGGGCAACCGAGTCCGAACATGCTGCTCCCACTACCTTGGAGTAGAGCCGACTCGATTCCCCAGTCGCGCTGGAGAAGTTCCGCAGCACGATCTAGAGCATAACCCTTGCCGATGGCACCGAAGTTGAGCTTCAAGCCGGCACGTCTAAATTGGACGGTCGGTGCGAGGGGACTGCCGTTCAACACAACATGGCGAAAACCGCTGCACGCGGTTGCTTCGACAAGTTCCGCAGGACTCGGAATGCGGCCGGCCCGTTGGCAGACCCCCCAAACATCGACCAGAGCACCAACGGCGATCTCGAACGCTCCAGCCGAGTCGAGTGTGTAGGTCGCGCACCGTTGCAGCAGTTGGAAAAGACCAGGATCGACGACGACTGATTCTTCTGCGGCCATCCTATTGAGTTGTGAGACTTCACTATCGTCGCGGTAGGTGGTGAGTTGCTGTTCGAGTTCTTCGATGAGATCGAGGGCCGCCGAAGCCGCGTCGATGGCGTGCGGCGTCCCTTGCGGGATGGCGATCTCGAACGTGGTCGCCATGGCCCGCCGGGTCACGCGAATGAGTGTTAAGTTCACAAGGCACCGTTCGTAACGAGATTTCTCCTCGTGCTCAATCCTTTCTATGTTAGTCGCCATCGTCGTTGATCCGGAATCATGAGCTAGACTCCGTTATGATTCAGGCGTGGGAAGGATTTTGGAAACCGATCCGCGAGGAGCCGGAGGACGATGCGCCCCGGCTGATCTTTGCGGATTGGCTTGAAGAATCGGGTGACACCGGCCGGGCCGAGTTCATCCGCGTTCAATTGGCTTTGGCAAAACTGCCGCCGCACGACCGCC